>MAAU01000051.1 GCA_002162825.1 Gammaproteobacteria bacterium 54_18_T64
GTCGTGCTATCGACCCAGCACAGCCCCGATATTTCCCTGGCCGACCTGCAAGAGGCGGTCATGGAACACATTATCAAACCCGTGTTGCCCACCGAATGGCTGCATGCCGACACGCGTTACCACATCAACCCCACTGGCCAGTTTATTATTGGCGGCCCCATGGGCGATTGCGGTCTCACCGGACGCAAAATTATTGTCGACACCTACGGCGGCATGGCCCACCACGGTGGCGGTGCGTTCTCGGGTAAAGACCCCTCCAAAGTTGACCGTTCAGCCGCCTATGCCGGGCGCTATGTGGCGAAAAATATCGTCGCCGCCGGCCTTGCCGAGCGCTGCGAAATACAGATTTCCTACGCCATTGGCGTCGCCGAACCCACCTCCATTTCGGTCAATACCTACGGCACCGGCGCGCTCTCCGATGAACGCATCGCCGAATTGATCTCCGAGCACTTTGATCTGCGACCCGCAGGCCTCATCGAGATGCTGCAACTGAAGCGCCCCATCTATCGCCAAACTGCAGCCTACGGTCACTTCGGGCGAGAAGAAGAGGACTTCACCTGGGAAAAAACCGATAAGGCCGAGGCTCTGCGCGCGGAGCTTTAAACCAGCACACAGAACGTCAAGACAAGCACCTTGATAGCGAGCGAATAAATAACAGGAATGGACAATGAGTAATTTTGCCAAGGTAGACGCATTAGCACCCGACTACAAAGTCGCCGACATCGGACTCAGTGGCTGGGGCCGCAAAGAGATAGAAATCGCCGAAACCGAAATGCCGGCACTAATGGCGATTCGTGAAAAATACCACCATGAACAGCCACTGGCCGGTGCCAAAATTCTTGGCTGCATTCACATGACCATTCAAACCGCCGTGCTGATTGAAACCCTCGAGTCCCTCGGCGCCGAAGTACGCTGGTCCTCGTGTAATATCTTTTCCACTCAAGATCACGCCGCCGCTGCCATTGCCGCCAGTGGTGTCGCCGTCTACGCCTGGAAGGGTGAGACCGAGGAAGAGTACGAGTGGTGTATTGAGCAAACCATCTTAAAAGACGGCGCACCCTGGGCCGCCAATATGATTCTCGACGACGGCGGCGACCTGACGGCTATTCTCCACGACAAGTATCCGCAGATCCTTGAGGCCGTGCACGGCGTAACAGAGGAAACCACCACTGGTGTCCACCGCCTCTATGAAATGCTCAAAGCCGGGCAACTTAAAATACCGGCCATTAACGTCAACGACTCCGTCACCAAGTCAAAGAACGACAATAAATACGGCTGCCGCCACAGCCTCAACGATGCCATCAAACGCGCCACCGACCATCTTCTGGCCGGCAAAAAAGCCCTGGTCATCGGTTACGGCGATGTCGGCAAAGGCTCAGCACAATCTCTCTGCCAGGAAGGCATGATTGTTAAAGTCGCCGAAATCGACCCCATTTGCGCCATGCAAGCCTGTATGGATGGCTTCGAAGTCGTCTCGCCCTATTTAGATGGTATTAACACCGGCACCGCCGAGGGCATTAACGCTGCCCTGCTCGGCATCATTGATCTGGTTGTCACCACCACCGGTAATGTCAACGTCTGCGATGCGCAGATGCTAAATGCCCTGAAAAGCGGCTGCGTGGTGTCCAACATCGGTCACTTCGACAATGAAATTGATACCGCCTACACCCGAGAAAACTGGTTCTGGCAGGAAATAAAGCCCCAGGTGCACAAGATCTATCGCGCCAAAACCATCGAGGCCGCCGACAACGACCACATTCTGCTGTTGTCCGAGGGTCGCCTGGTAAACCTGGGTAATGCTACCGGCCACCCCAGTCGTATTATGGATGGCTCCTTTGCCAATCAGGTGCTGGCGCAAATTCACCTCTACGCGCAGAAATTTGCCGATATGAACAAGCCAGCTCAAGAGCAGGCTCTGCGAGTTGAAGTACTGCCCAAGCACCTCGACGAAGAGGTCGCGGCACACATGGTGAAAGGCTTTTCTGGCGTATTGACCCAACTCACGCAAACCCAGGCGGATTACATTAATGTCGCGGTCGACGGACCCTATAAATCTGACACCTATCGCTATTAAGTCGCCATTACTATATCGTCGCGCCCCGAGGCGCTGCTCCACAGTGTCAACCTGTACGGGGACCTGCCCGTGCGACACATGACAACGATGCAAACTGAAGAGAAGTAGTACTTGGCATGACTAAAGACTGGTTATTAAGTTTTGAGTTTTTCCCGCCGAAAACTCAGCCCGGTGCTGAGAAGCTGGCCCGTACCCGTGAGACTCTGGCCCGGCTGGCCCCGGAGTATTTCTCGGTGACCTATGGCGCCGGCGGCTCAACCCGCGACAACACGCGGGATGTCGTGTTAGAAACCCGCGCCGCCGGTCTCGATGCAATGCCTCACTTATCATTTGCCTTCGGCGACGATGACGCCAATGCCATCAAAACCCTACTCGAAACCTACCGTCAGGCGGGGGTCTCACGACTCCTCGCCCTGCGCGGCGACCTACCCAGCGACCCTGAAAGTACCCGCAAGCCCATTCATGCCAACGAGCTGGTAGCCTTTATACGCGAACACTTCGGTGAGCAATTTAATCTGCAGGTAGCGGCCTATCCCGAAATTCATCCCGACGCCAAGAGCTACCAGGATGACATACACTGGCTCGGCGAAAAGTTCAAAGCCGGGGCCGACGGAGCCATCACCCAATACTTTTTTAATATCGATGCCTACTGGTACTTCCTCGATCAGGCCGCCAAGGCCGGCATCGACAAGCCCATCGTACCTGGCATTATGCCCATCACCAACTTCACCAGCCTGGCCCGCTTCTCTGCCGGTTGCGGTGCCGAAATCCCGCGCTGGATGGCCAAGAAGCTCGAACAATACGGCGATGACCAGGCCAGCATTATTGCCTTTGGCACTGACGTTATCACCCAGCTCTGCGAACGCCTGCTAGAGGGCGGCGTACCGGGCCTGCATTTTTACACCATGAATCAGGCCCAGCCCAGTATCGACATTCTCTCCCGCCTCGGTGTTAGCGCCGGCCAGAGCTAGCCTTCGTGCGCGTACCAAGAGTCTATCTCGATCAGACCCTGCACAGCGGGGCCGAACTGGCTCTGGATAAAGCCGCCGCGCACTACCTCGTTTCCGTACTGCGCCTGCGCGCCAATGACTCGCTAATTGTCTTTAACGGCAGCGGCGGTGAATACACCGCAACACTGCAATCCGCTACCAACAAGCAGGCCACCATTGCCGTCGGTAGCCACAGCTCTGGCGTCGAACCAAGCCCGGTAAAAATTGTATTAGCCATCGGCCTGTCACGGGGCGAGCGCATGGACTGGGTGATACAAAAGGCCGTTGAACTCGGCGCCAACGAAATCATCCCCCTCTTCACCGAGCGCTGTGAAGTCAAGCTCAAGGGCGAACGCGCCCTGAAAAAGCTCGGCCACTGGCAGCAGATTGCCATTAGCGCCTGCGAGCAAAGCCAGCGCAACGATGTGCCCGTAATAAAACCGGCCCAGGCGCTGAGTGAATTTCTCGCGAGCTCTGCCGCACCCGCTAATTCAGACATAAAGCTGATACTCGACCCCAGGGCCGAAAAGAGTCTGAGCAACACCTTGCTCAACCAGGCCTCAACGGCCAAAACTATCGTACTATTATCAGGCCCGGAGGGCGGTCTTAGCGAGGGAGAAATTGCCCTCGCACAACAACAAGGTGTCGTTTCCGTCGGCCTCGGCCCTCGAGTCCTGCGCACAGAAACCGCACCACTCGTGGCCTTGAGCATCGTGCAAGCTCTGTTGGGCGACATGGCCTAAGCAAGCACTGAATTCCAAATAATTTTTATCTGCCTTTTTACTCCCCCACAGTCAAGCAACATCCCACAGCCTTTATACTCATTGCCAAAGGGTGAATGACTTACCCGAAAAATACTTATTAAACGGAACCGGCTATGGATTTCTCCTTTTCTGAACAGCAACTGCAAATCAAAGACAGCATCGA
>MAAU01000008.1 GCA_002162825.1 Gammaproteobacteria bacterium 54_18_T64
GGTGTCGGCGTCGCTACCCGCCAGGCCCAGGCCAACCTGCAGGCCGAAGACAGCTTGATGGAAAATGCCATTGCCTCCCGAGAGCGGGTCTCCGGCGTCAACCTTGAGGAGGAGGCTGCGGAGCTAGTGCGCTTGCAGCAGGCCTATCAGGCCGCCGCCCAATTGGTGGCAATTACCGACACCCTTTTCCAGACCCTACTTAGCGCGACCCGGCGTTAAGTTGCCAGGCATAGCGAGCTTATTATGACCCTCTCAACCTCACAGATTTTCCGCCAGGGCATCGGCGCCGTGCTCGCCCAGCAGGAGGGCCTGGCGCGCACCCAGCTGGAAATAGCCAGTGGTAAAAGCATACTCACCCCCGCCGACGACCCCTCCGGTGCGGTGCGGGTGATCGATATTAAAGAGCAGATTGGCACCGTCGAGCAATACCTTGAAAATGGCGCCTTCGCCCGCACCGAGCTGGCCTTGGAGGAGGGTGCGCTGAAGGCCGCCGAAAATGTTCTGCAGCGCGTGCGCGAACTGATGCTACAGGCCAATAATGACAGTCAGACCACCAGTACCCGCCAAAGCCTGGGCAATGAGGTGAGTGCGCGCATTGACGAACTGCAGGCCATTGCCAATACTCGCAACGCCAGTGGTGACTTTCTGTTCGCCGGTTTTCAAATTGCCACCCAGCCCTTTAGTCGCTCCGGGGGCAGTGTGGTCTACAACGGTGACCAGGGTCAGCGTCGCATTCAGGTGGGGCCCTCATCGCTGGTGCCGATCAGTGATTCCGGGGTCGATGTTTTTCAGCTCATAAAAACCGGCAATGGCACCTTCACGGTGGACAATACCGCGGCCAATACCGGCTCGGGTGTGATCAGTTCGGCCTCGAAGAGCGGCACCTTCGTAAAGGACGACTACACCCTGAACTTTATTCAGGCGGTGCCCACCGACCCCGTGACCTACCAGGTGGTGGGTGCGGTCAGTGGCGTGGTGGCCGCCGGCACCTATGTGCCACGCGAGGGGATTACCTTTAATGGCGTGTCACTGGCGGTGGATGGCGTACCGCAAAATGGTGACAGTTTTACGGTCAAACCCTCGGTCAACCAGGATGTCTTTACCACCCTCGACACCATTGCCGCCGCCCTACAGGCGCCGTCGGAGTTGCCCGATGCCAATGCCCGCCTGCACAATGACCTGGCCGAGGGGCTGGAGAATATTGATCGTGCGCTGGACAACTTTTTACGTGTGCACTCCAATATTGGTTCGCGCTTGAATAACCTCGACAGTCAGCTTGAGAATAACGAGAATTTTCGCCTGCGCATGCAAGGTGCTCTCTCGGACACCGAGGATCTCGATTTCGCCGAGGCCATCAGTCAGCTCAACTTTCAGTCCTTTGCACTGGAGGCGGCCCAGCAGGTTTTTATCAAGGTGCAGGGGCTCTCGTTGTTTGACTATATTCGCTAGCTAGAGCTCGTGAAGGATGGCGACGAATAATTTACCAGTGCCACCTCGACATCCTTAAACACCTGTCGCCAATCGCCCCTCTGTCGCTGGCGGAATAAGCGCAGTGAGGGATACCAGGGTGAATCTTCTCCCTGCAATAGCCAGCGCCAACCGGGGGTGGCGGGTAGTAGCACCCAACATGGCACACCCAGGGCTCCGGCAAAGTGCACGGTGGTATTACCCACCGATATCACCAGGTCCAGGGCGGCAACTTGTGCGGCAAAATTGTCGGCGTCCTTGAGGGGGTCGGCATCATCCCAGTCGTGCAGTGTCAGCCCACAATTCTTTTTAAGGTGGGCAATGTCTTCACGGCAATCGCCGTATTGCAGGTTAATAAAGTCGGCATCGCAGCGCAGCAGGTCTCGCCACTGTGCGAGCTCGGCGGAGCGCTTGGCCTTGTCGTGTGTTTTATCGCCGCCACGCCAGGAAATACCGACCTTCAAACCCGGCCCCATGGCATTGAAGCGCTGCCGCCACCTATCTAGTAACTGCGGTGAGGGTAGTAGATAGGCCTGGCGATTGGCAAAGCTAGCGAGTGTGGGACGGAAAAGGCGGGGCAGGCTGCCAATGGTGATTTTGCAGTTGAATTTGGACTGTTCGGCAGGGCTGGTGATCGCCGGTTTTGCCATGACCTTGACGTTGGCAAAGGCGCGTTGAAAAAGCTCGACCAGGCGGGGTTCGCATTCGAGCGTGATGTTTTTTGGCTCATTTTCCAGAAGGTCGGGTAGGCAGGAGGCAAACATGACCTCATCACCAATACCCTGTTCCGAGCAGACCAATAGTGCTCTCTCCTGCAGGGGCTCCCCAGACCATGTCGGCAGGTCGTAGCGCTGGGTAGAACGGTGTTCGGTACTTTTTAAACCCCATTCATAAGCCTGCCAGCCATCCTTGAAATTACCCTGTGCCAGCTGGGCTAGCGCCAGGTTCCAGTGAGCGCTGAGGTAGTCGGGGTACAGCTGTAGTGCTTGCGTGTAGTGTTCAATAGCCTCGCTGGGGCGAGCCAGCTCCTGAAGTATGGTGCCCTTGTTATTCAGGGCTTCGGCGAGACCGGGCTCGAGGGCCAGGGCGCGGTCACAGCAGTTGAGACCCTTGTCTAAATCACCGCGTTCGCTGTACACCAGGCTCATATTGCTGAGCGCCATGGCGTAATCTGGCTGGATGTTGAGAGCCTTTTCGTAGTGGCTAAGTGCCAATTCGGCATTGTCCTGGCTTTTATAGATTCGCCCTATGTTGCAGTGGGCCTTGGCAAAATTGGGGTCGATAGCCAGTACCTGCCGGTATTGGAGAAGGGCTTCTGCATCGTGGCCGATGTCTGCCAGGGCATTGGCCAAATTGTAGTGGGCATCGGTGTAATCGGCGGCAATAGCCAGTGCCGCCCGATAGCACTGAATCGCCTCTGTAACACGCCCCAACTGATTTAAGGCAGCACCGAGGTTGTTATGGGCTCTTACGTGATTGGGTAGCAGATTAATAACCTGCCGGTAGTGGCTCTCAGCCTCGGCCGGGCGGTCCAATTGCTGTAATGTCTGCGCTAAATTGAAAAAAGCCTCACTGTCGCCAGGGTTTAATTGACTGGCTTTGCCATAGCTGCGGGCGGCGTCCTCTAAATGGCCGGTGGCAGTGAGAATATTACCCCGGTTGTTATGGTAGACGGGATTGTCGGCGCTCAATTGCAGGGACTGTTCGATCAGCTCCAGGGCCTGTTCATGTTGACCCTGTTGATGCATGAGAATACCCAAAAAGTGCGTGGCATCGGCCTGCCGAGGGTCTTTTTCGAGCAGTTGCCGGTAGGCTAGTTCGGCGCCGCTTAGATCGCCCGCCTGATGGCGAGCCATGGCGCTTTGCAGGGCCTCACTAGCGCTTTGCCCCGGGCTTGATTGGCGGGCGGGCGCTTTGTTCTTTTTGTTTTTTCTCTGTTTGGCGCTCAAGGTATTTCCCGCTGTTTGTTCCTGTTACAGATTGTGTTGCTGGATAAGGCTAGCCAGGTTTTCTTGCAATTCGTCAAACACTTGAGGCCACTCCCCCCTTTGCTCCTGTCGAAATAAGCGTAGCGAGCCATACCAGGGCGAAGTGTCGCCTTCGGCCAGCCAGCGCCAGCCCGGGGCAAAAGGTAGTAAGACCCAGGTGGGGGTGCCCACGGCCCCGGCAAAGTGGGCCGTGGTATTGCCGATGCTAATCACCAGATCGAGGGCGGCAAGCTGTGCCGTTAAATCGTCCACCTGGGTCAGTGGGTCGGCATCGTCCCAGTCGTGAATTGTCACTCCGTCGTGTTCTTTGACGGAGCGGACCTCCTCCTCGCACTCACCGTATTGCAGGTTAATGAAGTCGACCCTGGATTGAAACAGGCCTCGCCATTCACTGAGTTGGGCCGAGCGCTTGCTGGTGTCGTAGGGTCTTATGCCTCCGCGCCATGAAATGCCTACCTTTAATGCCGGGCCCAATGCCGTGTAGCGTTGCTGCCATTTCTGCAGCGCCACTGGGCAGGGCTTGAGAAAGGCCCGCTGTCGGGGGAAGGCCTGGCAATCGGGACGAAACACCAGGGGCAGGCTGCCAATCGGTATTTTACAGTCGACGCCCATCTTGCCGATGTCCTGGGGGGCGACCTTGAGGGCGGGTTTGCCCCGTACGCTAAGTGCGGGAAATGAACGCTGAAACAGCGTTTCAAGGCGGGGGTCACACTCGAGGAGAATGGCTTTGGCATTGCATTCGAGTAGGTCGGGAATACACGAGGCAAACATTACCTCGTCGCCAATGCCCTGTTCGGCGCAAACCAGAAGTGTTTTGCCCTGCAGCGACCCACCTCGCCATTCGTCTAGTGGGTAGTGTCGGGTTGAGCGATGCCTGTCGTCGCGCAGGCCCCACTCGTATTCCCGCCAACCGGCGGCGAATTCACCACGAAGTAAGTGCAGGAGGGCGACACTCCAGTGCGACAGGGTATGTTGGGGAGATTGGCGCATTGCGTAGCGGTAGTGCTCGTCAGCTCTATCGAGTTGCCCCAGCTCCTGGCGGGCGAGGCCCAGGTTATTGAGCACATCGGCCGCTAGTGGCTCAAGCGCTCCCCTGGTGGCGACATTTTTTATGGTGTCGTGAATGCCTTCCAGTTTGTCGGCGGTGAAAGCCAGGAGCTCACTACTCTCAAGTTGTTGTAGGGCGAGAAATTGCGCGCGGCTGTAGCGTTGGGCCGCGCCATTGAGCTGCCCAAGTTGCTCCAGCAGGGTCGCCGTGACACAGAGTGTTTCAGCGTCGTCGGGTTGTAGTTCTAAGGTTTTTTGATAGCAATCCAGGGCCGGCTGCAGCTTGCCGAGTGCGGCGTAGGAGCGGCCGAGGTTTGCCAGGGCGTCGGTGTGCTGGGGCGCGATGGTGAGGGCTTTTTGGAGGTGTTCGATGGCCGCATCGCCCTGACCGAGCGCGAGGCCAAGCTGATAGTGGGCCTCGGCGGAATTGGGTTCGCAATCGACGGCGCTCTGGTAGTGCTGGCGCGCCTCGCTTTGGCGACCCATGAGCCGTAGTGCCGTGGCGAGCTCGAAATGAATCTCGCCACGATGGGGGGCAAGGGCGAGGCCCGCCCGGTAGTGTTCTATGGCCTCATCGGGGCGCTGAAGCTCTCGCAGTGTGTTGCCAAGGGCTGTATGAGTTTGTGCATCCTCGGGCTTGAGCTTCAGTGCTTGGTCGTAGTGGTCGTGGGCCTCTCCGTGGCGGCCTAGCTGAAATAATACCCGGCCCATATTGCTGAGAGCCTCGGGGCAGTTGGCATCCAGGTTTAGGGCCTGGTGGCAGCTGGCGAACGCGGCCTCGAGTTCGTCCAGCTCGATGTAGGTCTGGCTCAGGTTGTTGCGGGCCTCGCTGTGAGAGGGGGCTATAAGTAGGGCGCTCTGGTAGCAATTCAGGGCCTCGTGGTGGCGGCCCTGCTTCTGTAGCGCCAAGCCCGCCTGGTTGTGCGCCTCGGCATCACGGGGGGTGGGGGGTGGCGTTTGTCCGCTATGGCCCTCGCTGCCGAGGTGGGTCAGGTTGTGTCGCGCACCCTTGTGCTGGTCTTGAATACGCAGCGTGTCTTGGTAGTGACTGCGCGCCCGCTTGTAGTCCCCTTGGCGCTGTAATGTCCGCGCCAGCTGATAGTGGGCCTCTGCGTGATCTGGCTTGACTTGCAATAGCGCCCGGTAGTGGCAAATGGCTTCCCCATCGCGCTCTAGTTCACTGCAGACATTGGCCGCATTGAAGAGGGTGCCGAGGTTGCGGGGGTCAATGGCCAGGGCTGCCTCATAACTGCTCAGGGCATCGTGGTGGCGACCGAGGTTTTTGAGGCAAATACCCAAATTGTTGTGAGCCTGGCCGTAGTCGGGTTTTAGCTGCAGTGCCTGGCGGTAGCTGAGCAGGGCCCCTGCCATCAGCCCCTGTTGCTGTAGGACTTCGGCCAGATTGAAATGAATCTGACTGTCGCTGTCACAAAGGGCGATCGACTTTCGGTAACAGGCGCCGGCCTGGTCGAGCTGACCCAGTTGTCTAAAAATATTGCCGTAGTTGCTGTGGTATATGGGTCTGTCTGCGGCGAGTGCGATTGAGGCCTTAACTAACGCAAGGGCCTTTTCATGTTGGCCCATTTGATGCATAAGAATACCCAGATAATGGCTAATATCGGGATTTCCGGGCTCCAGGCTTAGCAATTGACGATAGCTTTGTTCGGCGGCGGCCAGGTTCCCGTTCTGGTGCTGCTCAAAGGCGAGATCGAGGCTGAGGCTTGCTGCCTGTTTGTTTTTATTGTCGGTGCTGTGGGCCATGGGCCTGATCGCCGTTTTACCGATGAATTGGCAGGCATTGTAGCGTGTCTTTTTACAGGCCGCTTGCTACGCTTTTAGCAGTGAGCGGTGTACAGTTTCAATCAGTAGCTACAGTGTCTGTTGCCAGGGGTAGCGATGTATTTGGAGTACAGCTTTGATGCACAAAGATATGTTGAAAGTTTTTATTGGCTACGACCCGGTTGAGAGCACGGCCTGGCACACCATGGCTCACTCCATTTTGGAGCAGAGCAGTCGCCCGGTGGCGCTGGTGCCGGTCAACACGGCCAATTTCAAGCAATTTTTCAGCCGTGAACGCGAAACCAAGCAGTCCAATGCCTTTTCGATTAGCCGTTTTTTGGTGCCCTATTTGGCGGATTACCAGGGCGCGGCGGTGTTCTTCGACTGTGACATGCTGTTGCGCTGCGATATCGCGGAGTTGTTTACGGTGCTCGATGAACAGCCCGATAAGGCAGTGTATGTGGTTAAGCACAGTTATGAGCCGCGCGATGACATCAAGTATCTGGATACCGTGCAGTATAAGTACCCGCGCAAAAACTGGTCTTCCGTGGTGGTGTGGAACTGTGCCCACCCGGCAAACAGGGTCTTGACCGCAGATTTTGTCAATTCCGCGACGGCCCTGGAGCTGCATCGCTTTACCTGGCTCGATGACGAGCAAATTGGCGAGCTCGATGTGCGTTGGAACTGGCTGGTGGGTGAGTACGATGACCCGCCAGAGGACGTGAAAAATATCCACTGGACGGTGGGTGGCCCCTACTTCCACGAGTACCGGGAGGCCGACTTTGCCGAGGAGTGGTTTACTGGCAATCGGCGCATGAATTACTGTCAACAGAGAGAGCTTGATAGCAGCTCCGATAAATGAGGCTCGGTTCAGGAATTTCAGTTCGGGTGCTAGTCATGCCTTCGGCAGATGAGTAGCAATCGTTAGTCGCTAGGGTGGATTTGTATGGGCAAGGCAATTGTTATTTCTCCGCAAGATATAAAACAGTTTGAAAAAGCCAAGGCTTTTGAAAAAGATGGGCATTTGCTTAAGGCAAAAAACATTTATCGTAAGTTAAATCGCAAGCACCCCAGTGCCCCCGATATCGTTAACGGTTTGGCTTCCGTTGCCTTCCTCGGAGGCGACTATCAAAATGCGATTAAATGGTACTCCAAATTATTAGAGCTTGTAGCAGAGCAGCCAGCGAAGATTTGTTTCAATATTGCGGTCTCGTACAGGGAACTGGAGCGGTTCGATCAAAGCAGCGATTGGTTTCGACAGGTAATTACGCACGACCCTCGACACCCGGAGGCCCATTTGGCCTTGGCGAAGGTGTTGATTAAAAGCGAGGGTGCTCCTGATTTTAAAGGGGCTCTGGTTGCTTTAAGTAAGGATATTGAGCTTAGTGCCCGCATGGAGTCTTACCACATGGCGGCCGATATTTTATCGCAACAGAAATATTGGCAGCAGGGGCGTGTTTTGCTTTCAGAGGCGCTGCGGGGTGAACCCCTGAACGAGGGCTGTTTATATCGTATGGCCGATAACCTCTTGCACGAAAACCTTCAGCGGCAAGACGCCGTGGTGGGGGATATTGAACAGGTCTTAAAGCTCGTTACCATTCTGTTGGATCTCGATCCCGATAACTGGAAGGTTCATCTGCTTAGGGGCAATGCCTGCAATATGATCGGTGAGTTCGATCTGGCCCTTAAAAGCTTGATGAGGGTGGTGGCCTTAAACTCTGAAGCGCCTCTGGGGCATATGAACATGGGTTTGGCCTTGTTGTCGCGCGGTGAGTTCGACCTGGGCTGGAGTGAGATGTGCTGGCGGCGGGTGGGTACCGACCGTAAATACGGTGTCGACGCAGCCGTGATTGACGCCTGTGATAGTCCGTTGTGGGAAGGCGAGCAGACGCCAGGTGCGCGTTTATTAATAACGGGCGAACAAGGTATAGGCGATCAGTTATTGCATGCCCAAATGGTGATGCAATTGCTAGAGCAGGGCCTGGAAATAACCTTGACCTGCAACCCTAAAATATTGACGCTTATGCAGTCTTCTTTTCCTGGTGCAACGATTTACCCGCAGGGCGTCACCTTGCCCGCAGAAGAGTTGGCTCGTATTGACTATAAAGGCACGATGTTTGACCTGGGTCGTATCATGCGTCGCAGCTGGACTGACTTTGATAAGCCCAGGCGCTTCCTTGTCCCGGATGCCGGCCTTGTCGAGCAATTTCGCGAAAAATACCGCCACTTTGATGGCGTGTTGAAAGTGGGTATTTCGTGGAAAAGTACCAGCCCGGCTTCTGGTGTTATTAAATCAACAGACTTATTGCAGTGGCAAGATGTACTGGCGGTGCCGGGAGTGCAGTTTTTTAGTTTGCAATACGATGATGTTGAGGAAGATGTCAGGCAGGTGCTTGACAAAACGGGCGTCGATATCTTTGTTGATGACTTCGATCCCTTTGACGATTTGGATAAGGCGGCAGCGCAAATTGCCTGCATGGACGTGGTTATCTCGGTATCTAATGTCGCGGCACATATGGCTGGACAGTTAAATGTGCCGACTCTACTCTTGCTGCCTCTGCACTCGCTATGGCATTGGTTCTTAGATCGTAGGGATTCACTTTGGTATGATAACTTCGCGCTTTATCGCAAGTCCCAGCTGCAAAGTTGGCAGCCCTTGTTGGCTCAACTCGCCGGTGACCTAAGTGTCTTGGTGGCCGATCATCGGGTGGATATGGGGCTGGGCGCGCGTGGTGCGGATGATCTGGAGACTGGGGGGGAAGCCTTGCTTGATGGGCGTTAGGTCCGGTTGATGCCGGTGTTAAACGGAGCGAGCTTAATTTAAGAGAGGTGTGAAGGTGGCAGAAGACTTGATCTTGTGTGAGAAGGGTCGAGCCCTGATTGGGCTATATACGGAAATGGTTGATAAGGGGCACGAGCGTGGCGAGGGTGAGGATGCGGTCTTCATAGCGCCAGAAAATGTATTTTCGAGCTTTCAATTACGATCCTATGCGGCGTCGATGCGGCCCTTTTTTGAGCAATTTGGTATTGCTACGACCCTCGATTATGGCTCCGGCGGTTCCGACTGGCTAGCGCCGGGTTTTGACCCCGCTACCGGTCAGAGCGCCCTGGAGTACTTTAAGCTCGAGCATATTTATTGCTATGAGCCGGCGCGAAACATGGATCAACGCCAGTTGGTGGACTGCGTCATTAGCTTTGATGTTTTGGAACATATATTTGTCGCCGATGTTAGGGCCGTGCTCCATGACTTATTCAGGTATGCGGGCAAGCTGTTGATTGTCAATGTCGCCTGCTACCCCGCTGCCGCGAAGTTACCCAATGGCGAGAATGCCCATGTCACCGTCCGTGCGCCCCAGTGGTGGAAAGGCATCGTCGACAGTGTGGCTCTCGACTACCCCGAGGTCTCGGTATTATTGATTTGCTCCACCTCCTTCCAGAAGTCGAATGCATTTCCCATCTGGAAGGCGGCCGACTGGCATGAGAGTTCGACTTTTGTGGTGGCCAATTAACATTTGCTGCCATCTACCCTCTGGTACACGGCTCTCTATCTGAGTGCGCTGGACGCGAGTTGATCGTGGCCAGGCATGACTGCTGGCAAAGTGAGGCCTGCGTCACAAAAATTTTCGCTTGAAGAATAATTTCATATTTCTCCTAAAGCTTTCGACAAGTGGGTCGATAACATCTGTGGAGGCGCTGCACGGCTGAAGAAACAGGCCCTGCTCGCCAGAGACAAGCTTCACAGATTTGACGGATAAGCTTAGAGCTTACGGGGATATAAAAATGCCACAGATTATCAACAGTAACATCGCCTCGCTAACGGCGCAGCGCAACCTCAATACCTCGCAGAGCCAGTTGTCGACCTCTCTGCAGCGTCTATCTTCCGGTTTGCGTATTAACAGCGCCAAGGACGATGCGGCGGGTTTGGCGATTTCCGAGCGCTTTACCACCCAGATTCGAGGCCTCGACCAGGCCCAGCGTAACGCCAACGACGGCATCTCCCTGGCTCAGACCGCTGAAGGTGCATTGGGTGCATCGAGTAACTCCCTACAACGTATTCGCCAACTGGCGATTCAGTCGGCCAACTCCACTAACTCGGCCTCGGATCGTAAGGCACTTAACGCGGAAGTCCAGCAGTTGCTGGCAGAAGTCCAGCGCGTTGGTCAAACCACCGAATTTAACGGCCAGAAGATTCTCGACGGTTCTTTTTCTTCGGCCCAGTTCCAGGTTGGTGCCAACGCCAACCAGACCATTTCCTTTGGTATTACCGGTGCTACCACCGATATTCTCGGTGCCTATCAGGCCACGGGCAACGCGGTGGGCAGCAATGCCTTTGATGGTGATAGCTTTACCATTAACAGTGTTGAGGTCGGTGTCTCTGTAGGCACCGCTGCGGCGGGTTTAACTAGCGATAGCGCGGCAGCAAAAGCCACGGCCATTAACTCGAAAACCTCCGATACCGGCGTCACCGCAACGGCCGCCAATACGGTGCAGGGTCTTACTCCCCTGGCTGGCATCGGTTTGAGTAATGGTGAGTTGACCATTAATGGCATCGATGTCGGTGCAATTGCCGCCGATGCCAGTGCCGTGACCCAGGGTCGTAATGCCGCGGTGGCGATTAACGCCATTAGCAATCAGACCGGTGTCACGGCCATTGCCAATGCGGCGACGGGAGCCCTGGCACTGACCGCCTCCGATGGCCGCAATATCACGCTGGCCACCGGTGGTACTGATGCCGCTACGCGCCAGGCGTCGACCCAGAATATTCAGAACTCTATTGGCCTCGATACCTCCGATGGTGCCGGTGCCCTGCTAAATGAGTCGGCTATTTTGACCTTCAACGCCGATGCTGTGAATAAGAGTGGCACATCGGGTATCGTTTCTGGTGCCACGGCGGCTGCCGGTGATGAAGTTACCATTGGCGGGCAGGTTTTCCAGTTTGTTCAAAACGGTGTGGCCTCGGGCAGTAATGTTGCCGTGACGGTGGCTGATGCTGCTGACGCGACGGTGGCTGCAACGGCCCTGTTCAATGCGGTCAACGCTGAGACCACTGCGGGCAGGAATACCGTGACCGCAGAGAATACGGGCACAGCCCTCGTTGTCACCCTGACCTCGACCCTCTTAGGTAATGATACCGTGGCAACTGCAGGTGCTATTGTCGAGACATCAGGGGTAGCTGCAGCAATTACATCGGCCGTTACCACGGGTACGGACCCGGTGGATGATGCTGATGGTGTGACCACGCGCGGGACGCTGACCCTTAGTGCGGCGGAGAGCTTCACCCTCGGTGGTACTGATTTAGCCGAGGGCGGTTTGTCATCGGCATCGGCAGCCCTGACCAAGCTCAGTGGTGTGGATATTTCCACGGTGGCTGGTGCCAATTCGGCGATCTCGGTGCTCGATGGTTCCCTGAGTCAGATCTCGACCATCCGAGCGGACTTGGGTGCGGTGCAAAACAGATTTGAATCGACCATTTCCAACCTGGCGATTACCTCTGAGAACCTCAGCGCTGCACGTAGCCGGATTCTCGATGCCGACTTTGCGGCAGAAACCGCAGCCCTGACCCGGTCGCAAATCCTTCAACAAGCGGGTGTCTCCATTCTGTCGCAGGCCAACTCCTTGCCACAGAGTGTGTTGTCACTGCTACAATAGGTATAAAGGTAGAGGCATTGGTGTGGCACTAAAAGCCACACCAATGTTTGGTTCTACCAGTAGGTAGCGCTTATGGAAAAACTGGCTATTAATACTTTCACCCCGCCGCCGAACAGGCCGCGGGGTGAAGTCGTTGCTCAGGAAGTGAGTGCACAAAGACAGGAAAATACCCCCCCGCTGGTTTCTTTACCGGCGCCTACGGCACCTGTTGCCGCATCTTCAGCTCCTGCCAGCGCTGCCCAGGCCCCACTTGAAGCCCAGCTCAATGAGCGCGAGAACTTATTGGCCGAGGTGCAGGCCGGGGCCGACAGTGCCTCGGTGGCACAGGAAAAAGTTGAGCTTGCGGCAAATGTGAAGAAGTTGAACGACGCGGTGGCAATCGCCCAGAGAAGCATTCAGTTCGATGTGCATGAAGAAACTGGGCGCACCATTATCACCGTCAGTGATAAGGAAACCGGTGAGAAAATACGCACCATTCCCCCTGAAACCCTGCTTAGAGTGGCTGAACACATAGAGGAAATCCTCGCGGACAAGACCGATGCCTTACGGGGTTTGTTGATCAACCAAGAGGTATAGAGCGTTTGCGGGTGGTGGCGAGTGTACGGCAGGTTGTTGCCGCTCATAAGCTTGCAGTTGCCGCTGTGGGGCTGCCCTTGCCGGCGCGTGTGTTTTTTCGGGCTTGGGGGCCGTTGTTTCAGCCATCAATTGCTGGTTCACTAATTGGTATGCTTTGTGCTTTATGGCTGTAGTGAAGGGCGTAAGTGAGGCGATAGAGCCAGGCGCGCCCTGAGGAGTTGCTAGCTACGCGGCCTGTTCTTGGCACGCTGTGTAACAGCAGGGTTAAGCATTATTGGGAGGCTTTTTAATATGGCTTCAATTTCTTCGTTAGGTATTGGTTCGGGTTTGGATCTCGGCAGCTTGGTTGGCCAGCTGGTCGCCGCCGAGCGTGCGCCTGCGGAAAACCGTCTTGCCCGCCAGGAAGCGGGTTTTCAAGCCGATCTCTCGGCCTTTGGCTCCCTGCAGAGTGTGCTCTCATCCTTCCAGTCCGCTCTCGAAGGTGTGCAGGACCTCTCAACTTATACTAAACGCAATAGCTCCGCGAGTGATTCTAGCGTGCTGACTGTCAGCTCTGGCGAAACCGCCGCCGCAGGGCACTACGATGTTTCAGTGAGCGCTCTTTCTAAGGCTCACTCCTTGGCGACAAGCACGGTGTATACCTCGACCACCGATGTGGTGGGCGAGGGCGTGATTACTTTTCGCTTCGGCACCACTGACTATACGTCCCCGACACCCGGCCCCGAGTCTTACGACAGTTTTTCCGTTAACGCCGACAAGCCCGCAGCTTCGGTGACCATCGACAGTACCAATAATACTTTAGCCGGGGTGCGCGATGCCATCAATGCGGCAAAGGCTGGTGTCAATGCTTCGATCGTCAATGACGGTACAGGTTTTCGCCTACTGCTTGCTTCTGCAGATACCGGTGCCGCCAACAGTCTTGAGGTTGCGGTCACCGAGTCGGGACCGGCTGGCCTGTCGGCCCTTGAGTTTAGTGCCACGGCAACCAATCTCAATCAAACTGTAGCCGCCCAGGATGCCGCCTTCACGGTCAATGGCCTGGCCGTGACTAGCGCCACTAACCAGGTGAGCTCGGTAATAGAAGGTGTTGAGCTGACATTGTTGAAGATCACGGAGGGTACCCCGGTAGGTATCGACGTCAGCCGTGACCGGGATGCTATTAAGGCGGCGATAAATGGCTTTATTGGTGCCTATAATTCCTATATTGATACCGCCAACAGTCTTTCTTCCTACGACCCGGATACCCGTGAAGCGGGTCTGCTAATTGGCGATGCGGGCTTGCGTGGCATCACCGCCGCGCTGCGTTCGGAGATCAACAATGCCGTGACCGGTGCGGGTAGGTTTTCAACCCTGGCAAGTGTGGGTATTACCACCGATACCGACGGTAAGCTACAACTCGATAGCGATGACTTGGATGCGGTGCTCGACGATGACTTTAGCGCGGTGTCTGAGTTGTTTGCCGCTCAGGGCGTGGCCAGTAACATTAACGTTGGCTATATTAGCTCGGCGGCGGGCACGGCGGTGGGGGAATACGCAGTTTCGATCACTCAGCTGTCTACGCGTGCGAGCATAGTTTCGGCCGCGGCCGCGAGTTTTACCATTGATGGTGATAACGACTTATTGCGCTTAAAGGTGGATGGTGTTGAGACGGGGGATATTCTTCTCAGTCAGGCGGCCTATGGCAGCGGCGCGGCACTGGCTGCGGAATTGCAAAGTAAAATTAATGGCGATACCCAGCTCAAGAGCGCCGGGGTCGAGGTGCTGGTGAGTTTTGACAGTGGCACCAATAAATTTACCATCAATTCCGACCGCTACGGTTCGGCATCCAAAGTTGATGTCCTACAGGTTGATACGGATACGGCCACCACCTTTGGTTTTATTGCCGCTTCGGGTACCGATGGTCTCGATGTGGCGGGTACGATTAATGGTGTCGCGGGCACCGGTTCTGGCCAGCAGTTGACCGGCAGCGCCAGTACCTCGGCCCAGGGCCTGGTGTTGGCAATCACCGGCACTAGCACCGGTGATTTGGGCAGCGTTAATTTTACCCGAGGAGTAGCCGATAGCCTGAAAACGGTATTGGCGAATATCCTCGGCGAGGACAATCAGCTCGACCTGCGCATCGAGGGTCTGAAGGAAAGTATTGCCGGCGTTGCCGACGACAGGGAAGCGCTCAATCTGCGCATGGCTGTGATCGAGGAGCGTATCCGTAAGCGTTTCACCGGGCTGGATATATTGGTCGCACAGCTGACTTCAACCAGTGATTTTTTGACCACGCAGTTGGATAATATTTCAAAAATTTCCATTAACCGAAATAAATAAGTGGTCGCGATCATCGACGACTTTAGAGAGAGTCAAATGAGGAGAAAAGCATGAGTACACATGCCGGGCTTAATCAGTACCGCCAGATGCAGTCTCACAGCCAGATTGCCGAGGCCAGTCCTCACCAGTTAGTGGCGATGTTGTTTCAGGGCAGCTTGGACAATCTTGCCGTGGCCCGCGGTGCCATTGAGCGCGATGAGCTGGCCTTGAAGGGCGAGAAGATTGGTCGCACCCTGGAGATTATCGACAACCTGCGTACCGCCCTCGATATGGAGGCCGGTGGTGAGGTGTCACTCAATCTGCGCGACCTTTACGACTATATGGCGGCGCGTTTGTTAAAGGCGAGTGTTGAAAACAGTGTTCCCATGGTGGAGGAGGTTGCCGGCTTGTTGCGCGAAATTCAGCAGGGTTGGAATGCCATGCCCGAGGAATTTAAAAAAGCGCCTTCCAGGCACGCCGAGGATCGCTAATGAATGACTTGCCGATTATCGGTGCCCAGCGCCAGCAGCAGCTGCAGGATGCCATTGCCCTGTCGAAAAACATGCTCGAAACCGCCGAGCGCGGTGACTGGGAGGGCATTATCGAGCTGGAAAAACAGCGCCGCGAGGGCATGATGGCGGGGCTCAAGGAGCCGGTGGCGGTGGAGGAGGCCGAGGGTGTCAATGACTCCCTGCAAACCCTGATGCAACTCAATGACCAATTGACGGGCATGGTACAGCGCGCGCGCAGTGAGACCGCTCAGCAGTTTGCCGCCTTGCAAAATGGTCGCAATGCCGCGAGTGCCTATCAGAGTGTTAGCAAACAGCGCTAAGCTTGTTGCTGCCTTGTCCCAAGTTATGCCTGTGCCCCTGAAGATTTTGTGATCGGGGGCGAGTTGTCATTGTTTCCTACCGAAGGGTTCTGCTTGTTTTTGAGTAAGCCCATAATAATTTAAACTTTCGTTGTCCACTCCTATCGCTTTTTTAATTGCACAAATGCCAAGTGCGACGCATTTTTATGGCCAAGTGTTGGTTTTTTGACGCTTTTTGTTTATCCTCAGGATTGACGCTTTACACTGTTGTACGGCAAATATTTGAGAGAAATCTCTCGTTTTACGGCTCTGGGCCTGGAGGGTTTCACTGCAATGGAAAAGACAGACGCTTTCTTTCAAGGCTTGTATTACGAAAGCCATATTTCCCTGGTCTGCGAGGTAGTGAATGCACTGCCCAGTGATAATGACCTGGTGAGAATTAATGAAGACAACAGCCGCTTCCTTAAAGCGCTGGCGGCCCTCAACGAAGACGCACCCGAAGCGGCCGAAGAGATTCCGCAAACCGCCGCAGAATTACAGCGCCTCGACCTTAAACTCAACCTCCTACTCGAAATTGTGGGCCAACTACTCGCTAGCCAGCGTACCCTGCCGGCACCGACTCAGGTGCGACTGGGGTCGGCGGGTATCGAATGGGTGGCCGAGGACTGCCCCCCGTCGGGGGTTCAGGTGTGTCTTGAGGTGTATCTGCGCAGTGACCTGCCTTCACCCCTGAAGTTTTACGGGCTTGCCGTGCCCGTTGGCGAGGTACAGGGCTCAAGCCCGAGTGGTACCCGGGTTCAGGTGCGTTTTGTCGGTTTAAACTCCACCCTGCAGGACGATTTGGAAAAGTTTATTTTTAGGCGACACCGCCGCAGCATCGCCCAGCGCCAGGCTTAGTGGCCAGAGCGCTAGCGATGACTGTATTACACAATGAAAGGAGCCAGAGTGGCGCTTGATGTGAGCAATAAACTCAATGTTGTAGCCGAGAAAAAAATGGCTGGCGACCAGCACCGTCTGGTCGGTGATAGCGCAGGTATGCAGCGCGTCAGGCGCCTTCTTGAGCAGGTAGCCGAGAGTGATGCAACCGTACTCATTCTCGGTGAGTCCGGTACTGGCAAGGAAGTGGTCGCCCAGGCCCTGCATCGTCAATCGCTGCGCAGCAAGCGCCCCTTTGTGCCTATCAATTGCGGTGCTATACCCCCCGACTTATTAGAGTCCGAGCTATTTGGCCATGAAAAAGGCGCCTTTACCGGGGCTATTACGGCGCGCCAGGGACGTTTTGAGTTGGCCGAGGGCGGCACACTGTTTCTCGATGAAATTGGCGACATGTCCCTGGAGATGCAGGTCAAGCTACTGCGTGTGTTACAGGAAAAATCCTTTGAGCGCGTTGGTGGTAGTAAGACGATTCACTCGGATGTGCGGGTCGTCGCCGCCACTCACCACGATCTTGAGCAGCGGGTTGAGGCGGGGGGCTTCCGCCTCGACCTGTTTTATCGCTTGAATGTCTTCCCCATCGACGTGCCGCCTCTGCGTGAGCGCAGCGATGATATTCTCCAGCTGGTGAATCATACCAATCAGCGTCTGCAGCGCGGCGGGCAGGGGATTGCCGAGCTGCAGAGCTGTGCGCTGGCAGCGCTGGCGAGCTACCCATGGCCGGGTAATGTGCGCGAGCTGGGCAATTTGGTGGAGCGCCTGGGCATCCTCCATCCGGGGCAGCAGGTGCGGGCCAGGGAGCTGCCCGACAAGTACTGCGGCAATGTTGAATGGCCCGGGGAGTCGCCGCAGAGTCAGGCTGCTGAGGAGGCCATGTTGGCCGATATTGGTGTCGAAGAGCGCAGTATGCCGCTGACTCCACCCGGTGCACTGCTGGGTGGTGAGGGTCTCGACCTCAAAGATTATCTGCGCCAGGTCGAGGTAGACCTGATTCGCCAGGCTCTCGACGACAGTGATTGGGTGGTGGCGCGGGCGGCCAAGTTGCTGCGCTTACAGCGCACAACCCTGGTTGAAAAGATCCGTAAGTTTGACATCAGTCGTTCAGATTCCGTGTCGGATTTTTGACGTTATATTTTTCCTGTCTCATAACTCCTTAAAAAATAAGAGATTATAATGTAGGCATAGTTGTTGCTTAGTAGCTTTACGGCATCTTTATTTGCACCGTAAACCCGCAGGGCAGGACAGCTATGACACAAGCCGCACAAACCACAGAGCATCTGGAAAAAGTTTTCGAAACCTTCAACCGGGTTTCCGAAGAGCTTGATACCAGCTATCGCGTGTTGCAGGTGAGAGTGAGCACCCTGACCCAGGAATTGGCGGAGGCCCGCACGCAACGACTGCAGGAGTTGGCCGAGAAGGAGCGCCTGGCGAATCGCCTTGCTTTGCTCATGAGCGAACTGCCCGGTGGCGTTGTGGTGGTCGATGGCGAGGGTGTTATCACCCAGGTCAACGCGGCCGCCGAGACCTTTTTTGCCCAGGGCGACGACCTTTCGAGCTCCGTTAGCGAGCTCGATGCCCAATCATCCCTACTCGGCCAGGCCTGGCCTCAGCTTGTTTCAGAGGCTCTTCGCGATGGTGCTGCAACGGTGGGCGAGGATGCCAGTGAGCTGCTTCTCGCTAATGGCCGGCGCTTATCTGTCAGCCGCCAGCCTCTGCCCGATGCCAATGAAGAGCTGATTCTGCTCACCGATATGACGCGCTTACACGACCTGCAGGAAACCGTCAGTCGCGATAAGCGCTTGTCGGCCCTCGGTGAAATGGCGGCTCGCCTGGCCCATCAAATTCGCACCCCGCTGAGCTCGGCCCTGCTCTACGTTTCACACCTGGCTCGACCTGCGGCGACGGCCGAGGAGAGGGAGCGGGTGTCCGCCAAAGTGGTCGACAGCCTGCGCCATATGGAGGGCCTGGTGAACAGCATGCTGACCTTTGTGCGCGGTGGTCCGGTGGTATTTGACGGTATAGAGCTACAAGGTTTTTCCCAGGAATTACTGGTCCTGGTAGAGCCTTTGGTGACGCAGTGCGGTGGCGTACTGAATGCCGAGGTGGCGCTGGGCAGCGGCACAATGACCATCGAGGGCGACCGGGACGAATTGCTCGGCGCCGTGTTAAACCTGGTTAACAATGCCATCGATGTTTCCGATAAGGCCCTGTGCCTCGATATTAAAATTAGCGCCTTGGCTGGCCTGCTACGTATTGTGGTTGCCGACAATGGCCCGGGGGTGGCAGCGGATATTCGCGAGCGTATTTTCGACCCGTTTTTTACCACTCGGGTAAAGGGTACGGGTCTGGGTTTGGCCGTGGTGGCAATGACTGTGCGCAGTCACGGCGGCAAAATTGAACTCGATACCCGCGCCGACGGCGCCACGGTCTTCTGCCTTGAATTACCCCTGTTCAGTTGTGGTGACGAATTGTCAGAGGGGGCTCAGGCGTCCTATAAAAATTCTCAAATAGCTCTGCTTGATGGCACTGGCTTGGTAAAGCCGGCCATTGACGACTCCGTTATTGAAGCGGGGGCCGAGGAGCAATCTATGCAAAGTATTGGTGGAGGTCGACGATGAGTGAGCTTGGTTTAAATATATTGGTGGTCGAGGACGATGACCTGCTGCGCGAGGCGCTCTGCGATACCCTGGCCTTTGCCGGCTACAGTGTCGAGTTTGCCTGCGATGGCGTAGAAGCCCTGGCGCTGTTACACCGCCAGCCGGTCGACCTCGTGGTCAGCGATGTGCAAATGGCGGCAATGGACGGCCACGCCCTGTTACAAAATATTAAGCGCAGCTGGCCGCGCCTGCCGGTGGTGATGATGACGGCGTTTGGCTGTGTCGAAAAGGCCGTCGAGGCGATGCGCGATGGCGCCGCCGATTATTTGATCAAGCCCTTCGAGGCCGAGGTCTTGATCGCCATGGTTAGCCGCTTTGCCAATAAAGATACCAGCGCTGGGGGCGAGATGATCGCCCAGGACCCTAGGGCAAAACAGGTGGTTGAATTGGCGCGCCGGGTTGCGGCCTCCGATGCCACCGTGATGTTGAGTGGTGAGTCGGGTACCGGCAAGGAAGTACTGGCGCGCTTTATTCACGATAACTCCAGCCGCTGTGATGGCCCCTTTGTGGCAATTAATTGTGCGGCCCTACCCGAGACCATGCTCGAGTCCATCCTCTTTGGTTATGAAAAGGGTGCCTTTACCGGTGCTCATCAGGCACGTGCGGGCAAGTTTGAACAGGCTCAGGGTGGCACGCTCTTACTCGATGAAATATCGGAAATGGATGTCGCCCTACAGGCCAAACTGTTGCGCGTCCTGCAGGAAAAAGAGGTTGAGCGACTCGGCGGCAAAGGGGCCATCGCCCTCGACGTACGCGTGTTGGCAACCACCAACCGTGATTTGCGCGGCGAGGTGACGGCGGGACGCTTTCGCGAAGACCTGTTCTACCGTCTCAATGTTTTCCCCATCGCCCTTGCGCCTCTGCGTGAGCGCCGCGGCGACATCCTGCCCCTGGTGAGACGCTTTGTCGATGAGCAGAGTGGCGATGGCCAGGAGGTAAGCCTGTCTCCCCGGGCCGAGCAAATGCTGGAGGCCTACGCCTGGCCGGGCAATATTCGTGAATTACACAATGTCGTGCAGCGTGCGATGATTTTACTCACCGGGGATACTCTGAGCGAGGCGGACATTCATCTCGAGGAGCCGGGTGCGCCGGTGTCGATGTTGCCGCTCGATGGCGCTGTCGAGCCCGTTGCCGTAGCCCTCGATGGCTCCGCTCTGGAAAACGACCTGCGCTGTCACGAGCAACAAATTATTGTCGATGCCCTCAAAGCCGAGCGTGGCCGCCGCAAGGAAACTGCGGAGCGACTGGGTATTAGCCCGCGCACTCTGCGCTATAAGTTGGCCAAATTACGCGATGACGGTATCGCCCTGCCAGAACTCTACGGTACCTAAACGCTGAGCCGTATGAGGTGGGAGCTTTTTAAAGACAGCTGGAATTAGCAACATTTGAGGAATAAACAATGAGCCAGGTAGCGATCAATCAGGTACTCGCCCAGATGCGCGTTCTCGAAGCGGCGGCGAAGTCCGGTGAGGCCCCCAGCGTTGGCGATGCCACCGGTGGGGGCAGTGAGTTTGGCAAGGTGTTGGCGGAGTCCATCGGTAAGACCAGTGACACCATGAAAAATGCCGGTGAGATGCGCGATGCTTTTCAACGGGGTGATGAGGGTGTGGAATTGCCCCAGGTGATGGTCGCCCTGCAGGAGGCCAGTATTTCCTTTCAGGCGATGACACAGGTGCGTAATAAATTGCTATCCGCCTACCAGGACATTATGAATATGCCAGTGTGACCGAGATGACAAGTGATAGGGGCGTAAGCGAGAAGGTGAGTTTATCTACGACTATAGTCAATATATGGGCAATGAATGTGTGGGGAGTAGGCTGATATGGCTCTGGTAAATCCGGACAACGTTGCCGGCCAGTTTGTCGGCATGAGTAATTTGCCGATGGTGCGCCAACTGGGCCTGTTGATAGGCCTGGCGGCGAGTATTGCCCTGGGTGTGGGTATTTATTCCTGGGCCAAAGAGCCCAATTATGTGCCCCTGTTTGAGGGCATGAGTGGCACCGATGCCGCTCAGGTGGTGACGCTACTCGAGCAGAGCAATACCCCCTATCGCATGCAGGGCTCGGCGGTGTCTGTGCCGGCGGGCAAGGTGCACAACCTGCGCATACAGATGGCCAGTCAGGGTTTACCAAAGAGCACCAACCCTGGCTTTGAACTGCTCGACGAAGAACAGAGCTTTGGCACCAGTAGCTTTATCGAAAAAGCGCGCTTCAACCGCGCCCTGGAAGGTGAGCTGGGGAGGTCGATTGCCACCCTCAATAGTGTCAAGGGTGCGCGGGTACATTTGGCGATTCCGAAAAAATCGGCCTTTTTACGCAACCAGCAGGGTGCCAGTGCCTCGGTGTTAATAAGCCTTTTCCCGGGTCGCAAACTCAACCAGTCGCAGGTGGCGGGGGTTATCCACCTGGTGGCCTCCAGCGTGCCGGGCATGGAGACCGATCAGGTCACGGTTGTCGATCAGCGGGGCAACTTACTCACCGGTAGTGGTGGTTCGTCGGCGATGGCGATGGGCTCCGAGCAGTTTTCCTTTGCCAGCAGTATTGAAGAAAATTATTCCCAGCGCATTGTCGATTTACTGGCGCCGATTATGGGGGCTGGCAAGGTGCGAGCCCAGGTGACCGCTGATGTGGACTTTACGGCGATAGAGCGCACCAGCGAAACTTTTGGGCCCAATAATACCTTGCTACGCAGCGAGCAAACTTCCGAAGAGCGCAGCAGTGATAACAGCAATGCCTTTGGTGGCGCACCCGGGGCGCAGTCAAACCAGCCCGAAGCGGCCGCTGGTGTGCCGGGTGCCGATGCGGCGGCAACCAGTAATACCAGTGCCGCCACGCAAACGAACAGGCAGGCGACTCGCAACTATGAGCTGGATAAGGTGATCAGCCATATTAAGGAGGCGCCAGGGACCATTAAGAAACTGTCGGTGGCAGTACTGCTGGATTATCGCCAGCAAACCAACGAAGCGGGTGAGGTCGAACGCTTGCCCCTGCCGGATGAGGAGATTGAGCGTTTAACCCAATTGGTCAAAGAGGCCGTGGGCTTTAGCGAGGAAAGGGGTGACAGCGTCAACTTGATGAACGCCTCCTTCCTGGAGCCGGAAATGCTGGAGCCGATGCCCGAAATTCCCATTTGGCAGGAGCCCTGGGTACTGGATATTGCCAAGCAGACCCTGGGTGGGCTGGGTATATTGCTGCTTATTTTTGGTATCCTACGCCCGGTGATGAAAAGTTTGGCAGGCATGGGTAAGCAGGCTGGCGGCGGTCGCGCCCTCAGTGGAGAATTGCAGCTGGGTGGGGATCAGGCCGCCCTCGGTGCGCCGCATCTGCCTTCTGGGGTCAACAGTTATGATCAGCAGGTGCAGCTGGCACAGACGATTTCCGGTCAGAGCCCCAAGCGGGCGGCCAGTGTAATGAGTGATTGGGTACAGGATGGCTGATAAAGCAGAAGCTCTAAAAGGTGTGGAAAAGGCCGCGGTTTTTCTACTCGGCGTTGGCGAGCAGTCGGCGGCACAAATACTCAGGCATATGGCCCCCAAGGAAGTGCATAAAATTGGCGCGGCCATGGCGACCCTGCGCACGGTGTCTCGCCAGCAGGCCGAGGAGGTGATCGGCCAGTTTACCGAGTCTCTCGGTGAGGCGACCTCCTTTAGTGGCGATAACGAAGATTTCGTGCGCTCGGTGTTGAAGGACGCCCTCGGTGAAGACAAGGCCGAAGGGGTGATCAATACGGTGATTGAGGGTCGCGATTCGAAGGGGGTAGAGTCGCTAAAGTGGATGGACTCCCGCGCCGTTGCGGCAATTATTCGTGGTGAGCACCCGCAGATCATCGCCATCGTACTGGCCTATCTCGATAGCGAGCAATCGGCCGAGGTGATCAAACATCTGCCCGAGAAGATTCGCAAGGATGCCGTGGTGAGAATCGCCCAGCTCGATGCCATTCATCCCTCGGCCCTGCTCGAGCTGGATGAAATCCTCGAAAGGCAGTTTAGCGACGGCAGTCTGGCCCAGGCCTCGGCGGTTGGCGGCCTGCAATCGACGGCGGATATTCTCAGCTATATCGATTCGGAGCTTGAGAGTGAGCTGATTGAGGCCATTCAAGAGGTCGATCAGGATATGAGCGATAAGGTCAGAGACCTGATGTTTGTCTTCGACAACCTGCTCGACGTCGAGGACAGGGGTATTCAACGCTTGTTGCGGGAGGTCTCCTCCGATGTGTTAGTGATCGCCCTGAAGGGTGCCGATTCGCCGGTGCGCAAGAAAATATTTGGCAATATGTCCAAGCGTGCCGCCGAAATGATGGAAGAGGATCTGGAGACTCGCGGCCCGGTGCGGCTCAGTGAGGTGGAGGATTCTCAGAAAGAAATTCTCGCTGTTGCCCAGCGCCTCGCAGAAGAAGGTGAGATTACATTGGGCGGTACCGGAGGAGATGAATTTGTCTAAGGTCGTGCGCGCCGTTGATGGGCCCGAGTTAACTCGCTGGCAGGCGCCCAACGTTGGCCATGTGGCGCGTGAAGCTCACACCGCTGAAGAGCTTGAGGCCATTGAGAAACAGGCGCACGCCAAGGGTTATGAGGTGGGGCGCTGGGAGGGTCTCGAGGCGGGTCACCAGGCCGTGCAGGAGGGCGCTCAACGCCTCGCGCAGCTCTATGATGAGGCCGCCCACCCCTTTCGCCAGATCAGTGAAAACGTGGAGAGCGAGTTGGTGAAACTGGCCGCGGCCATCGCTAAAGAGATTGTTCGCCAGGAGCTGAAAACCCAACCACAGTTGATTTTGGAAACTGTCAGTCAGGCCTGTTCGGTGTTGTCTGCCGCGGCTCGGGATGTCGATGTTCACCTTCACCCGGAGGATGTCGCCATCGTCAAAGACGGCCTTAAGGAAGATCCGCCGGCCCAACACTGGCGGATTATTGAAGACCGCAGCCTGGCGCGAGGTGAATGCCAGCTCAACAGCAGTGCCGAATTTATTGACGCCACCCTGCAGACCCGCATCGATGCCCTTGTCGAGGGCCTGTTGTCCGCCGATCTCGAGGCCACAGAGTGAATCAGGCCCCGGCTGGTGAGTTCGGCGGCGCTGAACTCATTAGTGCACGTCTGGCAGCGCGCTCCGAGGTATTGCCAGACGTGGTTGACCCCATGGCCATGGTCAGGGGTAAGCTGGTGAGAATGGTGGGCCTAACTCTGGAGGCAACCGGCTGTCAGGCCGCCATTGGCAGCCGCTGCCATATTACCGCCCCCAGCGGTGCCTCGGTGGAGGCCGAGGTGGTGGGTTTCGCCGACGAGCGCCTGTTTTTGATGCCGATTGGCTCGGTACATGGCCTGACACCGAATGCCCTGGTTATTCCCGTGCCCGGTGACACCGAGGTCGAAGTCGGCGACGCTCTAATTGGCCGCGTGATTGATGGTGCCGGCCGGCCACTGGATAGTGGTGAACAACCTGTTTTGACGGGGCATGCGGCCCTGCAGGGTCATGTCGTCAACCCCTTGCAAAGAGCGCTCATTACCGAGCCGCTGGATGTCGGTATTCGCGCCATTAATGCTCTGTTGACGGTGGGTAGGGGGCAGCGCCTCGGCCTGTTTGCCGGCAGTGGCGTCGGTAAAAGTACCCTGCTGGGCCTGATGACCCAGTACACCGATGCCGATGTGGTGGTGGTGGGGCTGATCGGCGAGCGGGGGCGTGAGGTGCAGGAATTTATCGAGGAAACCCTGGGCCCGGCGGGCCTGGCGCGCGCCGTGGTGGTGGCATCACCGGCCGACGATTCACCCTTAATGCGTTTGCACGGTGCCTGGCGCGCCACGGCCATCGCCGAATACTTTCGCGACCAGGGCCTCAATGTTTTATTGCTGATGGACTCGCTAACTCGCTTCGCCCAGGCGCAGCGGGAAATTGCCCTGGCGATTGGTGAGCCGCCGGTGACGCGGGGCTATCCGCCCTCGGTGTTCTCCCGCTTGCCGCAACTGGTGGAGAGAGCGGGTAAGATCGCCGGCAAGGGTTCCATCACCGCGATTTACACGGTGTTGATGGAGGGTGATGACGAAAACGACCCGGTGGTCGATTCGGCGCGGGCGATACTCGACGGCCATATTATCCTGTCGCGGCGCATTGCCGACTCCGGTCGTTATCCGGCCATCGACATCGAGTCCTCGGTGAGCCGGGTGATGAATCGCCTGGTTGGCCCCGAGCGTTTCAAGCTGGTACAGAACTTTAAGCAGCTCTACAGTCTCTACGAGCAAAACCGTGACCTGATTAGTGTCGGCGCCTATGTCGCCGGCAGCGATGCCCGCATCGATCAGGCGATCGAGGCCTATCCGCGGCTGCAGGGATTTTTGCGACAGGAGGCTGGCCAAAGTGTGACCTTAGACCAGAGTTTCGTGGCCCTTGATGGCTTACTGAGCAATCTGCAGATGCCAGTGTAGGGCTTGTTGCCACTTCATGTTCACCGGGTTTAAACGGGCAGTTTGATGACCAAGATAAAGCGCTTTAAACAATTGGAAAAAATGGCGGAGCACGCCTGTGATAAGGCCGGTCGCGAGCTGGGTCAGGCGCAGGAAAGTCACAGTAAGGAGCAGGCTCAACTCGAGCAACTCACCGGCTTCTTTGAAGAATATCGCCAGCGTTTTCACGATGCCGGCGCCAGTGGCATGAACGCCCGGCAGTTGGGCGATTTTCGCGCCTTTTTTGGCCAGCTGGATAAGGCGATTGAAACTCAGCGCCAGACCCTGGTCGACCTGGGAGCCAAGGTGATGGAGCGCCAGACGCAGTGGATAGCCAAGCATCAGCGCACGCAAAGCCTGTCCAACGCCCTGGTACAGGTTCAAAAAGAGCAGTTGTTGCAGCGCAATAAACGTGAACAAAAAGAAATTGATGAGCGCTCGGGCCTCGCTGGTAAGTGCGGCTGGGGTGATTAGGCACAGCCCCTGTCGTATTTTACCTTCCCGTAGCTTTGTCGCCCAAGGCTCTTAGAGCACCTACGCATTATAAAAAGTTAAGCTGGCCCGCGTTTTGCAGTTGCTTTGTTGAAAGGAAATTTACGAGACCCTGTCTGTCGGATCTACTGCGTTTAAAAGCGTTGTTTGGCAGCCTGATCTCCACCTCTATCAGCAGAGACAGATAAACGCGAGGTTCTTATGCCCCTATCCATGTCGGTGGCTGCTCCAGCCAGTCAGACTGCTCAAATGTTGAGCGCGAACTCGGCGTCGACTCCCGCTGCTTCAGGGGAGGGTGGCAAGGGCGACGCGGCCTTCTCCAATCATCTTAAGGCTCAGCAGCGCGGTGAACAAAAAACGACCGACTCGACCAAATCAGAAGTGGCCAACGGGCGGGATGAAGCCGTCGTAGAGCCCGTAGACACTGAGGATAAGGCCGCCAAGTCAGGGCCCGCAAGCACTTCTGAAAAGACCGCCGAAAAGATGCCAGGCAATGAAAAGGGCAAGGCGAGTGAGGCTCCGGGGCAAGCCCCCGTAGGTACCCCAAGTGAAGATGTCTTGGCCACGAATGTCGGGCTACAGCGTGCGCCCGCCCTGGGTTTGTCAGACCGGGAGCTAGAGGCTCCCTTTGCCACGATGGGTGAAAGGGTGTTGGCGCTGTTGGCGGCCAATGATGTGGCAACTGATGAGGCGATTGCTTCCAGTGATAGCCCTATCGACCTGCCGGCACTAGCCGAGGGCGGCAATGAGCCGCCACTTGAAGACCAGTCTTTGCCGCAGCAGGGGGCGGAGGCCGAGACGGAAGTTGATGCAGAACCACTATTTTTTACAGGGTCATTGGCCGGTCTTGAATCACAGCCTGCGGATGGTGAGGCTCACGTGCCAGGAGTGGTGGATGTCGCAGTTGCCGTGAAACCGGCTCAAGGGGATCCTGCCCAGGTAGCGGCGTCCCTGCGTCAGGGGCCTGTTGTAACAGAGAATGAGCTGGAGCTTAGTAATAAGGCGCCATTGAGGCCGCTGCCAAATGCTGAGTTAGCGTCCGCGTCTCGCTCGGCCCTACCGAGTGCTGCCGTGGCACTGGCGCGCACTGTGCCGGGTAAAACCCTGGCAGAGCCGAGTGCTAGTCTCGATACTGAGTCCGTGGACGACGCTGATCTGGATCTGGTTCTGAACCCCAACAAGTCGACACAAAAGCCCGGCTTGTTGGAGGGCTCGGTCGTCAGGCAGCCAACGCCGGCGGGAGCCGAAAATCTTGGCAGTCCCGGGGCTTCTAAAGATAACTTTGCCCAGGTGCGCCAAAATATTATGGCGGCGATGGCCGGCAAGTCGGATATTCCCAGTCCGCTCAATGCCGCTGTTGCTGGAGCTGGCCTTGAAGTGAGTGAGGCAACACCACAGCAAAGCCTGAATGTCTCCAGTCTTAGCTCGACCCTGGCGCTATCCGGCAATGAGCCGGCAAAATACAGCGCCACTCAGGAAACCGGCCCGCAACGTTCTTTTACCTTGCAGACACCGGCCGGACAGCCCGGCTGGGATGCCGAGTTGGGCAATCGCATACGTTGGATGGTCGGGCAGAATAATTCGGGGGTTGAGTTGCGACTTAACCCACCGGAGCTGGGCAGTATAGAGGTCAAACTCGCCACCGAGGGCGAGCGCACCAGCGTCACCTTTATCTCCAGTAACCCCGCTGCTCGAGAGGCACTGGAAGCGGCATTGCCGCGACTGCGTGAAATGTTTGCCGAAAGTGGTATGGACCTGGCCAACGCCGATGTGGCGGACCGAGGTCTACAGCAAGAGCGGGAGCAACTAGCGGGCTCCGATGGCTTTGCCGCAGACGCCGACGGTAGCGAGGGGGTGGTATTGGAGGCTGGGCTCGAATTGACTCAGGGGCAGCCGGCAGAGGGTCGCGGTGTTATTGATTATTATATTTAATGGCGGAGAGCTTGTGCCTTTGGGGCGAAGAGCCACAGCGGGCAAGCAGTAATATCCTTTTGCTAGCCAGTCGCTAAATGTATTCGTCGATGTGGATCTGACCGTCGTCGTCTGACTTATTGTTATCTTCCTCGTCGTCGCTCCCAGTGTTTTGTTGCTTTTTTTCCTGAGCCAGGGATTTTTGTTTGTCGGTGACGGACTTGCTGCGCGGTGTGCGCAGGGGAGGGGGGGTTCCAGGGGGAGTGATTTCGTTAGCCATCTCGGCCTCCTGCCGCTTATTACCGTCGTGTTATTTTAGCTCGGCGCCGCCTCAGCGATTTCTGAGGCGCGGATCAAAACCAGTGGCGAGAATGACGATAACGACTCGCCGATTTGTCGAGCGCCCAGCGGCCGTGTCATTGCTGACCTTGGGTTGATATTCACCGTAGCCAATTGAGGCCAAATTCTTCGGTGTCACACCGAAGGCGGAGAAGAGTCGCACCACGGTGGCAGCGCGCGCCGCCGACAACTCCCAATTGGAGGGATAAATACTGTTTTTAATGGGCAGGTTGTCGGTGAAGCCCTCAACATGAATTTTGTTGTTGCGAGTTTTCAAGACATTGCTCAGGCCACGCAGCACCGGTCTGGCACTGGGGGAGAGCTTGCTACTACCACTGGTAAATAAAACCTTACTGTTGATTTCTATTTCCAGCCAGTTTTTCGATTGGCGCACCGACACCAGTTCGGTTTCGAGTAGGGCCTTTAGGGCATTATTAACCTTTTCTCCCAGTCTAGACATTTCGGGTGAGCTTTTATTGCGCGAGGGATCCACCTTAATGGCATCTTTGTCCATGGACTGGGGTAGGTCGAGCTTGATCGGTGTGCGGTTTAAGGGGGTGGGTGCAATCGGGAAAGAGGTGGTGGCGGTGCCGAATTGCACCGGATTCATGGAGCGACTTTGACTGGAGAAGGAGGCGACGAGGGAGTGTGAAAGCACGCGAAATTTACCCTCGTTGACCGAGGAAATGGAATACATCACCACAAAAAAGGCAAACAATAAGGTAATAAAATCGGCGTAGGAGACCAGCCACCGCTCGTGGTTTTCGTGTTCTTCGGGTGCGCGCTTTCTGGCCATAATTAGTTGCTAAAAGTAACCGCGTAATTTTGCTTCAATATTGCGGTGGTTTTCACCCTCGGCAATGGCCACGATGCCCTCGATAATCATTTCCTGAATATGGCAGCGATCACTGATCAGGGTTTTTAATTTATTGGCAGCGGGCAAGAGGAATAAGTTGGCCATACCGACACCGTAAATCGTTGCGACAAAGGCGACGGCAATACCGGGCCCCAGCGAAGAGGGGTCGGCCAGGTTGTTCATGACGTGAATCAGCCCCAACACGGCGCCGATAATACCGATGGTAGGGCTGTAGCCCCCCATGCCCTCATAGACCTTTGCCCCCTTCAGATCGAAGGCCTCCCGGGTGGTGATTTCCACCTCCATGGTGCTGCGTATGGACTCGGGTTCATTGCCGTCAACCAGTAGTTGCAGGCATTTCTGGATAAATAATTCCTCTTCCTCATCGGCGATATTTTCCAGCCCCAGTAGGCCTTCTTTGCGGGCTATTTGACTCCACTCAATGATTTTCTGCAGGGTTGTGGCGGGGTCCAGTGTCGGTGGGATGAAAATCCAGCGCAGCAACTTGATGCCGTGGATGAAAATCTTGAGCGGGGTTTGCACCATGATGGCACCGAGAGTGCCGCCAAAAACAATTAAAAAAGCGGTGAGCTGTAATAGTGAGTCGAGGTGCCCTCCCTCGAGGGCATTGCCGCCAATAATGGCGGCAAAGGCAAAAATAACGCCGAGCAAGGTGAGAATATCCATGTATTTATTATCCGGGTTGTCGCTTTATTGGACATCATCAGCGCTAGATGTCCAGGACAATAGTCTGGAGCGGAGTTTGCTGAGTATCTGGCTGTGAATCTGACTGACTCGCGACTCGCTGATCTCGAGTACGGCGCCAATTTCTTTGAGGTTTAATTCGTCGTCATAATAGAGTGACATCAGGGTTTTTTCACGCTCCGGCAATTGTTCTATCTGGGCGGCGAGGGCGCCGCGAAAGGCGGCATCGTGCACTCTGTCCTGGGGGGAGTCGCCAGCGGGAAGGTCGACCTCGGTGGCATCGACAAAGGTGGCCTTACAGGCTGCCGTATCGCGCAATAGTTGATAGTACTCATCCATCTCCACGCCCAGCTGGGCGGCGATTTCACTGTCTCGGGGACAGCGTTGTAGGGCGATTTCGGCACTGCGGGTGGCCTGGGCCAGCCAGCGGGCCTTTTGCTGAATACTGCGTGGCGACCAGTCGTAACGTCGCACCTCGTCGAGAATGGCGCCGCGAATGCGGATCCCGGCGAAGGTTTCAAAGCTGGCACCATGGCCGCTGCGGTAACTTTTTGCCGCCTCGAGTAGACCGATTAGGCCGACCTGGGTGAGGTCGTCAATATCGATGCCAGCGGGCAATCGGGCGGCGATATGGTAAGCGATTTTTTTCACTAAATGAAGATAGTCGTTAACCAGTTTTTCACTGTTACCGAATTCTTCGTCAGCGTAGAAAACCGCTTTACTCATGCAGCGTATTCCTCATTGGGGTAGCCGACGACGCGCTCGATAAAGAATTCCATATTGCCGCTGGCCAGTTCGGGAACGGGCCATTGGTCGATGGTTTTTGTCAGTCGCTTGATGGCCTGGGCCGAGGGACTGCGCGGGAAGGCTTCAACCACGGGCATTTGGTGACGCACGGCCTTGCGCAGGTAGTCGTCCATGGGTATGGAGCCAATGTGCACCGCGACGATGTCGAGGAAGTGGTCGGTGACGCGGGATATTTTGCGAAATAACTCCTCGCCGTGGGCGTTGTTGTTGACCATGTTGGCGAGGATGTGAAAGCGTTTAACGCCGTGGTCGCGGCTCATCACCTTAATCAATGCATAGGCATCGGTGATCGAGGTCGGCTCGTCGCAAACCACCACCACGACCTCCTGGCAGGCCTTGCAGAAGGTAATCACGCTGTCGGAAATGCCGGCGGCGGTATCGACAATCATGGTGTCGACAGGAAATTCTAGTTCGCTGAAGGCGCGCACCAGGCCGGCGTTTTCCGCTGGCGAGAGATCGGCCATGCTCGAGACACCGGAGGAGGCGGGAATCACTTTTAGACCCAGGGGGGCATCGACAATAATTTCATCGAGGCTGCGCTCGCCGGAGATAACATGGCGCAGGTCATATTTGGGGTGGAGGTCGAAGAGGATGTCGACATTGGCGAGGCCGAGGTCGGCATCCATTAACAGCACCTTATTGCCCTGTTTGGCAAAAGAGGCGGCCAGATTGACGGAGATGTTGGTTTTGCCGACGCCGCCCTTGCCACTGGTGACGGCTATTACGCGCACTGGTTTTTGCTGTGTTGTTGAGTGATTAACCATGGAGTCGTTTCCCCTCGCTGTGGGTAGTGGGTCGCGTGCTCTCAGTTTCAAGTATAGGTTGGTGAGGGCTACTGCGTTGTAATAAGTCCCGGGCAATTTTGACCAATTCAATGGCTGAACCGGGGTGGAGGTCTTCCGGCACTTTCTGGCCGTTACTGATGAAGAAGGTCGGCAGCTGGTGCTTGATCACCGCATTGAGCACACCGCCGAGACTGGCAGCCTCGTCGACCTTGGTGATCACGGTGCCGGCGAGTTTTATATCGCTGAACACCGACATGATTTCAGCGGTGATGGCCTGCTGTGCGGTGGCCGACAAGGTCAAGTAGAACTGAATATCGTGGCCGGCGCCGACCAGTGTTGCCAGCTGTTTAGAGAGCTCGATGTCGCGCTGACTCATGCCCGCTGTGTCGATTAAAATCAGCTCCTTGTCGCTGAGCTGGTCGAGAATGTCGGACAGCTCGAGGCGGTCGGTGGCCAGGAAAACCGGGATGTCGAGCAGCTGTCCAAAGGTGCTGAGCTGATCGACACCGCCAATGCGAAAGCAATCGGTGGTAATCAAACCGATCTTGTCGGCGCCGTGGCGCAGGGCGTACTGTGCCGCCAGTTTGGCGACGGTGGTGGTTTTCCCCACTCCGGTGGAGCCGATAATGGCGTAAGTGCCACCGTGCGCCAGTAGGTCGTGATCGCTCTCGGTGAGCATGGCGGCGAGATCTAACAGCGCCTGTTTCCAGGCGGCCTCGGCATCGTCGGGCGCAGCGCTCTGAGCGGCCAGTGTTGTGCAAAACTCGCGCTTCAGGCCGAGGCTGGCGAGTCTGCGCATCAGCGCAGCCTTGTGGGGATTGTGGCGGCCTATCTCGCGCCAGGACATTTGCGTCAGTTCACCCTCGATCAGACCGCGCAGGTCGGATATCTCCCGGCGTAGATCGGAGAGTTCATCGGCGTTTCCCGCGCTGTTGTTATGGGCGCTTGCCGCGCGCGCCTTGAGCAAGTGTGACTGCAAGCTAGGGGATGCCTGTTCGGGGGTTGCCGCTTGCCGTTGCGTGGCAGCTTCTGGCCGTGGTGCCGTGCCCTGTGCGGCGGTGTGAGCGGGTGCGTGCTCCGTCTCGTTGGCTAGTTGCTCGACCTCCTCGACTTCAAAGTCGATGGCGGCAGTGATTTCAACGCCGTTGCCGAGCTTCTTATTGGAGAGAATTACCGCGTCCGGGCCCCAGGTATCCCTGACGCTACGAATCGCTTCGCGCATGGTGTCGGCCGTGAATCGCTTGATTTTCATTATTGCCACCTTCTACGAGCTGAGTCGCTATACCCGCTTATTACTGGTCTCGGGGCCCAATGCCCCACATCTTATCTAGCAATCATCTACCCACGGAGTGGATGACCTTGAGCTGTTTGCTGGGCGGAATCTCGTCATAGGACAGCACGTGCAAGCCAGGGTTGGCTGCCCTCACCAGGTTGGATAGCCAGGTGCGTAGAGCCGTCGCCACCAGTAGCACGGGTGTTTGCCCCTGCGTGGCTTGCACTTGCGCCGATCTGCCAATTTGTTGGAGCATATTGTCTGCCAATCCGGGTTCCAGTCCGCCGCTTGTCGGCGAGCCCTGTATTACGTTTAGCAATATTTGTTCCAACTCTGGATCGAGGGTCATAACCTCCAGCTCAGGGGCCATACCATTGATTTGCTGGTAGATGGTGCGACTTAGGGCAACCCGAGCCTGGGCCGTCAAAACGTCGGCTTCTTGACTCTTCGGGGCATTTTCCGCCAAGGATTCGGCGATAGTGCGCACATCCTTGATCGGAATGTTCTCCGCCAGCAGGTTTTGCATGACCTTGAGGACGACACTCAGTGAGAGCGCATCGGCGACCAGGTTTTCCACCAACTTTGGGGAGGATTTGGCCAAGAGGTCGAGCAATTGCTGCACCTCGTCGTGGCCGAGTAGTTCGTGGGCGTGTTGTTTCAGTAGCTCGCTGAGATGGGTGGCGATTACGGTGCTGCAGTCGACCACGGTGTAGCCCATGGTCTGGGCCTCATCGCGCAGGCTGGGTTCTACCCACATGGCATCGAGGCCGAAGGCGGGGTCTTTGGTGGCGACCCCATTTAAGGTGCCAAACACCTGGCCGGGGTTGATGGCCATTTCCTTACCGGGGTGGATTTCTGACTCACCCAGAGGCACACCGTGGAGGGTAATGCGATAGGCATTGGGCGAGAGGTCGAGGTTGTCGCGGATATGCACTGGCTGCACCAGAAAACCCAGGTCCTGGGAGAGCTTCTTACGCACGCCTTTGACGCGACCGAGGAGTTCGCCGTCCTGATTTTTATCGACCAGGGGTATCAGTCGATAGCCGACCTCGAGGCCAATGGGGTCGACACTGGCGACGTCTTCCCAGCCCAGTTCCTTGACCTCTGGGGGCGCGGCGACGGGCTCGGCCACGGGTTCGATCTGTTGCTCTATTTTATCTTTTTGAATAATCAGGAAGGCACCGCCGCCGAGGACTGCGGCAAGAAAGAGAAAGACCAGGTTGGGCATACCGGGTATCACGCCGAGACTCGCCATAATGCACGCTGTGATAATGAGGGCTTTGGGCGATTGAAACAGCTGGGAGCCCATCTGCTGGCCCATATCCTGGGCGTCGGAGGCGCGGGTGACGATAATGGCCGCTGCCGTCGACAACAGCAGCGAAGGGATTTGCGCGACCAGGCCGTCACCGATGGTCAGCAGCACATAGTTGTGGGCCGCTTGGGACATGCTCAGGTCGTGTTGCAAGGTGCCCACGGCTATGCCGCCGACGATGTTGATGACCAGAAT
>MAAU01000031.1:0-1054 GCA_002162825.1 Gammaproteobacteria bacterium 54_18_T64
AAAAACAACAACTCAAAGCAAGAAATCAAATAGCCTAACCCCAAGCCACCCTGTTTGGGATAGTATTTTAACCGAGAAATTTTCGTTAATGTCATCGAACTTGGCCTTTAACTTATACATCTCTCGCCTTAAAGGCCTGTATAACAAAGATTTATCCGCATCAGAAGAACGCGATATTATTATCGAGTTAATGAAGTACTTAAAGAAGAACATCAACAGCTTACGTACTGAATTAATTTCTATAAAACGCATTGCAGAAACTATCGACACAGAGCCAAAAAGCAACAATATCCCCGACAAAGATCATTCTATTTGGCAGGAGATCCTCACCGAAGAGTTTGAATTAAATAGCAGCAAACTCAACCTAAACTTATTACTGGTTAAATTAAAAAGCCAGGTATCTAAAGGAATGGAACAAGAGTCTTGCTATGAATTACAGCAATTCTTTAACGACAATTACCGTAGTCTCAGACGTGAAATTGAAATTTTAAGCACATATAAAAGTCACGCTGTTTAGTCGCACGAATAAAATATAAGTAGGTCAAACATGAGCAATATACAAATAACATCCGAGCTAGTTGATTTAGAAAACCTAATCGAGAAAATCAATCAGCGTGAGTTTTTAATCATCGCCGCTGATGAGAAGATATTAAAGCAGCTGCCTTCAGGCAATTGGATTGCGGGTAGCATCCCTTACTTCATGGGCAGTGAAGGCGGTGAAATTAGCCAAGAAAAGGCCTTTGTTAATACCATTGAAGGGGTTAATTTAAACAACCCTCCCCGCATCATGCCTTATGATGTTAATTCAATTAAGAACATCGCCCAAGATGCGCCTGAAAATGGTTTCACCATCACCATATTGCCCGCTGGCAGCGATATTCATGCGGAGTACGCAGAGAACGCTCCAAGCTATAGCAATATGTTTTTCTCACCGATTATTGGTTGGGTAGCGGGCAATCATTTAGACGATGCCAATACTCAAGCTCAAGTCGGCTTTGGCACTGCGAACATGTTAATGCCAGATAAAGCCATCGCCATGCATGTTCCTTTATCC
>MAAU01000031.1:1154-33305 GCA_002162825.1 Gammaproteobacteria bacterium 54_18_T64
TGCACGCCAACAATGCCAACCAGGCCCTGGATCGCATTCAACACTTCTTTCCTGCCGACCGTCACAATCAGTTGTGGATGGATCTTTCTCTCAATCTTCGCGCCCTGCTGGCCCAGCAACTGTTACCGACAGCCGATGGCACGGGTCGCCGAGCGGTGGTGGAAATCCTTATTAATACGCCCCTGGTTTCCGATCTGATTCGCAAGGGTGAGGTGCACAAGATTAAGGAGTTAATGTCGCGCTCCAAAGAGCTGGGCATGTGCACCTTTGACCAGGCGCTGTACGAACTATATGCAGAAGGCATCATTACCTATGATGACGCCATCGCCTCTGCCGACTCGAAGAATGATCTGCGCTTGATGATTAAACTGCAGTCGGAAACGGATGCGGATTATCTTGAGCAGGTGGCCGATAACCTGACGGTCGCCGAGGATGATGAAGACGATTCCTTCCAGTTGTTTAAATAAAAACTGGTTTTACAAAACTACGGGGAATGAATGGGGGGCGTGGATGAGGTGTTATGGTGGGATGCCTAGCTGGGGTTCCTGCAGCCAGGTTTCAAGGATTAAACAGGCGGCTTCACTATCCACGGGCTTGTCGCGGTAACTACTGGGCTGTTCGCCCCTCGATTTTGCCTCTGCCGTTGACAGTCGTTCATCAACCATCACCGCGGGAAGGGTCATGCGCCCCTGCAGGCGGCGGGCAAACTTCCTCGCCCTTTGGCAGAAGGGGCTCTCGCTGCCATCCATATTCAAGGGCAGGCCGACGATCAGCATATCGGGTTGCCATTGCTCAATATAATCGCTAACTTGCTGCCAGTTGGGCTGCCCATCCCGCGCTTTAAGAACGGCCAGTGGCTGGCCAGAGGACGTCAGGGTTTGACCTACCGCGAGGCCAATCTGGCGGGTGCCAAAGTCGAAGGCCATTACACACCTGTGTTTGTCGGTATTCAGCTTAGGCGTGCCCGGTACTGTTGCTAAGCTGACTGAGGTTAACACCGATACTCGCTGCAGCGAGGTCGGCGCGCTGTTCCAGGGGTGTGTCAAAGAGGAGTTGTGGCAGTAGTTCTCCGTTGGCCGGTACTGTTAGCCAGGCATTGTCGAGGAGCTCCTGTTCCAACTGGCCGGCAACCCAGCCGGCATAACCGAGGGCCACTAAGGTCGCGTCGGGGCCCTGGTTGCTGGCCATATCGTCGATGATGTCTCTCGAGGTGGTGAGTAGTATCTCTTCGCTGATGGCGGCAGTTGCCTGCCATTGCTTTTGAGCTGGGCGATGCAGTACAAAACCCTGCTGCTCTTCGACAGGGCCACCGCAAAGCAGGGTTTGGGTACCATTTTTCGGTATGTAATCTAAGTTGAGTTGTTCGAATACCTGGCTTAGCGGTAGTCCGAGGGGGCGATTGATGGCGATGCCCATGGCTCCTTCCGCCGAGTGCTGGCAGATATAGACCACTGAATGAACAAAATTGGGGTCGAGCAAGCCCGGCATGGCAATGAGCAGCTGGCCGCGCAGATTTGTTGCCTCACCTGCTCCCGGAGGGGGCTGAGGCATGTCGGGCGAAAGAGTTTCCATAAGCTTTAGTATTGGGTGAAAGACCTGAAAATTCAAGTTACAGCCCTGTACTGCAAGCGACTCCGGGGTGTTAGGGCTGTCGATAGTGGGATTGGGGCTGATTTAACGAATTCTAATTAGCCGAGGTGATGATCCTGTTGCCGGGCATATAGCGCCAGGTGCGGGTGATTTCCATTTTATTCCACTCAGACATGCGCTGCGGGAAGGGTGCAAAGGGTGCCGCTAGTTTTACAGTGGTGGTGGCTGCCTGGTCGAGGGTGGGGTGGCCGGAGCTGGAGACAATGTCAATGCTTTCCACCGAGCCATCGGGTAGCAGGGTGACCACCATTAGTATATCGCCGTAGAGCTTGCCCAGACGCGCGCGCTCTGGATAGTAAAGATTGCCGGTTTTTTCGACTTTTTCTATCCAGTAGTTTAGGTAGGCCGCATGGTCGGCGGCCTTGGTGTTGGCTGATGTCAATCGAAGGGTCTTGGGGATTTCGCTGTAGGCCTGTTTTTGTTGGTCGAGTCTGGCATGGAGGCTGCTGAGTGCATCGAGGGTGGCGGCTTGAGGCGTATCGTTTTGGGTGCTTTCCCGACCCTGTTCCAATAGGGCTTCGTTGAGGGTCTGGCTTTCGCCAAGGGTGGTGATGAGCTGAGGTTGGCTACTTGCTCCGCGCTGCTGTAGGGGCTGTGGTTGGGGAGGGCTGGCCTGGGTATCGCGCAGCACATCGGCGTCATAGGGCGCCTGTTGATCTGTGGTGATCGCTCTGCGCTCAAGTAGTTCACCACTGCCGAGCTGGTTGGCCTGGGCCAGCATTGAGGCCTTCTTATTCTCCTGGTTTGTGGGTCGCTGCGCCAAGGTAACTTCCAGGCTGGGCGGAGCGGCTGAGCGCTGCATGAAGGCGAAGCCGATGCCAAAAATGACGATGGCATGAAGGGCGATGGCAAGAAAGAGGGCGAAGCCCAGGCGATCGCTGCCATCGTTTGGGTCGGTCAGTTGAAAATGAGTGTCCATTAATAACGCAGTGTATGACGTCCTATTTTTTGATTCGTTGACTAATGGCAGCCATTAGCCGCTCGCCAATTTGGGTGTTTTGCTCGCGATCGATCTCTCGGGCGCAGGTGGGGCTGGTGACATTGATTTCGGTTAGGTAGTTGCCGATGACGTCGAGACCGGCAAACAAAAAGCCCTTCTCGCGCAGGGCGGGGGCGACTTGCGCGACAATCTCTAAATCGCGTTGGCTTAAAGCTTGAACAATACCACGACCCCCGGCGGCAAGATTGCCACGTGTTTCACCTTTTGCGGGTACGCGGGCCAGGCAAAAGGGTACCGGTTCGCCGTCAATGACCAATATGCGCTTATCGCCCTCGCTAATTTGCGGAATGTAGCGCTGTACCATAATGGTTCTCTGGCCCAGTTCGGTGAGTGTTTCGATAATGACACTGACATTGGGGTCGTCCTGGCGTGCGCGAAAAATACCGGTGCCGCCCATGCCGTCGAGGGGTTTGTAGATCACATCGCCGTGTTGCTGGTGAAAAGCTCGCAGTCGGGCCGGGTCGCGGCTGACCAGTAGGGGCGGGGTGCAGTCGGGAAATTGTGTGGCAAATATTTTTTCGTTGCAGTCACGCAGACTCTGGGGTTTGTTGACCACTAGGCTGCCCCCTCTCTCTGCGGCCTCAAGAATATAGGTGGCGTAGATAAACTCGGCATCGAAGGGTGGGTCTTTGCGCATCAGGATACAGTCGAGTTCGGCCATTGGTCGGTCGATGGCTGCGCCGAGTTCGAACCAGTGCTCGACATCATCGTAGACTGTCAGTGGGCGTTGTATGGCGGTGGCTGTGCCGTTTACTAGGGCCAGGTCACTCATCTCCATATAAAATAGTGACCAGCCCCGTGCTTGTGCCGCCAATAATAAGGCCAGGGTTGTGTCTTTTTTGACATTGATGCTGTCGATGGGGTCCATGACCACGCCAAGGGAGAGATGCATAAGTTCGTTGCCGATTTTACTGTATAGGGGCATAGCTTATAAATGATGCCAGGTACTGCTGACAAGTGGTTTTATTTGCGAAGCCTGTCTAGCAAATAGATTTCGCGGCTGGCTGTTAATGGTCAATAAGGCTTTATTGTGTTAAAAATTCGCATTATAAATATGCATGTCAATACAGTGGCGTACAACAGGGTGAAGGGGGAGGCATGTCGGTCAATTTTGAAGCGCTAAAAGTGATGGTTATCGACGACAGCAACACGATAAGGCGCACGGCAGAGACAATACTCTCCAAGGCTGGTTGCGAGGTGGTAACGGCCATCGATGGCTTTGATTCACTGGCGAAAATTGTCGACGTGGTTCCCGATGTTATTTTTGTCGATATTATGATGCCGCGCCTGGATGGCTATCAGACCTGCGCGTTGATTAAAAATAACCATGAATTTAAAAAGACGCCGGTTATCATGTTATCTAGCAAAGATGGCTTGTTTGATAAAGCCAAGGGCCGTATTGTCGGCGCCGACGAATACCTGACAAAACCTTTCAGCAAGAATGAGTTATTCGAGGTTCTCGAGAGGATTGTCGCAACAAAATCAACGGAAGACCCCTCCGTTTAGGGAGTTGTGGAAAGCATTATGGCCAGAGTACTAGTCGTAGACGACTCGCAGACTGAAATATTTAAACTCAAAGAAATGCTTGAGAAAAATGGCCACTCGGTGCTCACCGCCGAGTCGGGCGAAGATGGTGTCAGGGTGGCGACTGACGAGCAGCCGGATGTGGTGTTGATGGATATCGTGATGCCGGGCCTGAATGGTTTTCAGGCCACGCGTCAACTGACCAAGGCCAGTGGCACGGCACATATCCCGGTGATTATGGTGACCATGAAGAATCAGGAAACCGATAGGGTTTGGGGTTCTCGCCAGGGAGCCCGAGCTTACCTTACCAAACCGGTGCTTGAAAAAGATCTGGTCAAGGCGATAGAAGAATTTGTCAGCCACTGAATTGGATCTGCTCATGCCGGCAGAAAATGTAATACAGGCCATGAACAAGCTACACCAGTGCTTTGCCACCGGTGCGCGGCCGCTCCCTGCGCAGCTTGACTACGTGCCGCTCGTCCCCGTTATCTGCTTTTCGGTGCTGGGCCTCGATTGGGCAGTGCCTCTGGACGAAGTGGCAGAATTAATCGAAATTCAAAACTGTACGCCCTTGCCAGGGGTCAAGCCCTGGGTTCTTGGCGTATCGAACCTGCGCGGTAAATTACTACCCGTGGTCGATTTTGCACAATTCCTTGGCGGCCAACTAGCGGCCGTGCCTCGCTTGCAGCGTATTGTGGTCCTGGACAGGCAGGATACCTTTGTCGGCCTGGTCGTCGATGCCATCAAGGGTATGCGTCAGTTTAGCCGGGAGGGTTTTGAAACCGATAAGGCCGAGGTAGCACCTGCTTTGCGACCCTTTGTACAGGGTTGTTATCGCAGTGATGATGGCGTTCGCGTGCTATTGCTGAGCCCCGATGCGCTGGTCGAAAGTGGGGTGTTTCAGGATATTGCACTGGCGTAGATGCAGCGCTTAAATAAATAATGATATTTACCCGGGAGCTCGAAATATGATTCATGGAAAGCCGAAAACCAGTCTGCCAGTAGTGGGGCTTGTGGTCGTCATGATTGTGCTGGTCCTTTATTTGGGCTTCTTTTTTGTCAACCTGGCATCTCGAGTAGAAAAAGACCGCTCCAGTTTACAGGCGGCTGCCGAGGTCAGGGTGCTGGCCTATCGCATCGCCGACTTATCGGGTGCCGCCGCAGATGGTAAGCCGGAAGCATTTACTCAGCTCAGGGCTTCCATTGATAGCGTCATCGGTCTGCGCAAGTCACTCAATCTTGAGGATGCCCAGGCGAGCAGCTTCAATGGTGTCTGGGTGGGTATCGAGTCCAGTGCAAATCTGGTGCTACAGCGCCAGGAAAGAAGCCTTTTTCTCAATGAGGTTGCCAGAGCTCTGGATGACAACTTGCCTGTATTGCAAGAGGACCTGACTAAAATAGTCGATATTCTACTGCGCGTCGGTGCGCCAGCCGATCAGGTTGCCGTTGCTCAGGCGCAGAAGTGGCGCGTGGAGCGAATCGGTAGGAATATCGACAAAATGCTTGCCGGCAATGCCCGAGAGGTGGCTGCTGCCGCGGATCAGTTCAACGCCGATGCGCGGAAGTTCGGCGACGTGCTCGCTGGCATGCAAAAGGGTAATGGCCGTATTGGTGTTAGCAAAATAACCGCTGAGCGCGCCGTACCCATTGTTGCTGCCGCAGTCGAACGCTTTGGTTTTGTCAGCAATTCAATTGAAGGTATTTATTCAGCGGCCCCGGCATTGGCCGAGGCGCGCCAGGCCTTGATCGATATTCGCGCGAAAATCCCCCTTTTAGTCGAGCAAAGCGCACTGTTGGCCGAGGGTGTTGGCAGCTCCAGTGCGGGTGGTAGCCGCTATGCCAATAACACGGCGGCGGCTGTTGCCGGCATCTTGTTGATTCTTGGTATTGCCGTTTTGGGCTTTATGTCCTTTCTCTCCACGAGGAATCAATTAAAGGTCACGGCGGGTGATAATCAGGACAATCAGGAGGCCATTTTACGCCTCTTGAACGAGCTCGAGGGCCTTGGCGAGGGTGACCTGCGTGCCGAAGTGACGGTAACGGAAGACTTTACCGGTGCCATCGCCGATGCCATTAACTTTGCGATTATCCAGCTCCGCGAGTTGGTGGCGCGGATTGTTGATACGGCCGAAAACGTTTCCTCCTCGGCGGATGACTCCCGTACTACGGTTGTGCAATTGACAGAACTGTCGGAGCATCAGGCCCAGGAAATTGCCGCGGCGTCGGCGGCAATTAATGAAATGGCTATTACCATTGATCAGGTATCGGCCAATGCTGTCGAGTCCGCCGGTGTAGCCGACCGCTCGGTATCGATCGCCAGTAAGGGCGCCGAGGTGGTGCGAAGTACCATTAGCGGCATGGATCGCATACGCGAGCAAATACAGGACACGGCGAAACGAATTAAGCGCCTCGGTGAGAGTTCGCAGGAGATCGGCGATATTGTCTCGTTGATTAACGACATTGCCGACCAAACGAATATCCTTTCTCTCAATGCTGCCATTCAGGCATCGATGGCTGGTGATGCCGGTCGTGGTTTTGCCGTGGTTGCCGACGAGGTACAGCGTCTTGCCGAGCGCTCTGCGGGTGCCACTAAACAGATTGCTGCCCTGGTAAAGACCATTCAAACGGATACCAATGAAGCGGTTTCCTCGATGGAGCAAACCACAGCAGAGGTGGTTTCTGGGGCATCGCTGACCCAGAATGCGGGCGTCGCATTGAGTGAAATTGAGACTGTATCCAGTAGTCTTGCCGAGTTGATTCAGGATATTTCGACGGCTGCACGACACCAGTCAACCACCGCCGGTCACGTTTCAAAAACCATGAATGTGATTCAGGACATTACCACGCAAACCCAGGATGGCACGAGTCGCACGGCGTCGTCGGTTGGCAAGTTGACCGACATGGCCGTTGAGCTGCGAGAGTCGGTTTCCGGTTTTAAATTGCCAGCCGATTATTTGGTGAGCAGTGATAATGGGGTTTCGGCTGGCCTGGATGTGGGCATGGGCGCAGTTGAGCCCCAGTTTAATGAGGTCTTTCAACCGAGCAGTATTGAGCCAGCGCCCGCGCCAGAGCGAGTGCAACATCGAGCACCAGCCCATGTCGAGGATGTGTTGGCGAGCAGTAGCGCGGCCATGGATGAAATTGATGCCTATTCAGAGAGTGTCATCGACGATATCTCCGATTTTTCTGCCACCGGTGATTTTACCGACCTGGAAGGTGAGTCCGAGGTCTTGAAAAAAACCACCGTTTCCGATCTGGAGGCTGAGCTAGCAGGGATTGACCTGGGCGAGTTTGATATAGATCTTGAGGATGATGGCCGAATCTGACACCGAGTAAGTAGCGTGCTAAAAGGCAGTGGAGGGTTTTCAAGCGGCAATCCTGGCTCCGCATCGGGCACTGGCGAAGAGCTGCAGCTGAGCGATAGGCAGTATCGTCTGTGGGCGGAGATGCTCGAAAACAAAACGGGGGTGCGTATAGCCAGCCACCGCGATGATTTTGTGCGACGGCAAATAGTACGCAGAGTGCAAGAGTTGGGCTTTGGCGACGTTGAGGATTACTTTCGCGAAGTATCGCAGCCGGGTAGAGGCACGCGAGAGTGGGGCGTTTTACTCGACCGCTTATTGGTCAAGGAAAGTCAGTTTTTCCGCCACCAGGCATCCCACGATTTCTTTAAACACCGCCTGAAGTGCCACCTTCAGTCAACTTCGCGAGAGCAACGCTACAGCGTTTGCAGCGTTGGTTGTTCTACCGGGGAGGAGGTCTACTCTCTGGCAATGGGCGCTTTTGATAGTTACCGCTCTGCCGATCAAGAGGCTGCCTTTAGCATCGTTGGCATTGATGTCAGTGTTGAGGCTATTCAGGCTGCCCGCCAGGGTATCTACACAAATCGGCACCTGGAGGCCGTGCCCGGGTCATTTCTCAATGACTATTTTGACGCTACGACAAATAACACGATGGCTGTAAAAGCAGAACTCAAAAGGAGAACCGGCTTCTTTGTGAGTAATATGTTTGACGAAAATTGTCCGGGTCTCGCCAGCCCCGTGGATGTTATTTTTTGTCAGAATGTATTGATCTATTTGAAAAACTGGCGGCGCAGGGACTTGTTAAATAGCTTTGTGGACAAGCTTAAGCCGGGTGGTTGTTTGATCGTCGGTCCGGGGGAGCTGAATGACTGGCAGCCAGCGGGTTTAAGTCGCGTGGCTTATCCGGGTATTCAGGCCTTTGAAAAACTGTTGCCGAAAGGGATTTCACTGGAACGTGATGAGCATGAAGATGAGACATAGCCTCAGGGGCCTGGAGTGGTTAGTAGAGGAGCTCGACAGCAGTTTGAGCCTGGCTCGAGAGGCTCTGTTGGCCTATAGAGAGTCACCAGAGGATGTTTCGCAACTGAGCTTCGCCCTGGGGTACCTGCATCAGGTCCATGGTTCCCTGACGATGGCCGAGTGCTATGGCGCGGTACTGTTTACCAGGGAGATAGAGGGGCTTCTTAAGGCTTTACTGGATACACCACCCTTCAGTGTTGTTGATGCCTGTGCAGCACTTGAGCAGGCCATGGTGGCGCTGCCCCAGTATATTCGGATGCTATTGGCCGGTCGTGAGGATAGCCTGGGTACTCTGATTCGCGAGATTAATGAATTGCGAGCTGTTAGAACCGCAGCGCTGATTTCTAGCTGCGCGCTATTTATGCCTAGCACAGTCGTATTTGATCAGCGCTATTCCGCCGAGTCGGGCCTGCTCAATGGTTTCACAGCGGTTGAAAAGGAAATGCTTGGCAAGCTGCAGAGGGTCTTTCAATTTGCTGTACTGGGCTATTTACAGCAGCGTGACCTTGAAAGTAATCAACAGAAGATTGGCGCCGTATTACAGCGCTTGCAGACCACCTTTAATGGTCGTTCCCTGGAAGTTTTGTGGCGTGTCGCCAGTGTTTTTTTTACCGGCTTACTAGCCAATAATATTAGCCAATGTGCCGCCACGCGCTATTTACTGCGTGGGCTGGATAAAACCCTGCGCAGCCTGGTCGGGAGCGAAGCATCCGAGCTCTCAGATTTACAACCCCGAGATCTACTTCACAATCTGTTGTTTTATATTGCCCTGGTTCCGCAGACGAGTGCGGCCGAGGCTGCTGTAAAAAAGGAATTCGCCCTGGATCAAGCGCTGCCTGCCTTGTCGCTGGCAGAGGTCGATGGGACTTTACAGACACGTCTGGATGAGGCAGTTATCAGGGCCCTCTGCGACACATTGTCGGTTGATATTGAGGCCCTGCTTCGTACGGTGCTTACATGTGAGGGCCCGGGAGAGGCGGCGCAAAGCGCTATTGTCGCCTTACAAGCGAGGGCTGATGAGCTGGCGGCGACCTTGATGATGGCCGGTCAAATTAAACTTTCACAGAGCTTACTCGGCGTGGCAGCAGGTATTGGCCAGTCTTTAAGTGATGTTGCCGTGTCAGAAGCTCTGAATGCTCGTTTGCAGAGTATTCAGAGCAGCCTGCAGGACTGGGCTTTACACTATGCCGAAGCACCATTGGCCAGTGATTTTCTGGCCGAAACGGCCTACGTGGTGGACGATGCCCAGCGCGCACTGATCCGAGAGGTGCGCAATAATTTTGAAAGCATTAAAGAGTCTATCGTCGGTTACATTACCTCGTCGTGGGACGGTAAATTTCTGTCGGAAATTCCCCGCCAGTTTGAACATGTTTTTGGCGCGGTTGAAGTGCTTGGCTTCAAACGGGTGGCGATTATTGTCGAGCAGCTTGGCAGCTACATTAGCAGTCACTTACTACACAGCGAACAACACCCGGAGTGGTCCGAGCTCGATGCCCTCGCCGATGCAATTACCGGTTTTGAATATTATCTTGAGGCCATTGATAAAGGGCGAGAAGGTGAGCAACTCGAGATGCTACGTCTCACTGTCCGAGCGATGCAGAAACTGGGGTTAGATGTTGAGCTTGAGGCCGAGCAGGCCGCTGTGGATACAGCTGCTGACGTCGTAGTGAGCGAGGTTGCGGAGGCAGTTGCTAGCGAAGGTGACGGGGAGGACGACGAGGATGAAATCGACCCCGAGATCAAAGAGATTTTTATTGAAGAGGCCGAGGAGGTACTGAGCGAGCTTGCAGGAAACTATCCGGTCTGGTTGCTCGACCAGTCTGACCACAAGGTTTTAAATGAGCTGCGCCGAGGTTTTCACACCTTGAAAGGCAGTGGCAGGATGGTGAGGGCCAATGTGATTGGCGATCTGGCCTGGGCGCTTGAAAATATGCTCAATAAAATCCTCGATGGTGGTGCTTCCGCCGCCCCTGAAAGCGCCGAACTACTCGACATCTCCCTGGCGCTGATCCCCTCTCTGGTCGGTGACTTTGCCCGTGGTGAGCCCAATTTGTCACCCTATTGTACGAGCTTGATCGCTGCAGCCGAAGCTCTGGCAAAGGGCGAGCCAGCGGTGTTACCTGAAGACGGCGGACAGGCTGTCAACCTCGCAGGTGAGGAGACGGCGTTGGTCAGTCAGGTTCCCGGTGAAAGTGAGGGGGGGCATGTAGAGAATGGGGATGACAAGGCAATTCAGCCCGTAGTAGAAATTTTTGTCGGTGAAGCCGGAGCATATATTGAGACCCTGGCCAGCTTTTTGGATGACTTCAAACAGCCCCATGAGGGCTTGCGCCTTGTCCCTGCAGGTGTGCAGCGGGCTTTGCACACCTTACAAGCCAGCGCGGGCATGGTGGGTTTAATTGCCACCGCTGAACTGACCGCCACACTTGAGGGCTTTCTTAGCGAGCTCTTTGCGCGAGGGCAGCGCGTTAGCACTGGCATTATCGCCGTATTGATGACGAGTATTGAGCCCCTACGCCATACCCTGGTCCGGCTTGAATCGGGGGGCGATGAAGACAGGGCTATCCTCAGCGAGCCCCGTGCTGACATTGAACTGGCGCGAACACGGTGGCATGAACAGGGCGCCGATAATGTAGTTCCCGGAGGGCTTGCCCGGGTACAGCAGTTGATGATGACGGGGCTAGAGAATGTCTTGTTGGCCGATACCCTGTTGGAGAGTTGGCACGAGCAGCCAGTGTTGAGTAGCTCGGATGTCGAGCCCTTAGTGGCAGAACTGGTGGAGCTCGCCACGGCGGCAGAAGGCTCGGATGTGGCGCCCTTGGCGCAAGTGTGTAATGAATTTTCCCGCTCTTTGAGTGATCTTGCCGATCAGGGGCAAGGCTTTGATGGCGCAACCCTGGCTGGCTTTAAAACTGCTCATGAGTTGATTTTGAAAATGATGGACGCGGTGGCCATTGGTCAGTCGCTCAGTCCGGTACCTCTTGAACTGCTTGCCCAGCTACAGCGCCAAGCGGGGGCCGTCATTGTGACCGCAAACGACGAAGGTAGCGAATCTGAAGCTGCAGAGACGACGCCACAGGCAGCCATGAGTGATACCGATGTGGCGCGCCGTGTGGCGAGTGAAAGCCATGACCCCGATGTTCTGCCCTTTTTCCTTGAAGAGGCCGATGACCTGCTCGAGGATATCGAAAACGCCATACAGGCCTGGCGCGATGAGCCTGGCGATGTCGCTCAGGCTGAGACTCTCAACCGCGTGCTACATACTCTCAAGGGTGGTGCCAGGCTTGCGGGCTTGAGCTTGTTGGGCGATTTGAGTCACGACCTAGAAGAGCAAATACTGCGGCAGGAGAGCTCTCTGGTGCAGGGTCAGACGGCCGTGTTTGATCTGCTTTTTACTCGTTATGACGAACTGCACCGCGTGCTGGAGAGGGTTAAGTCGGGTGGTGTCGGGGCATCTACCGCAGAGATTCCTACCACAGAGATTCCTACTGCGGACACACCTGCCACAGCCACACTGCCAGCGCAGGATGACGAGCTTGACGTTGAGCTTGAGGAATTTGCACAGCCGCCAGAGGCTCTGGAGATTATTGCCGACGAGGTGGCTGAGGATGACCTAGTGCCCAGCGAGGTGGTAGAAGCACAAGTTGCTGAATTACACAGCGCGGAGTTGGCATCGCACACTGAAGCGCAGGACGAGGCGGTACTAGCGCCGGAGACCCTTCCCGTACTCGAGCCACCGGCTCCAGCAGTGGCTCGAGCGAAGCCTGCAGTGGTCGTTCAAGAATCGGTAAAAGTTCCCGCCCAGGTACTCGACAATTTGGTGAACTTGGCCGGTGAGGCCAGTATTGCTCGTGGTCGCGTTGAACAAGGCATAGGAGAATCGACGGGCACCTTAGATGAGATGACCGAGACGATTGCGCGTTTGCGCAATCAGGTGCGCCAACTGGGTCAACAAACAGAGGCACAGATCCAGTTTCGCCGCGAGCAAATCGAGTCTTCGCAGAGCGCCGATTTTGACCCCCTGGAGCTGGATCGCTATTCGCGCTTGCAGCAATTGTCCCGGGGGCTGGAAGAGTCCGGTTCCGACCTGCAGGATTTAAAAGACACGCTCAGGGAAAAGTACCAGGCTGTGGAAGGCTTGATGTTACTGCAATCACGTATCACCCAGGACCTGCAAGAGAGCCTGATGAAAACGCGCTTGGTGCCTTTTTCACGCTTGGTACCACGCTTGCGGCGCATTGTCCGGCAGGTGGGCCAGGAGTTGGGTAAGCAAGTCAACCTAGGCCTCAATAACATAGACGGTGAAATGGACCGCTCGGTGTTGGAAAAAATCATTACGCCGATAGAACATATGTTGCGCAATGCCATCGACCACGGCATAGAAAGCACGGAGCAGCGCTTGGCTGCGGATAAACCGCCTGAAGGCAATATCTCTCTTTCCTTTCAGCGCGAGGGTGGTGAGGTGGTGATTACCGTTGCCGATGATGGCAGGGGGCTGGACGTGGCGGCCATACGTGAGAAGGCCGTCAGTAAGGGCATGATTTCGGCCGATACCGCGGCCAGTGATAGCGAATTATTGCGCTTAATTTTTCAGCCGGGTTTTTCCACGGCAGCCACTGTTAGCCAGGTTTCGGGCCGCGGTGTTGGCATGGATGTGGTGAAAACTGAGGTTCATCAACTGGGCGGCTCCATTGGTATTGAGTCGGTACTCGGTCAGGGCGTGGAATTTACCATTCGCCTGCCCTTTACGGTCTCTGTTAATCGCGCTCTGTTGGTGAAGGGTGGCGGTAGTCTCTATGCCCTGCCGCTGAGCAGTATTGCCGGTGTGACCCAGTTGAGTAGGGCAGAGCTTGAGGGTTTTTATAGCGAGCCGAGCAGGCGGCTTGAATATGGGGGCCTCGAATACCAGGTTTGTCCGCTCGGTCGTTTACTGCAGGGCGTGCAGGAGAGGTCGCCCTTGCTCAGTTCTGGCAAGGCGGTGCTGGTACTGGTTGAGGCCGACCACTATCGCTACGCCGTTGAAGTGGATGCGATTGAGGGCAATCAGGAAATAATTGTGAAGGGGCTCGGAGCACAATTCAACAATGTGCCCGGGGTGGCTGGGGCGACGATCCTCGCCAGTGGTCAGGTGGTGGTGATTCTCGACTTGCCGGCACTGATCCGCTTGATGGGAGACAAATCTATTCTTGAAGGCCCGCACGAGGCCGAGGCGTTACTGAGAGCTAGCTCCTTTGATCCAGGGGTAGATGGGGAGACCGGCCCTAAAACCATTATGGTGGTCGATGATTCGGTGACGGTTCGCAAGGTAACGTCGCGAGTTCTCGAAAGGGAGGGTTTTCGCGTGGTGACGGCGAAAGATGGCGTTGAGGCAACGGATATGCTCGCCCAGGTAAAGCCCGATTTGATGTTGTTAGATATAGAAATGCCGCGTATGGATGGCTTCGAGGTGGCGCGCGTGGTGCGGGCATCGGAGGACTTTGCGCGCTTGCCAATTATTATGATTAGTTCGCGTACCGGAGAGAAGCACCAGCAGCGAGCGCGAGACCTTGGCGTCAATGAGTTCCTGGGTAAGCCCTATCAAGAAGATGCATTGTTAAATTTATTGGATGAGTTACTCGACCTTGGTTTCGCGTAAGCTCGACAGCACTAACTGCAGATCTGTGCCACGCATCGGTATTGTTTTGGGCGATGCTCAGCGTCGAGAGACGCTACGGACTGTGGTCGAAGCCCGTGGTCTTAGTGTCAGCTATTGTGGCGAGCTACCACGGGATGGCGCGGTACGTGTCGTGGGCGGCGAGGTCGATGCCTGGCTGACGGATGAGGATGTGCCACTGGCCATGCCTTCTCTCGACAGCCAGCCACCGCTAGTTTGCCGCGTGGGCGAGGCCGTCGATACCCCGCTCTGGCGGTCGGCGGTGGAGCATAAGCTCAATGACCTAGTGCGGGCTTATCGACAATTGTGCGAGGCCAATCGGGCGTCAAAGGTTTGGTTGTTAGCGGCCTCCGCCGGCGGCTTACACGCCGTGCGGCACTTTTTGGCGGGCCTCGATGCCTTTTATGGTGTCGGCTTTGTCTACGCACAGCACATCGATGCCGAGCAGGCCGAGCAGCTGGTTAAAATGATTGTCCGCAATACCGCGTGGCAGGCGCGAATGGCCCGCGATGGCAATCTCTTAACAAGCGGTAGTGTCACGGTGGTGCCGCCACAACAACGCATCTCGTTGTCGCGGGGCTTGGTCGCTACGCACAACTCTGGCTGGCCGGGCCCCTATGCCCCGAGTATTGACAATGTGGCCGCCGAGTTGGCCAGTGAATATGGCTCGGCCTGCGGCATGATCGTGTTCAGCGGGCTGGGTGATGACGGCGTTGCTGGATCGCGCTTGATTCGTGAAAATGGCGGTAGTGTGTTGGTGCAATCTCCCGCTGACTGTACAGTGCCTGCGCTGTCAGAGGCGGTACTTAAGCACGGAGCCTTTAACCACAGCGGCAGTGTTGAACAATTGCGGGAAAGCTTTATCAAATTGCAAAGTGGCGGGCCCAGAACTTCTGGTGCCGGCTTCGAAGGAGTTGTGCGTGGTGAAAAATAAGATGGTGTTAGAGGCGCAAGCCGGCGAATCTGAAGCGAGCTTGACTCAGGTGAATGGCCTGTTGCTGCCACTTAGCGACACCGATTTATTAGTACCCCAGCTTGCCGTTGCTGAGGTGGTGAGTTGGGGCGAGCTGAGTGAGGGCGCTTTTCGCCCGTCTGAGTCGGCCGCCAGTCCACACTGTTATGGCTGGATCAGCTGGCGCTTTCAAGATATCCCCCTCTTGTCCTTTGATAGCCTGTACCAGGGGCAGAAGCCGGTACTCGATAAAGATGTAAAAATAGTTATTTGTAATGCCGTTTTTAAAGCAGCGGCGCTGGGGTTTTATGCACTGTTACTCACCGGGTTTCCCCGTGCCATACGCCTCAATATGGAGGCAGAGATGGCGCTGGAGGGTGAGCCTAGCGACCGAGATGCTGTGCAAATGTGTGTGAATATCGATGGCCAAGAGGCTTTAATCCCCGATTTTGATTTTCTCGAGCAAATTGTTTGCGATATTGTCGCGACAAAAAATAAGTAAATGTAGGGCCTGATTAGTAGCGATAAAACGCGCCGCAAAGGCATTTGCATTATTGCTGCTGGCCACAAATTTCGCTTACTTTTGTGAGTTTATCGAGTCAGATTCGGTGTGAAATTTGGCCCTGATGCGAGGCTATTCTCCACTTCGTGACTGCTGTAACCTGGTGCTGGGGAAGATAAAAAATAAGCCTACCGGGTTCCCGCAAGACTAGCTCTCCTACACAACCTTCGGCATTTTAAGGTGCAGCGTGGGGCATCGACTCGGCGCTATTAGCTTGCCTCAGGTGTGGCCGATTGACCTTGCCCGCTTGCTTTTCAGTGCTGTGGTAAGGCGGGTCTATGGTAGAATTTCCGGCTGCTAATCAAGGCACAATAACGTCAGGAGCAATGCTATGTTAGGTCAGATGATGGATGATGCGCTTACCATTACATCGATTATGAAGTTCGCCATGAAAGTCTTTCCCGATACGGAAATAGTATCGGTGACGGGTGACAACCCGCGCCATCGCAGTACCTTTGGCAAGGCTTTTACTCGTGTGCATCAACTGGCAAATGCGCTGTCAAAACTGGGTTGCGCACCGGGGGATAGAATTGCAACCCTGGCCTGGAACGACTATCGCCATTTTGAGCTGTACTATGGGATCAGCTGCTCGGGCTATGTTTGCCATACCATTAACCCCCGGCTCTTCCCCGAGCAGGTGTCCTATATTGTCAATCATGCCGAAGATCAATGGATATTTGTCGACCCCGCTTTTCTGCCTATGCTCGAGCAATTACAAGCTGAATTAAAGACGGTACGCGGTTTTGTGGTGTTGACCAGTAAGGCCGCTATGCCTGAGACCTCTTTAAACAATGTGCGCTGTTACGAGGAGCTGATCGAGGCCGAGGCGGACAGTTTTACCTGGCCCGAACTCGATGAAAACAGTGCCAGCAGCCTCTGTTACACCTCGGGCACCACGGGTAATCCGAAGGGCGTATTGTATTCCCATCGCAGTACCGTATTGCACTGCCTGGGCACCAACACCAAGGACACTCTGGCTCTTGCCCCGGATGAAACGATTATGCCGGTGGTGCCAATGTTTCATGTCAATGCCTGGGGCAGTGTCTATGGCGCGGCAATGGCGGGCACCAAGCTGGTGTTCCCTGGGCCCAAAATGGGTGATGGCGAAACCTTGGCAACGTTGATTAATGAGGAGGGGGTGACATTTGCTCTCGGGGTGCCAACCGTGTGGCTGGCCCTGGTCAATTATTTACAGGAGTCGGGTAGCAAAGTCGAATCACTACAACGGCTGGTGGTGGGTGGTGCCGCGTGCCCGAGATCATTGATGGAGGCGATGGACGCCTACAATGTCGACATGCATGTCGGTTGGGGGATGACAGAAATGAGCCCCCTGGGTACATACAACACCCTGCTGCCGTGGATGCATGACCTGCCTGAGGATGAGAAGTTTGCCTACCGCTTGAAGGCAGGACGCCTTATTTACGGTGTCGAGATGCGCATCGTCGATGAAGAGGTCAATGAGCTAGCCTGGGACGGCAAGGTTTCGGGACGCCTGCAAGTACGTGGTCCCTGGATTTGTAAAAGCTATTACAAGCTCGAAGATTCCGATGCCCACCTGCCCGATGGCTGGTTTGATACGGGTGATGTCGCGACTATCGATCAATACGGTTTTATGCAGATCACCGATCGCACCAAAGACGTCATCAAGTCGGGGGGTGAGTGGATCAGTTCCATCGATGTTGAAAACGCCGCCATGGGCCACGAAGATGTTGCCGAAGCTGCAGTGATTGGCGTGCCCCACCCGAAGTGGACGGAACGGCCCTTGCTGGTGGTAGTGAAGCGTCCAGGCAGCGAGCCGCAAAAGGCCGATTTACTGGGCTACCTCGACGGCAAAATTGCCAAGTGGTGGATTCCGGAAGACTGTGTCTTTGTCGAAGAGATTCCCCACACGGCGACGGGTAAGGTTAGCAAAAAAGATCTGCGTGAATTGTTTGCCGATTACAGTTATTAATTAGGTGCCAAGAGAGTGCAACAGCGGAAGTACACATTAACTAATTTCACACAGCAGGTTTAACTATGTCAGTTCCATTATTGAATGACCGAGATGTTGAATTTTTACTTTATGAGTTTCTCGATACGGAAAGTTTACTTGAGAGACCGCGCTACAGTGAGCACTCCCGTGAGATTTTCGACGCCTCACTGAGAACCGCAAAAACCATCGCCGAAAAATATTTTGCCAATCATTTAGTCGAGGGTGATGAAAACGAGCCGACACTAGTAGATGGCGTCGTTAAAATGATTCCCGAAACCAAGATTGCCTGGGATGAATTCGCCAAGGCTGGTTTTTTAGCGGCCCACCAGGACTATGACGAGGGCGGCATGCAAATGCCCGAAGTTGTCTTTCGCATGGTGATGGCCTATGTGAATGCTGCGAATATAGGCACAGCGGCCTACCCCTTTGTTGCCACGGGTGCGGGAAATTTAATTCGGGCCTTTGGCTCCGAGGCACAGAAAGCCAAGTTTTTAACCTTGATTATGGACGGGCGCAGCAATGGCACCATGTGCCTGACCGAGCCGGGTCAGGGCTCGGCTCTCGGTGACATTACCACCATGGCGGAACCGGCCGATGACGGTAGCTATCGCGTCTTCGGTCAGAAAATGTTTATTTCCTGTGCCGACCACGACATCGCCGGCAATGTGATTCATATGGTATTGGCCAAGATTAAGGGTGCACCACCAGGGGTGAAAGGTATCTCCCTTTTTATTGTGCCGAAGTTTTTGGTGAATGAAGATGGTTCCCCAGGCGAGCGTAACGATGTTGTGGTTGCCGGCCTCAATCATAAAATGGGTTATCGCAACACCACCAATGCGGCCTTGAATTTTGGTGAAAAAGACGGCGCCATTGGCTACCTGGTGGGCGAGGCCAATAAGGGTCTTGGCTATATGTTCCAAATGATGAATGAGGCGCGTATTGGCGTTGCTCTCGGTGCGGCGGCAATTGCCTACCAGGGCTTTAATCATTCGCTGGATTATGCACGGCAACGACCCCAGGGCCGTTTAGCTTCGTGCAAGGATCAGCTCTCACCACAGGTTATGCTGGTCGAGCACGCCGATGTGCGCCGTTTGTTACTCGCGCAAAAGTCTTATGCCGAGGGCTCGATGGCAATGTGCCTGTTTGGCAGTAGTTTATTTGAAAACCAAAATAGTGCGCCGAGCGAAGAGCTGCGCACGCGTAGCGCACAATTACTGGACTTACTCACTCCGGTGATTAAATCGTGGCCATCGAAATACGGTTGTATCTCCAATGATATGGCGATACAAATTCTGGGTGGTGCAGGATACACCCGCGAGTATCCGGTGGAGCAACTTTATCGGGATCAGCGCCTTAACCCCATCCATGAAGGCGCTGAGGCTATTCACGGCCTCGATTTACTGGGTCGAAAACTCAATCTTTATGGTGGCGCGGGATACACCTTCTTTAGGCAAGATGTCGCGGCAGATATTGCCATGGCAAAAGAGTTTGCAGCCACACAAGCGCTGGCAGCTCAGCTAGAAAATGCCATGAGCGTATTGGAGAAAACCACACAATCACTACAGCAGCAGATGGCAGAGGATGTCGACCGCGGCCTGGCAAATGCTACAGCCTACCTCGACATGTTTGGTCGCGTCGTAGCTGCCTGGATGTGGTTGAAACAGGGCGTAGTGGCTGCAAAAGCGCTGGGTGCAACAGTCCACGAAAGTGATGAGAATTTTTATCGCGGTAAATTACAGGCCGCGAAGTATTATATCGATTGGGAATTGCCATCAGTAGTACAGCTTGCAGAACTATTAGAGGGAGGCAATAGCGTGCCTTTTGAAATGCAGGATGAGTGGTTTTAATCTAGCTCTGTAAGCCCCTGTTAGGTAGCTCTTCCCACTATTAGAGGTCTTTTTCTTAGTGGCGAGAGTTACCTGGGCTACTTGTTGATGCCTTGTCACGCTGTGTCCTTCTGTGTGATTTACCACGGACCTTGAATTCATTTAGATATTTTTTCTCAAATTCCTCTCTCGGCAAAGGGCGGCTGATGAGATAGCCCTGAATAATGTCGCAACCGAGCTTGCGAACGATGGCGCGCTGCTCATCATTCTCAATACCTTCGGCTATCGTGGTCAGGCCGAGACTATCGGCGAGTGCGATAATACCTTTAACAATGGGTTTGTCATCGGGGTTAAGTTCTATCTCTTTGATAAAAGAACGGTCAATTTTCAAAATATCGACGGGTAGATTTTTGAGATAATTTAGCGATGAATAACCGGTGCCAAAATCATCGATGGCGAGTGCAAAACCCATGTCTTTTAGGGCGAGAAGTTCTTGCCTGCTTTTCTCAGGGTCGTTCATTAACATACTTTCGGTCAGTTCCAGTTCGATGAGCGAAGCCGGCACGGCAGTTGTTTCGAGTTGATAATAGAGGAAGTCAGAGAGACTGCCGGGTGTTTCAAGGTCCTTGGCCGATAGATTAATAGATAATTTGACATCGAAATTTTGCTGCTGCCACTCGGCTATTTGTTGAAAAGCCTGGCGAATTACCCAGAAAGTTAAATCTTTAATTAAGCCGCTTTCCTCTGCCAGGGGGATGAATTCTGCGGGACTTAAAAAGCCATGTTTGGGGTGTTCCCAGCGGATGAGGGTTTCGGCGGCGACCACATGATTAGATCGCAAATCGACCTGGGGCTGGTAGTAAAGGACCAGTTGTTCATGGGAGATTGCATAGCGCAATTCCTGTTCAAGCTCTAAACGTCGTGCAACCTTGTCTTCCATTCCCTGTTGGTAAAAGCTGTAATTATTCCTGCTTTTCTTAGCGCTAAACATGGCCAGGTCGGCGTGTTTGAGTAGGGCGTTCACATCTTCGCCATCATCGGGGTAAATAGAAATGCCGACACTGGCGGTGACAAACATTTTTTGTTGAATAAAAACGAAGGGGCTGCCCAGAGAAGTGCAGATATTTTTGGCTATTTTACTTACAGCGTCGGCATCTTCTATGTTCTCGAGAATCACCGTAAATTCATCACCACCGAGACGCGCAACAAAATCGCTTTCTCGGACCGAACTTTGCAAACGCTCGGCAACTGCTTTAAGTAATAAGTCGCCAATATTATGGCCGAGTGAATCATTGATGTTTTTGAAGTGGTCAAGATCAAGGAATAAGACAGCAAAATTTGAATCGTCGAGTTTTGCACGATTGAGAATTAAGCGTAGCTCCTGCATCAATTTACTGCGATTGGGGAGACCGGTAAGGGAATCATGGTAGGCCAGTTCTTTAACGCGCTTTTCAACGCGGTTGGCCTGTAGAAGTCTCGATACCCTCTCCTTTAGTACGGTGAAATTTAATGGCTTGGTAATATAGTCGGTGGCGCCGGATGAGAAGGCTTTGTTGATGGCTGTGTCATCATCGAGAGAGGTAATCATCAAGATGGGGATGTCATTAAAGTTAGGTAGGGCCTTGATGGTTTTACAGGCATCAAAGCCATCAACTTCAGGCATGATGGCGTCCATCAATATCAAGTCGGGTGTATCTTGCTTGCAAAAGGCGATGGCTTGTTCGCCGTCACGGGCTTCAAAAATATGGAATGCTTGCTCGGTGAAGATGTTCTTCAGGGCAAGACGGATCGTGCGATCATCATCGACGATAAGCAATTTATGTTTTTGTTGATGAATTTCTTCGGGATTGGCGATTGGATTGAGCAGGTTGTTTTCAATATCGCGCTTTAGAATTTCAAAATCATCGACAAGGGCTTCTATGTAAATTTCACATTGGTGTAATTGTTGATTCTTAGCGAGATGCTCAATAATCTTTGCAGTCTCAAGGAAATTAATGGCGCCAAAATTACTGGCGCTGCCTTTTAATGTGTGTGCGAGTTCACGAACATTTTTTGCACTGCTGCGCTGCATGGCCTGCTTCAGTGAATCGATATATATGGGTGAGTCTTCAAGAAATGCTTCAAGCATTTTGATAACGACATCGCCTACCCCTTCAAAGAGATCGTCCATGACCTTGGGGTCGTATGCGAGAACGCGCTGTACCTTGGCCTGGCCGGGCTCGACGGCAACACTAGCCTGTTGATGGCTCCCTTGCTGGGGTTCTGTAATCCAGAAGAGGAGCTCGTCACGGAGTTTATTGAGCCTTAGTGGTTTACCGACAGAGCCGTCCATGCCAGAGAGTAAACACTTATCTTTGTCTTCTTCAGAGGAGTTGGCACTCATTGCGATGATGGGCAGGTGATAATCAGTTTTTTGTTTGCGGATCTCAAGCGTGGCTTCGTAGCCATCCATTACCGGCATATTGCAATCCATTAGAATCAGGTCATAGTCATGGCGTTGCGATTTTGCCACCGCATCCTGGCCATTGATGGCAATATCTGAGCGATAACCAAGTTTATTGAGCATTTCACGTGCGACTTGTTGATTGACCCTGTTGTCATCAACGATGAGAACATATTTTCCTGAGTCGTGAGTTGGCGCTCGATTCGTGGCCCGAATAATTTGCTGCTGGGCACCACCTGTAATGGGATTGTTTTTTATATTGATAAGTTGATCGAATGAAGAGCTGAGTAGTGGCTTTTCTATAGTTAAAAAACGGTGGGCTTCAAGTTTCAGCGGCCGATAAGGGTTGATTAAAATAGTGACGGTGACACCTTCATTTTCGGCAAGCTTTGAAAGCAGTGGTAGAAATTCACTTTCATTGAGATAGTAAATTTCTTCGTCGACAATAATGAATTCGAAGCTGATATTGGCGTTTTCCAGGCGAGAGATTTCCAGCTGGGCAGCACGTAAGCTACTAGTACTTATACAGAGAAAGTCATTTTTTTGTATGGCCGATGTCGTGAATAAGCGAACGATTGAACTATTGGTGATCAGTAGTGCATGTTTTTGCTCATCGAGGGATAGCGTGAGGCCGGTGCCTGATTCGGAGCATATTTGCTCGACGGGAATGTTAAAGGTGAATGTTGAACCCTTTCCGGGAGTGCTGTGTAGAGCTATCTTGCCGCCCATTAATTCAACAATTTGCTTGCAGATCGTTAGACCGAGTCCGGTACCAGTGTAGGCTTTAGTGATGGAGGAATCGGCCTGAGTGAAAGCATCAAAGATGCTCACCTGGCTTTCTTCCTTGATACCAATTCCTGTATCACGTATTTCAAATTCTATTTCAGGGCTGGGGCCTCGCTGGTAACGTATGCGTAAAAATATCTCTCCACTGTCGGTGAACTTAATGGCATTGCCCAGTAGATTGATCAATACCTGTCGAACCTTTGTGGTGTCAATGGCGACCAGGCTGGAAGTAGCATTGTCGTCGATATCATAGCCAAAATTAAGTTTTTTACTCAGTGCTTGTGCAGAGAGGAGTTGCACTACTTCTTCGGCTAGGTCTCTAATATCAATTTGCTTGAGCTTGATATCCATATTTCCCGATTCCATTTTGGAGAAATCGAGAATATCTTCAATTAAATCAAGCAGGTTTTCCCCGGAGTTTTTGGCAATATCAATGTATTCTGACTGGCGTGAATTAAGACGGGTTTCACTGAGCAGGTCCATCATGCCGAGTACGGCATTTAAGGGGGTGCGCAATTCATGGGTGACGTTGGCAACGAATTCACCCTTGACCCTGGCGGTTTCTAAAGCCTTGTCATGAGCGGTTTTAAGTTCTTCTTCCCTGAGTTCTATGCCGTCCATCATGGCGTTGAAGGCGTACTGCATTTTAGCTACATCGGGTTGGCCATCCAGAGTGGCTCGAATGGCGGTATTGCCTTTTTCAGCCTCGCCCATTACCAGGGCAAGTTGTTTAACCGGCCGGGTAACTCTTTTGGAAATTTGAAAAAGACTGAAGATGATTAAAGCGGCAATGGCAAAGGATACGATAAAGCTGGTTTGATAGGTGCCACGTTGCATTAAGTGCAGGGTGTCTTTACTCATCGACAAAGTAACGTAACCGAGTAAAGTCTTCGCGTCCTCGGGGTCCTGGTAGATGGCTGTTAATTCTTCATCAAAGCCAACTTCGGAAAAAACTGGTGAGGAAAAAACCCAATCCGAGCCGTTTTCAACAACCTTGATTGTGGCGCCATCGTGGGCGATGTCATCCAGAGGCTCGGAGTCGGTGTCACGAGCGCTGTACAAGATATTACCGTCGACTGCTTTCAGTTCTATGACTTCAATGTCGGGGAAGCCCGCAATGGATTTAACTACCTCCTGAGCGGCGTATTCACTCTGATAAAGTAGAGCAAGTTTACTTTGACCAGCAAATGTTTGAGTAATTTGCATGCCCTGGGCACGCATCTGTTTTTTCAGAATGTCGTTAGATGTTCTGCCTACAGCGAAGGAGACCAGGGTCGACATCAGAATAACAGCGATTATAAAAATGATAATCAGCTGCTGGCTGAACTGTAGGTTGAGAAGTTTTTTACCAGTGCGCTTAAGCATTAGTCATAAGCCTATAGTAGTCGGTGGATATGTAATCCACCGATGTCGTTGGGCATAATGCCGAGATGCTTACTGGTGCGCTCATTAACAATGAGGTGTACATTCTTGAGGGGTGATAAGCGAGTACTTGGTGTGGTGAGTAGGTTTTCGTGCTGTCGGGCAATTTCGCCAAGTGCGCCACCCATTCTAAAGTTGTCGGGATAGACCGAGAATAATACACCGCGTTTGACGTGGGTCGGGTTCGAAGAAAAAACGACAATTTTTTTCTTCCAGGCGGCCTCCATCACTAACATCAATATACTAGGGTCGTTTAGGTGGGTGCCGCGCATCAACCAAATGGCATCGAAGGGCGAGGCCTGGTTAATGATCTTTAGGTATTTATCGGCAGCTTGCTGAACCGAAGTAACCTCTTCGGATTGTAAGGTTTTGTTCTGACGTGCCAAAAAGGCTTCGGCGCGGGCAAGTTGTTGATGACGACCAGTATTGGCGACGACAAAAACCCTTTTTATAAAGGGGGCAATGGTCAACAAATTTGTTAGAAGCACTTCTGGGTCAGGAGTCATTGAAACTCCGATGACAGGTGCCTCGGTATTTGTAATGGCACCGGCGACTATGGGTAAATTTGAGTCTAGTTGCCGAACTTTTTCTAGAGAAAGTTTGCCAAGGGTCATTAAAACATCCGGCTGATATTGTCGAATTTGTTGCTGGATAATATTGTTATTATTATCGGTCTCCAGCTGAAATTGCTGGGTGTCGCCGGGATAGCTTTTCTTAATACCTTTAATAATATCGCGGTATATTTTGTTATAAGGTGCTTTCACATTCGGGTAAATGATAAGTAAACCTGAGGACAGGGCATTGCAGGGTATGAATGATTGCCCAAATAGCAGTAAAGCGAGCCCGAATAAACGTCTCCTTTGGTACGTTTTTAGTATGTCCCTATAAAAACAGCGCATAAATGTCCGTTGCAAGTGTCAGTTTTATGTTCTAAAGGCTGTAGCGGATTTCTGCAAAGATGCGACGCCGGCTCAGGGGAAAATCATTGGTAATGGGGGGCACGGGTTGGCCGTTGGGGCTAGGCTCGCGGGCATCATCATTAAAAATATTTTTGCCAATTAAAGATAGCTCTAATTGCTCTGTTAGGAAGGACTTCCGCAGAGTAAAGTCGACGGTGGTGTAATCATCAATCTCTTTGCGGAGGTCATCAAATGAGCGCTTCCTATCCGTGACACGATTGGCTTGCAGGGTGATATTTAATCCGTTTGATAGGGCGGTGTTAGCACGGATATAAAACTGTTGTTCAGGAGCATTGGCCGCATCGGCATTATTGAGCTCGTCCTCCGATTTTTGCCAGGAGTAGTTGCTCAATATCGATAGATAGTTGTTGACCTTCCATGAAGCCTCTAGCTCAATGCCGTGGCCGTATTGCTCCCCTGCATTTTGTGCTGTGCGAGTACCGCTGGCGTCCGGGACAAATTGAATAATATCCTTCCAGTAATATTTAAACAGATTTAGATCCAGGGTTAGGTTGTAGGTAGGCTTGTAATTAAATGCCAGTTCGTAACTTTTTAAAGTTTCTGGTTTTAGGTTAGAGTTGCCGAGAGCAACCGGATTGGCCTGCCCTCCAGTTTCGGCGAATGAGGGTGCTCTAAAGGCTTCACCATAGAGTGCCTTTACCGTTAAGTTATGGCGGGCAGACCAAACTAAGGCAACTCGGGGGTTGGTGGTGTCACCAAAATCTGAATAGTGGTCATAGCGAATGCCCGTTGTTAACTCCCAGTCGCCTGCGAGATGCCATACATCCTGAATAAAGATATGGCTGTTTTCACGTTCGTTTTCATTGAGGAAAGCGTAGGGTGTATCAGATACATCGATAAGTGGGCTGCCGGGAGGGATTGGTAGGCCGGTGGAAGGGTCAATGCCATAGTTTTTTTCTTCCTCTACTTTATAAATTTCTCCAAAGTAATAGCCGACTCCACTCATTAGTTCATGCTGTTCAATACCTCGGAAGGTACTTGTAAAATTTGCACGGTAGTGACGCTCGTAGACTTCTGGGTTGCCAATAACTCCGTTTGGAAAGGGCGGGGAAATAGCATTGCCCAGTTGATCAAAAAATGGGCCCTTGGAGCCTGGTGGAAAAAGGATGAAGTCCTCATCCACTTCCTGAGAGGTATGGAGGTAGCTTAAATTCACTTTAATACTTGTATTTTTTGTGAACGCCCTTTCTTCAAAAATGAAGTCAACGTTATGGCGCTTACTGGCAGCTTGTCCATTCGGGTCTAATGCTTGGGCTATACCTGCACCTACACCACCTTCTCTAATTTGCGTGGCAGCATGCAAAGTGAACTTTTGATAACTGAGTTCGACGCGAGCATCGACAGACTTAACTTCTAGATTGCTATCTCCTGGTGAAAGGGATGCAGCTGTTCCAGAAATGGCGTCAAGAAATGATTGAGAGTCAGACTTTATTTTTTCATTGTAACCGTCCGTGCTCATCCCTTCCAAAATTGCCATGTAGGAAAACTCACCGTTTGCTCCACCAGCTTTCATCCAAATGCTATTTGTATTAGAGGTGCCATGGCGGGTGCCGACTGAAACCCCGCCTATTTCTTCTGGTGAGTTCGTAATTATGTTAATAACACCAGCAAATGCATCTGCCCCGTAGATTGCTGACCCAGGCCCTCTAATAACTTCTATTCTAGAGATAGACTCGGTGGGCATTCCGCCCCAAACTTGATGCCGGTTTCCGTGAAAAAGGTTGGTTATAGGTATTCCATTAATTAACATCATGACTTGAGGGTTGAAGTCAGAATAGATACCACGGAAAGTATATATCGGATTTTGCCCAACACTACTTCTCCCGATGTGTAATCCCGGGATAGTTTCAAGGACATCATCAATGTCAGTTGCGCCAATCATTTTTATATCTTCTGCAGTAATTACTGATGCTACTGATGGTGCTTTTGATATAGGCTGTGAAATCCCAGTTGCTATACTTACAAAGGTTTCATCGCCGTACAGTGAAGTTAGATCGTCTTCATCGGAATATTCGGCAATAACTTGAGCTGTATTGCAAGAAATCAGAATAGCTAGCAATCCTAATATTTTCTTCATTCTTCGCTTTTCCAGGTTCGTGTTGTTTGATCTGTTGATAATATTCTTTCTACTCCTAGAGGGAATAGGCTTCCTTCTGGATTGTTGCGTGCATCTATGTAACAGGGGAATATACCCCCACTAAATGATAAGGCTGCTAGGTCGTTAAATTCGTTCAGTGTTAATCCATAATCGCCGGAGATTGCTGCAACGATGGCAGAAATATTAATTTGAAATTTGTATTTTGTCGTTTGAAAATAGTCGTGAATTTTGAAGGCCAATATCAGAAGTGTGTTTTTTTTGTACCCTGCTGAATAGGCAAATTTCAGTAATGGCTTAATCCTCTCGTCAATGTTTATTAATGGCCGCCCATAACCATATATTGCCCGATAGGTATGTAGTTCTTTTTTGATGATATCTTCTAATGTGGCGCCTTCATTCAGTTTTTTTTCAGTACGCTGTAAGAAATCGAGAGCGCCCCTCGAAGTTCTTAAACCATAAATGCTTGCTTCAGACACGGCATTGCCAGCAGCCGCAGCTAGGGCCGTGGTGGAGCGAGCCGTTCCGGCAAGAGCTGCAACGCGATTGTTCCATAACCTGGGGTCTGGGAAACTAGAGCTGATGAGCCACATAGCTTCGATAACTCTCGCAAATTCCGACATATCCCTGCCGGTAATGGCAAAAACCATGAACTCCATCCAGCTTTGATTGCTGAGCTCGGAGAATACGTCCTTCCCTCTTAGGACTACCCGTTCACCCGGAAACCAGGCCCCCATTTCAGTTTGCCAGTTGTCTTCGTATGCTTTAAGTCGTTCAGGGCCTGTCGGCGTATTTGTTAGTCCTTCAATCATCATTTGGTACCGGCCCTGGATCGTTGGTTAGGGTAAGACCATTGCCAAAAAAGGGGTAGCGACTCCATCCCATTTTCTCTTGTTCCAGAGCGTGAACTGCGGCACCGGGTAGCCTGAGCAGGAGAAAAATCATTTCAGCTTGTTCGGGCTCGAAGCCGAGAGCAAATAACGTTGCGGCGGCGACGCCGGAAAATGCTAGTGGTGATCCGGCGTGCTGTTCAAGTGTCTGGCGATTGGTTTGCAGCCACGTCAGTGCCTCACTCTGTTCAATAGAGGTGAGGTGGTCGAGTAGTTGCTTAACGGGTGTGGGGCAGCTCGCTCCGTTGGGGTCAAAGCCGGGTGTGTGTTCCATTTCGGGCCACACGTCGCTGCGCTCTTCCTGGGGCGGACTGTCGATGATGTCTATCCAGGATTGTAGGTCGGTGCCGCATTGCTGCCAATATTGCATGGCGACGAAGACTTCTCTGGCACCACCAAGGTTGCCGGCACCAATGGATATGGCGGCGATTAGGGCGGAGGCTCGAGTGGAGCCGCCGACACCGGCATTCATCGCACCGCGCACGCTATGGTCGCGGGGGCCTGGATTAGCCAGGGCGACTGCCAGGGCCTCAAGCATATGTGCCTGTGCTTTGCTGGGCGGATCGAGCTTAAAGAGCAGCCAGAGATATTCGATAAGACTAACTTTACCGAGCAGGTCGCCGTAGACATCAAACCCGGCGCAATAGCTTTTTGCCGCTGCAAAAGGATTGTCGGGTTCTGCCTCTTCGCGCCATATTTTGGTGGTAATTTGTTCCAGTGCTTTTTTATCAGTCATGATTTTTGTTGCAACGCCTTGGTTCGCATGCCTATTGGAGGGATTTCATCTTGGTCAATCCGTACGTCGAGCAGGGTTGGTTTTTGTTGGTTGAAGAGGGCTCGGCAATCCAGTGCCAGGAGATCCTCGGCAGAGTGAATAATACGGCCCTCAACACCCATGGCCTCGGCGAAGGCGGCGAAGTTTGTCGTTGGTAGACGATAGGCTATCTCTTCGGCACCGGTCATTCGCTGGCCGTGCTTGACCATGCCGTAGGCGCTGTCATTGAGCACCACAAAAATGATGGAGAGCTTTTCTTCGACGGCGACGGTGATTTCCTGGCCGTTCATCAACAGACTGCCGTCGCCGGTGATGCAGACGACGGGCTTGTCTGGCCTGGCAAGGGCTGTACCAATGGCGCTGCCAATGGCCCAGCCCATGGAGGCGAAGTTGAGTGAGGCGCGAAACAACCCGCCCTTGGCATCCCTGCGTCCCGAAATACGCCGGTCATGGGGGTGTAAATAGTGGGTCGCCCATGAAAAGCTGGCGCCAACGTCGGCTAAATAGTGGGTGTTCGCTGGAAAAATATTGGGTAGCTCTCGCATCAGGCGCTGGGGCTTGATGGGGGAAGCGTCGCTGCAGTATTTGGCCTCTTCATCCAGGCAAAAGTGTCGAACTAGTTCCAGGTTTTTCGGTGTGGGCTCGCTGACAATGGTTTGCTCTGTGGCTATCAGTTTGCGGGTCTTGTTAAAGCCCTGGCTGTCGAAGCGCTTGAGTACGGCTTCGAAAATACTCTCCAGGCGCCCCCGCACGTGCAGAGTAGCCATCAGGGTTTTGGTGAGGTTCGATTCACTGGCTTCAATATCAATAATGCGCTGTTTGTGATGCTCGGGTTGCCAGCCCTGGCTGGCCCATTCACCGAGCTCTGCGCCGATAATGAAGATGCGATCTATTTCCGGGTCGGTGAGCAGTTGTTGCGCACTCTGGTGGCCGGAAAAGCCAATAACGCCGCGAAATAAGGGGTGGTAGGGGCTGACCAGCCCCTTGCCGTGAGGGGTCACCACCAGTAGTGCGTTGAGCCCGAGTGCCAGGTTGAGGATCAGGCCGATGGCCTCCCCGGCACCATCGCCGATAACAAACAAGGGTTTCTTCGCCAGTCTTAATTCGCTGTAGAGCCGCCCCACGGCGTCGTTGTCAAATAGTGCTGGCTTGCGCAGTAGATCCGGTAGGTCAACCCTTGGTAGGGGCTGTGCTGGGGTCGCGCGCATCACATCGATGGGGATGCTCAAATGCACCGGCCCCATGGGTTCGGCAAAGGCGTTCATGATCGCGGTAGTGAGCTTGTGTTCAAATTGCGCGGGGTGCGAAATCAGCGTGCTGTAGCGGCAGCAGTGATTAAACAGCTCAACGGTATTTACCCCTGTGCAGGACGATTCCTGGAAGGCGCCCGTGCCGAAGCCCGATAGTGCGGTCTGGGCGGTAATCACCAGCATCGGCACATTATTTTCGTAGGCCGAAGCGACACCGGTAATGAGGTTGGTTGCCCCGGGGCCCGTGGTGGCGCAGCAGACTCCCAGCTTGCCTGAGTTGCGCCAGTAGCCATCGGCCATAAAGGCGGCGCCCGCTTCGTGGCGGGCCGTAATGGCGCGGGGTCCGCCGCGGCGCTCGCTGCGAGCGAGGGCGTTATAAAAGGGCTCAATGGCGCCACCGGGAATACCAAACACGTATTCCACACCCAGTTGCTCTAGATAATTGAGCAATAAATCTCCATATTCTTGTTGTGCAGTTCCCTCTGCCTCTACTTCATAGGCAGGCATAAATCTAAACCCTTGTAATATCAATCTGTTAAGTGTGAGACTTAAAATCAATTATAGTATCGGGAGTCGTTGTTAAATAGCAAGACCAATAACGTGACACATTCGGTAGAATGGCGGCTTTTAAGCCTGCCTGCGGCGTATTATCACCGCGGCTCAGATGCGCGAGCATGAATACTGAACTACGTAGAGGAAGAAGTTATGACAGGGCCCGATATAAATTTAGAAAACTGGTGGCAACCCTTTACCAATGTCAGGGGTTTCCGTGCCAACCCGCGCCTGATTGAACGCGCGGAAGGCTGCTTTCTGTACACCGCCGATGGCCGCGATGTGCTCGATATCACCGCCGGCCTGTGGTGCGCCAACCTCGGCCACAGCCGTAAAGAGGTGGCCGATGCGGTGCATAAGCAGTTGATGGATATGGACTTTTGCCCGCCCTTCCAGTTTGGTTCACCGATCACCTTTCGCTTTGCTGAAAAACTAGTTGAGCACGCGCCCGAGGCCCTGAATCGAGTGTTCTTCACCAACTCGGGCTCCGAGTCGGTTGAGACCGCGATGAAAATTGCCCACCGCTATCAATTGGCCCGCGGCAAGGCCAGTAAAACCCGCTTTATATCCCGCGAGCGGGGCTACCACGGGGTCAATGTCGGTAGTACTTCACTGCAGGGTATTCCCAATAATCGCAAGGGTTTCCCCACTTTGGAGAATGTCGACTTTCTGCCCGACCCGCTCGACATTGCCAACAACGCCTTCAGTCGGGGCCTGCCTGAAAAGGGTGTCGAAAAGCTTGATGCACTGGAAAAAATCATCGCCACGCGGGGCGCTGAGAATATTTGCGCCTTGATTATCGAGCCCATTGTCGGTGCCGGAGGCATGGTGCCGCCGCCTAAAGGTTATCTTGAGCGCGCCCGCCAGATTTGTGACGACAATGACATCCTGTTGATTTTTGATGAGGTAGTGACCGGCTATGGCCGCACCGGCTCGGCCTTTGCCGCCGTTGAGTTCGGCGTCACCCCGGACCTGATGACCACGGCCAAAGCCATCAATGGCGGCACTGTGCCGATGGGTGGTGTGTTTATTAAAGAGGAAATTCAGCAGACCATTTTTGATGCCGCACCGGCTGGCATGCCAGAAATCTTCCATGGCAATACCTATGCCGGTGCGCCAGTGGGTGCCGCTGCAGGCCTGGCCGCCTTTGAAATCTACGAGCGTGAAGGCCTGCTGACTCGTGCCTCCGGCCCCATCGGTCAGTACTGGGAAGATGCCCTGCACAGTCTGCGCGACATCCCCCATATTATTGATATCCGCAATTACGGTTTGCTGGGTGCCATTACCTTTGCGCCGAATACGGCTAAATACCCCACTGGCGTTGGCGTGCCGGTGCATAATAAGTGCTTTGAAAATGGTCTGCTGTGTCGTGCCGTGGCTGACAACATGGTGATGTCGCCGCCCCTGACGATTAGTGAGGCGGAGATCGATTTGTTTATCGAGCGCCTACGTCAGTCGATTAGCGATGTGCTGGGCTAGTTGAACCTTGTCTTGGGG
>MAAU01000037.1 GCA_002162825.1 Gammaproteobacteria bacterium 54_18_T64
CGCCTCAATATTTCCATGGCCTGCAACCACTGCGATGACCCGGTGTGTTTGAAAGGCTGCCCCACGCGCGCCTACACCAAGTACGCCGAATACGGTGCAGTCTTGCAAGATCCCGACATCTGCTTTGGCTGCGGCTACTGCACCTGGGTCTGCCCCTACAACGCCCCCCAGCTCGACCCGGTGAAGGGCGAAGTCACCAAGTGCAATATGTGTGTCGACCGCCTGGAAGTCGGCCTCAAGCCCGCCTGTGTCTCCGCCTGTTTGGGCAACGCCCTGGACTTCGGTGTTATCGATAATATTCCCGAAAATCGCATCGAGGCGAAGACCGCCATTCCCGGCTTCCCCACCACCGATATCACCCAGCCGAATATTCGCTTTCAGCAAACCCGTTCGACCCAACGGGAAATGACCCGCACCGACTCCATGCCGCTGAAATATCACAAAGACGACAGCGTCGGCATCTTCACACCCAAGGTCGATAAAAAGCACGGCGAAAAGAAACACTGGAACTGGCGCAAGCTGCTGACCTCTCACGAGAGCGCTCACGTTATCTTTACCCTCAGCACCCAGGCGGTACTCGGTGCCTTTTTGATTGTCGTCACTGCGGGCCTCATTAACCTCGAGGCTCTGGCCGCCCTCAATAGCGCTGCCGTGAAGCTGCCCCTGCTCGGCATTATGTTTGTGATGCTCACCTACGGTCTGTTCAAACTCAATATGCACCTGGGCAAACCCCACCGCTTTTATCGGGGCTTTAATAACCTACGACTCTCGCCCCTCAGTCGGGAAATCGCCGGTATCACCGGCTTTTACACCTTCTTGATGGCCTATGTCTTTTTCTCGCTGTTTGACAATGCTGTATGCAACTTACTGGCTAATGCCTCCGGTGTACTCGGCGCCATCAGCGGTCTGATCGGTCTGTACTATATGTATAAGATCTACCGCATCAAGGCGCGGCCCTTTTGGGATCACTGGCAAACCGGCACTGCCTTCTTCGGTAATACCCTCAGCTACGGTGCCCTACTGACCGGCCTGATTAGCTTGCCCCTACTCAGTGCTGAGCAATCCCTACTGGCACTGGCCGGCCCCTTGATGGCACTGATTGCCCTCGGCCTGGGCGTCGAACTGATCGGCCATATCGCCCACAGCCGCGCCATGAGCAGCCTCGAAAATGAAGGCGCTGCCTCCTGGTATTTACAGACCACTCGCTACGGCAAAGCCTGGATCACCCGCAACGTGCTACTCGGTTTGAGTTTTGCTAGCGCTCTCCTGCTACTGGTGACGGCTCCCAGCGGCACTCTCGCCCTTATCGGCTGGTCGGCATTGGCCCTACTGATGATTAGCGCAGGCGCGATCAGTCGCTCATTGTTCTTTGTGCTGGTCATACCCACCACCATGCCCGGCGCCTTTTTCTGGAAGAACAAAGCCTTTGAAGAGCACGCCCGTGAATCGGGTCTGGTCGATATGGAACAGGTCGGTGTGGTGCGTGAACTGCACGGCAAATTCAAGCTCGACGAGCTACTTGAAACCATTCGCACCACCAGTCCCAGCACCCTGTTCAAGCACATCAAGGATATCGTTGTTTGGAAAAAAATCAGCTAGAGGCAGCCGCGATAAGCCCCGAGACAAATGCCGCCGATCTAAAATCTCGCCTCGCACGCCTACTCACCTGTATGCAGAGTGGGCTGATCGAGCGCGAGACGGCGACACGTCTCACCCTGCTGGCTGCCTTGAGTGGTGAACACAGCCTACTGATTGGTCCACCTGGTACAGCAAAAAGCGTACTCGCGCGCCGCCTGCACCTGGCCTTTGAGCCGGGCCATTATTTCGAGCGCTTACTGACGCGCTTTTCCGTACCGGAAGAATTGTTCGGGCCCCTGTCGATCAAGGCCCTGGAAAATGATCGCTACGAGCGCCTCACCGAGCGCTACCTACCCAGCGCCAATATAGCCTTCCTCGACGAGGTGTTTAAGGCCAATAGCGCCATTCTCAACACCCTGCTCACCCTGCTCAACGAGGGCGAATTTGATAACGGCGACTGCCGGGTAAAAGTACCCCTGATCTCCGTTGTGGGTGCCAGTAACGAATTACCTGGCGACGATGAGCTGCAGGCCCTCTACGACCGTTTTATCTGTCGCTACAATGTTCAGGCCGTGACTGACATTAACTTTGTCGCCCTACTAGAACTCGATGAAAAAACTATCCAGCCCGCTGCTAAGGATCGCTTAAGCCACGCCGAGGTTGATGCGATTCAAATGAGCGCTCAGACCCTAGCCCTGTCTGCAGATGCCCTTGCACTCCTCAAGGCCCTAAGGCCCTATCTCGCCGAACAAAATATTGTCGTCTCCGACCGCCGTTGGCGCAAGGTCGTCAAATTACTGAAAATTGCCGCCCACACCAATGGCCAGTCTGAGGTTTCTCTATGGGACTGCTGTCTGCTACAACACTGCCTGTGGAATGCGCCCGCCGAACAAGACGTAATTGCACAGTGGTTGAACACGCAGATTGGCGCCGGCAGCGGCTTTAAGACCGAGCGCCTGGAAAAATTGATCGCCACCTGGGAAAGCACTCTGCAAGCCGATCAGAATAGTCAAACGCAAACCGGCAATGACCAGGGCCAACACCTCTACCTACGACGCGACGGAAAACAAACCACCGCTAATAGCGAGCAAGAGTGGGCCCGGCGCGACGGTTTGGCCCTGTATTTATCGCCCCCCGACCAGGATGAGCGCAGCAACGACAACCGGGGGTATACCGAACGAGAGCTGAGCGAGAGTTTTTTTGACCAGCACTATCAACAGTGTCATATCGACGGCCACTGGCAGCATATCGACCAGTACCTGGCCGATCCCGCTAACCGCTTAATCTATCACCACCAGAACCCACCCTGTATGGAAGCTACCGAGCACCCCGAAAGTTTTATTCGCGGCCGACTCGAGGAAAGCCATAAACTGACTAGCGATATCACAGCCCTGCGGCAAAGTGTCGAACAGGGCTACGACGCCATTGACCGAGCACTGGGCCAGCACCTGTGGGTTTCCGTCGCTTATATTGCCAACGCGAAACAAAGCCTGAGTGACAAGCTAGAAAAGGTTGCGGCCTTTCAACAGCGACTCCATCTTGTGGTCGAGGCCTATCGAGGCTTAGCCAGGGGGGAAAACCCAGCCACTGTCCCTGTAAATAATGACAGTAAGATAGCCTAGCGGGCCGATTGTGAACCTGGGCCTACTTGAAGATGAGTTTTCCGCCCTCGACGCCCTACCCGATGCCCTCTATGACGTGGTGATCACCCATACCCACGGGCCCCTGTTAACCCGCGCGCGGGGCATAATGCAGTGGCGCGAGAAGCTCCTCGCCGGCCAACTACCCGAATTGCATGAACTTTGCTGGCCCGAGAAAGAACTGCGTACAATTCTACTGATGCGCCTCGAAACCCTGGAACTTGCCGAGTTGTGTTCGGGTCAGGAAAGCCTCACCGACAGCGTATTAATAGATATTTGTGAGGGTGTAATCAGCGCCGCAGACTACCTCGCTCTCACGGCCAATAAATTTAATGACAAACTAGCACAACGACAGCAGATTAGTGACAAGGATTCATCCTTTCGCGCCGAAGACGGCCTGGCCGATCATGTAGAAAGTCGCAGCCCACAGGCGATGACACAATCCGCGCCGAAGAAACGTGGGCCCACCCCCACAAGCCAGGCCAAGCCTGCCCAAGAAAGGGGCAATAACCGCCAGCAGCAAGGCGCCACAGCTACTCGCCAGGGCCAAGCCACGCAGAGCGTGGCGACCCCGCCCACTTCAAGCCAACATGGAAATACGGAGAGCAGCCAAACATCGGCCCCGCAAGGCACTCGGCAACAAAACCCGGCTCAAGCGCTCACTAAAATCCACAGCGCCGCGCAGGAGGGCCGCAACACGCTGCAGCAACGCTGGCAAAATCTCGCCGACAACTGGCGGCAGCTCCAAGAAGTGGAGCGCTCAATTGACAGAAAGAAACCACTCCAGCACAAGGCATTCGCGTCAAAAAAAGAGGCGCTGAAGAGCAGCTTGCCCGGCCGCGGCTGGGACTTAAGTACCGGCCAACTCAACTCACAGGGTTGGCGAAATATTATTCGCTACCGGCAAGGTATTAAAAAACACCCCGAGTTGATTTCCTTTATCGACGCCATTGGGCGTGAAAGAAAAAGTAGCGGCAGGGACCAAGCCGCCACTATCGACACCCGTCCACAAACCAGGTCGCAGTCTGCGGTACATGACAAGGGCGAGCGCGGCCGTAATATACCTCGCAAAGCCCTGGAAATGGATGGCATCGAACGGGGTGACGATATCAATCGCATGCTCCCTACAGAGCTGGCTCTACTCTGTCACCCCATCCTGAAAACCCTGTGGCACGCGCGCCGCGCCGAACGCTTACTACTGCTCTACCAACATCAAGCCAAACGCGAGCCGGAACAAAAGAAAGGAGGGATAAAGGCAAAACAAGGTGAGCCTAGCGAACGGGGGCGTCAAGGCCAATCCAGTTTGGCGCGCGGCCCCATCATCCTCTGCCTCGACACCTCGGGTTCAATGCACGGCGAGCCCGAGCACATCGCCAAGGCGGTAGTGCTGGAAGCCCTACAAATGGCTCATCGCGAACAGCGGCCCTGTTATCTCTATGCCTTCAGTGGCCCCGAGCAAACGACCTGCCATCAACTCGACCTGCGCCAGGGTGGACTCATCGAAGTGCTTGATTTTTTACAATTTTCATTTCATGGCGGCACCGATTTACCCCAGGCTCTGCAATTAGCCCTGCATAAACAAAGGCAAAAGGGGTGGCAAAAAGCCGATATCTTACTGGTATCCGACGGGCGCTTCCCCCTCGACAAAAAAATTCTTGACGAAATACAGCAATGTAAAAAAACACGGCACTTACGCGTGTTCGGCATACTAACCGGCAGCTGGCAACTGAGTGGTATGCAAGTACTGTGCAATGACACCCTACGCATACGCTACTAAACCGGAAAAACACCTTATGGCTTGTCGCTTGCAGCCCTTTCAGTAAATACCTTTAGGGGTATAACCTCCATCGCGGTGTTATAACCCTGTAAAAACAACTGTTCTTTGTCGGCATCACTGAGATTAAATTCAACCGGTGATATCGAACCGGTATTCACCACGACGGTGTTATCCCAGAATTTATCATTAATATATTCCCGGGAAATAGTGTTCATAAATGTACGAACCAATAAGGTCAAATAGCTTTTCAAGGGGAACAGGCCGCCGACAGATACATTATTGGACAGATCAACACTGCGCATGCGAAAGCAAATAACCGGCGTACCACAGCCCGACCAATCTCGGTGTAAGGCGTCTTCTGCCAAAATACTGCCATCCACCAAGATGTGTTCACCATATTGATTAAAGGTAAACAGTAGGGGGATGGACATCGAGTAGCGCACCGCCTTTGAAACCATCAGATCCGGAGTCAACTCTCGATTAAAAATAACCGGGCTGCCCGTCATGACATCGGTGGCAACAATGTGCAGATTGCGCGACAGATCTTTAAAACAGCGACCCTCTAGAAAGCTCTCCACCCATTGTTCAAAACCATCACCGGTACTCAAGCCACCGGCCTTGAGTAACTGACGCAGGGAATAACCCTTAAATTGTGAGAAATTCGTTTCCAGAGCTAGCTTTTTAATATTCGGCAGGGATAAGCCAGCCGCATACAGCGCACCGATGATACTGCCACCCGACACGCCCACCAGATGGTCAAATTTGACATCGAGGGTTTCCAGAGCGTGAAGAATACCAATATGCGCCGACAGCCGGGTGCCACCCCCTGCAAAAATAGGTACGAAGTCGCTGCCCCCCTGTTGCTCCATCAAGCCTCCCCAAACTGTTTAACGAGTTTTTGGCCTTCTACCTGCTTCGTTTGTAACTGTTATTCAGTGATTTCGGCAAAGGCAATCAGTAGCTGATCTACCCGGTGCTGCCAACTATTCTCTTTGGCATAAGCAATAATACCTTCTACCTGCCACTCATTACTCAAGGCTGCCGCTATGCCCCCTCGCAGGGCCTCCGGCTGCCCAAAGGGTACAATAGTACCTAGTTCATCGCGACAAACCACCTCGGGGTTGCCACCGACATCACTCGTCACTACCGCAAGGCCACAGGCCATCGCCTCAAGAAAGACGTTTGCCCAGCCCTCGTTGGCCGTCGGTAGTACAAAAAGATCGGCGGCGGAAAGCGGCCAGCATAGTTCATCCGGTACTACAGAACCCAAAAATAGCACGCGCTGAGCCACACCTAAATCTTTAGCCTGGGTTTCCAGACGCTCGCGCCAGTCGCCCTCTGCGCACGCCCCACCCACTACTAAGTAGTACAAAGCCGGGTATTGTTCAAGCAGGGCCGGCATAAGTTCTATCACGCGATGAAAGCCCTTGCGTTCGACCAGGCCGCCCACCGTCACCAGTACCTTGGCATCGACAGGCAGCCCTAGGCGAGTGCGGGCCGCCTCTTGACTCTGGGGGGCAAAGCGTTCGGTATCGACGCCATTACCGACAACTTGTATTTTTTCCTTATCGGCACCCAGGTCGACAACATGGCGTTTCAGTGAATCGGCAACGGCAAAGACACGCGCCGCACGCTGCAGGGCGGTTAAAATCTTGCGCCGCTTCACCCCATCTTTGCAATGGGGAACTTCGGTACCCCGCAAGGTGATCGTCACCGGAACCCGCAACCAACATCCCAGCAGCGTTGCCGCATAGCCGTCGGGCCAGGCGAAGTGCGAATCGATCAAGCTGAATTGAAAACTACGCTTGAGGCGCAACAAAAGCAACAAACTACACAGGGCCATCGACAAGCCATCGAGATTGCGTAAGAGGCCAGGAACAGCCAGAAAGCGCGGGTGATAGACCATCACCCCCTGCTGTTCTTCAAATTTCGGAGGTTGTAGGCGATAACCCGGCTTGAAATAACGAATCAAGCCCTGCAGGGGGAACCAGGGAACGGGCGATACCACCACCAGGGGTAGATGTTTACCAACCCGAAACATGCGTTCGCGTATAAACAGACCGGCCCCGGGTTGTACCTTGCTGGGGAAGAGAGATGAAAAAACCAACAGCCTTGGCGAATGTTCTGTCACCGCTAAGTACCCGATACCAGCCCAGGATAAACCGAGCGATAGTTCGCCACACTGACTCGCCAATTGCGCTCGGTCTCGACATAATCACGACCCGCTCTTTTTAGCTGTGGCCAATTCTCTTCCGCTGCCAAGAGCCCAACCACCGTTGCCGCCAAATCCTCGGCATCACCCGCTTTAAAGAGGCAACCATTTTGCCGATCCCGTATCAGCTCTCTGTGCCCACCGACATCGGAGGCGACAACCAAGCGGCCCTGTGCCATGGCTTCGAGCGGTTTTAATGGTGTTACCAGCTCCGTCAGGCGCATGGCCAGCCGGGGGTAGACAAAAACATCGACCTGGTTGTAATACGCCTGCACCTGGTCGTGAGGTACGCGGCCGGTAAAAATTACCTGCCGATCCAGGCCAAGGTCTTTGACTTTATTTTTAATCAAGGCTTCCTGCGGGCCACCACCCACCAACAACAGTCGAATATTGGGTGAGTCCTGTAACATCCGAGGCATGGCATCTAATAATAAAGGCAAGCCCTCATAGGCATAAAAAGAACCGATAAAACCCAATACCGTTTTGCCCTCAAGGTCCAACTTTTCCCGTAGGCCCGTATCGGCTTCGACACCAAAGGTAAAACGTTCAATATCGACAGCATTGGCGATCACCGTCACTTTCTTGGCCGCTATGCCACGGCTGACAATATCACTACGCAAGCCTTCACAAATGGTGGTGACCGCGTCGGCACGGCGAAACACATGGGTCTCCAGGGCTTTTGTCAGGCGATAACGCAGCCCGCCCTCATTACTCGTGCCGTGGTCAACCGCCGCATCTTCCCAAAAGGCACGGCATTCATAAACCACGGGGATATTATGGCGCCGCCCGGCCCTGACTGCGGCAAGTCCGTTGAGAGCCGGTGAATGGGCATGGAGTACATCCGGCTTAACTTCTTTGATCACCTCATCAATACGCCGTTCTAGACTGCGAACAATCGCCACTTGGTTGAGCAAGGGCAGACGCGATAGCAAGCTCGCTTTAGAGCGGGTGCGAAAAAACTGAAAACCGTCGACCTCTTCAACATCGTCAGTAGCGCCCTGATGCTTTGCCGAGGTCAAGTGGTAGGTTTGCCAACCCATGGCCCGCTGCTGCTCAAGAATGGCGCGGGTGCGGAAGGTATAGCCACTGTGTAGGGGAATCGAATGATCGAGAATGTGGAGAATCTTCATACTGTCAAAGGGCCCAGGACTAGAGTTGTTTCAAACTTTCATTAAACATCAGCAGTGACCACAAAGCGGCACTGTTATCACGCTGCCCGGACTGATGCTGATTAAATAATTGTTCGAGGTAGTGATTATCAAACATTCCCGTTTCAGATAGGCCACCATCGAGCAAGCTAGCACGCAACTTATCTATTAATGGCCCACGAAACCACTGAGCCAGGGGCACGGCAAAGCCCATTTTATCGCGATAGAGAATATTATTGCTGAGGTGGGGTTCGAGGGATGATTTAAAGACGGCCTTACCCTGCTGACCCTTGAGTTTCATCGCCGAGGGCAAGCCAGAAACCCACTCGACAAATTTGTGATCGAGCAGGGGAACCCGCACCTCAAGAGAGTGAGCCATACTGGCGCGGTCAACCTTGGTGAGAATATCACCGGGCAGATAGGTTTTCATATCGATGTACTGAACTACCGATAAGGGGTCATCGGTCGGCGCTTTAGCCGCGTGTTGGTGGAAGACCTCAGACGCCTTATAGCCCTGTAATTCACTTTTAAAGGAGTCACTGAAGAGCTTGTCTCTCTGCTCATCAATAAGAATAGAGAAGTTATGGAAATAACCGTCTATTGCGTCACGGGCCATTGATTGAAACGTGGTCTTAGCGCGAAATACCCGCGGCGCCCACCCGAGCTTGGGATAGAGTTTACCGGCTAAACCGAAGAGTGGCTGCCTGATTGATGTGGGTACAAGGCCGCGTAATTTTTCTTCATTCATATGCCAACGATAGCGTCGATAGCCGGCAAAATGCTCGTCTCCCCCGTCACCGGAGAGGGCTACCGTGACCCGTTGTTTGGCCAATTGACAAACCCGGTAGGTGGGCAGTGCCGAGCTATCGGCGAAGGGCTCATCGTACAAGCCCGCCAGCTCATCAATCAAATCAAAGTCATCGGGATCGACAATATTGACGTGATGCTGGGTATTAAATTGTTCGGCAACTTCCTGAGCATAAATCGATTCATCATAACCCTTCACATCAAAACCGATGGAGCAGGTATTGACCGGTTTGTCCTGTAAACCGGCCATCATTGCCACCACGGCGCTGGAGTCAACGCCGCCTGATAAAAAGGCACCGAGGGGGACTTCGGCCACCATACGTATATCGACCGCCTCACGCAGACGATGAATGAGCTCATCTTCTAAATCTTGTTCGCAACTGTAGGCAACGGGTGTAAAGGGGATATCCCAATATTCCCTGGAACGCAGTTCACCCTGCCCCTGTGTAATCGTCAGGGTATGCCCCGGGTCGAGTTTATAGACATCTTGATAAATCGTTTTCGGTTCGGGGATGTAACCGAGGGCAAAATAATCTTCCACCGCCTGAGGGTTCATTTTCTTCGGCAGATCGGGGTGGCATTTAATAACTTTGAGTTCCGATCCAAAGATAAAGTGGCCATCGGGTAGCAGGGAATAAAATAGCGGTTTAATGCCCAATCGATCGCGGGCAAGAAACAAGCTGCGTTGTTTTTTGTCCCAAATGGCAAAGGCAAACATGCCGCGGAATTTTTCCACACAGGCCTCACCCCAGGCACTCCAGCCATGGACGATCACTTCGGTGTCACAGTGGCTTTGGAAAACATAACCTTCGGCTTCGAGCTCTTTTCTCAAGGTGGGGAAATTATAAATTTCGCCATTAAACACCACACAAACACTTTGATCTTGATTAAACATCGGCTGCTGGCCGGAGGATAGATCGATAATCGACAGGCGTCGATGGGCCAGGCCCAGGCCGGGTTCAAAATGTTGCCCACCCTCATCGGGACCGCGATGAAATTGTGATTGGTTCATGCGACCCAATAGCTCGCGATCAATATCGCGCTGTCCTCGCGTATCCAGTATCCCTGCAATGCCACACATGATTAAACTAAACCCTCCCCTTAGTAGATTGTCTATCGAGTACCGAATTCATATTCCCCGAGCCATGCGGTGTACGACCCAATAACTGGTCGTAAACACTGAGATATTCTTCGACGGTGCGACTCCAGTCAAAATTTTGGCTGACTCTTCTGAGACTGTTTTCGCCATATAAGCTCAGTGCCTGGGGCTTGGAGAAAAGACCTCGCAGGCTATTGGCCAGAGCCGCCACGTCGCCAACAGGCACCAAATGGCCATTTAGACCCTCAGCAATTAATTCAGGATTACCACCGACATCGGTGGCAATCAGCGGCAGTCCCGTCGCCATGGCCTCCAGCAGAGTATTGGAAATACCCTCCCCCAGGGAGGGCAAAACGAAAACATCCATGATGCGCAATAGCTCGGGAATGTCATCCCGATCACCGGGCATCCAAATATATTCCGTCAGGCCCAACTCGGCAATTTCTTGGCACAGGCTTTGACGCATGGGCCCATCGCCAACAAGAACTAAACGCAATTTGGCCCGCTCTTCACTGTTCTGTATCAACTTGCCAAAGGCCCTAATCAGAGTCAATTGATCCTTTACCTCCACCAGACGGCCAACGGAACCAATAACCTGTACACCCTCCGCCAGGAAACCCTTTGGCACAAATGCCCGAGACAGTCCCGGGCTAAACACTTGCTGGTCAACACCGTTATAGATTTGGCTTACCTTAGCGAGAGGCACTGCAACAACCTCGGTCAACCACCTCGCCAAGTCCTGACTAACCGCAATATAGCGATGAACCAGGGGCCGCAGGGCCTTACGCAGCAAATTATATTTTTTATTGCTGCCGTCGATATCGTGAATATCACGACCGTGCTCACCGTGAACCCGTTTGACACCGGGTATTAATGCCGCGATCACCTGCATTTCAAGCGCCGCCAAATTGCGGGTATGAACAATGGCAGGGCGCAATCGCATCAGGCTGCGCCACAGCCGCCAGTACACATCCAGATCGTGACCGGGACGTTTATGCAGGGAAATGAGCTCAACATTTGGCGTGGTGATACGGTTTTCAAAACCTTCGGCGCGGGTCAGACAGATGATCGCATGACGATAGCGGCCGGGTGGGGCACGGTTTATGATATTCACCAGGCCGTTTTCCAGACCACCCGTGCCTAATGCATAGATCACATGGACGACTAGTGGCGCAGTCTGCTGCGCCACTTTGATCGTGGACTCACTCAAACTCTGAGCCCAGGGCCCCAACACCCACCACGCGGTCGAGTTGAACTTCCAATCCGGGAAGCATGGCATCGATAAAGCCCTGCAAAGTCGCAAGACTCACTTCAATCCCCTCGTCGACACGAGTAGTCATGGTGATATAAGCACCATCGCGCCGAGCAAACGTCAGCTTTGCCAGCCCCCCCCATAATTTCCCCATATAGGGATTGGCAGTATATTGCCGACCGAGTCGATACCAGCGTAAGGTTAGCAGGTGGGCACCGCCGCCCTTGATTTGTGCCCGATCGACGACGACTTCGCTGCCGGACAGGTTTAACCTTGCACTTGAGCGATTTGTAACCCGCCAATGCGGTGACTTTTGTACCACAAAGACATTCTGACTGTTTATGAGCTCTTTGCTTTGATTCTGCGTTAGAAACTGGCCGACATAAATACTCACGCTTATGCCGTCGCGACGATAAAACTGGTGCACTTCACCATCCACCCCGTGTACCACAGGCCGCCACTGCCAGGCTTCACTAGTATCCAGAGCCCAACCGGCGCGACCTTGCGGTGCTTCGAGTGACGCAAGGGCCTTCAAGCTTGGTTGATTCTCAATTAAATAGGCCGTGAGGGGCCAGATGCAAACCAGTAATAAAATTAGCGCTGCCGAGATATAGGGCTTGGCCCCTGTCGGTGGCTTTGTGCCGGCATCATGCCCGGTGGGTGATGAATCCTCAGAAACTAGTTCATGCTCTCGCCATATCGAGCCCACGGCAAAAAGTACAAACATTACTAGGCCAAAAAACACCCAACCGTAAATTAAATGATCGACACCTGTGGCCAATTTCATACTGCTGAGATGGCCAATCATGACAATCATATAGGCCCGCAAACCATTGGCAAAAATGGGCACAATAAAAGACGCAGCAATAAAAAGCCCCCGTTTTACCAAACTTTGGTAACTCAAGTAGGCAAACAAGCAACCCAGGGTAACCGAGGCTATCAAATACCGTACACCACTACAGCCCTCCACCACCGACCAATTTCCAGTCGGCAGGGTGAAAAACAAACCTTCTCGATAAACGGGAATACCGCTTAGCTTTAATAGACTCACTGTAAAGTCGGCGGTAAATTCCATAAGGGCGGGAATCAAACCTTCACCCACCGGTACCGCCAAAAACAAAAACGCCAGAGGAAAGGCGATCGCCCAAACGACCCTGGTACCTAAAATTGCCCATAGGCCACTGAGTAAAATGCCAATCAAGGCTATTTGCTCGACCACCGCAGCGGCCACAACATGACCAAAAAGCCACAGGAAGCCGAATATAAAGGTAGGAATAAAGGCCAGATATTGTGGTGACGGTGCTAAGCGAGCCAATACCTTTCTTTTTTCCCATACCAGCCAGATCACAATGGGGGCAATTAGAAAACCATGAGTAAAGGTCTCCGAACGCCACCATATGGCCACCATTGACTCTACAGTAGGATAAAATATCAATGCGATGGCCAGGCAATAGCCAACAGCGACCAACAAATAATATCTATCGAAGTAACCTTCGCTGTTATTAACTATGGCTTTTGAATCATTCATATTTTCTAGTGTTAAGCTGTTTTTTTCTCAAGTAATTGTCCAACCAAAGGCAAGTTTTTTTCCCAACTAAAGTCCTGAATCACTCTAAGTCGAGCAGAAGCCCCCAGGGTTTTATATTTATCATCCAGTATATTTTGTAGAAGAACTGCGTAATCGCCTGCCTGTCTAGCGACGAGTACGTCTTGTCCATGAGTCGCCTTAATCCCCTCTATGCCCGCTTCACTCACAATCACAGGGCGGGCCATCGCCATTGCTTCCAGCACTTTGTTTTGAATTCCCCGAGCGATGCGCATGGGGGCAACAGCCGCAACGGCATGAGACAGGTAGGGGCGCACGTCCGCCACCCGCCCGGTAACGACAACCCCCGGAAAATCTGCCAACTTACGCACCTGGGCACTGGGCTTGCTGCCAACGATGTAAAATTTGATCCCTTTATTATTGGCCGCCACTGCCGGAAAAACTTCTCGAACAAACCACTGCACAGCGTCAATGTTTGGCCAGTAGTCCATAGCACCGACAAACACCAGGGCACTCTCACCACTCTTAAAGGGTGATGGGAAATTTTTCTCGGGGCAGAAGTAATCGCTATCAACACCGTTACTATAACTCGCCAGGCGATCGGCCATGTCGGGCGCTAATTCTTTAAATTTATCGGCTTCGGCTGTAGAAACAAAAAAACTATGATCAAATCCTTGCACCACGTCGCGCTCAAACTTTAACAGACGTGTGCCTTCCAGGCGATAAATCCAATTTATCGGGAATGCCTTTTGTTGTGAATACTCTCGCCATTTTTCAGAGTCCACATCGACAAGGTCGGCAATTTTTTTACTGGCACGGCACTTCGCCCCGGCCACATATTGAGCCATCACTGCAGAATAAATAACCACTCGCTGTATGTCAGCGGAACAGTTGACGCTGTCAACCCATCGACTCATTTTACCATTTGAATAATAAGGCAAGGACAAGGGCTGACCACTACATAAGGCCCACAAACTTTTTATGCGGGCAAGTTTGGGATTGAGTCTGACAAGGTGTACTTCTTGACAAAATTCTTCCAACCTATCGGCATAAACCCAGTCCTCAGGGTCATCGACAAAAGCACCAAGATAGATACGATAGTGAGCACTGAGATAACGCAATAAATGGTAGGAGCGGATTTTATCGCCCTTATTCGGAGGGAAGGGGATCCTATGACATAGAAACAACAAGGCTGGCTTGACGGAGGGTTGTTCCTGCACAGTACTCAACCCAAACTTTTGGATAGCATTGGACCAAGAAAATTAGCAACAGGGAGCGGCAGCTTCTTCCAGTTGTTAACAAAAAAGCGATACTTTGGGTTTAAAGGATTAATATCGGGCATCGCCTTAGACTTCACTAAGAAATATTCATAGGACAAGGGTTCTGGTATAAAGCCCCAATTTTTTTTGAAACTATAGGGCCCGGTACCTTCTTTGCTCCTACCAAAATCAAAAGTACGGATGCCTCGCTCTCCCGACTGGCGCAGCAACTCCCAGTACATAAAATCATTACCTTTTAAGATGCGAGCCTGGGCAACACTACCGCCGTAGTAGGGCAACACTTGATCCTTGAAATAAAAGCTCATTACTCCGGCAATATCCTGCCCCTGATGCGTAATCATCAAAATCTCGCAGTCCTCAGCAAAGACTTCACGCAATATTTTGAAATAATTGGCCGAAAAAACCGGCGTTCCCAAATTGCGAACACTCTCGGAATAAATACGGTATAGGCGTTGCCATCCCGGATCACTTTCACTCATAAGGCCGGCTTTAATTCCCTTGCGCACCACTGCCCGCTGTTTGCGAGGAATCGCCTTCATATTGGCCTCGGGGTCGCTATCAATCTCCTTTCTAAAGGTTGCATAAAGTTGTTTGGTGGGCCAGCCCTGTCCGGATGCCTGAACGTTTCTCATTTCCAAAGCATCAACATTTAATTGCCTGGCCAGTTCACAGGCCGCATTGCGCAGGGCAATACTCGCAGCATCGCTATTCGCAATAATCCCGCCATAGACACAAAATGGTAGTGAGGCAAGAGTATGACCGAACAAGACACTTTTCACCTGGGCGAGCGGCAAAAGCCCCTGAATTTCTCCGTCTTGTTCTACATATAAATAATGTGTGCTGTGCCCAAAAGCCCGCTCCAGTACCGTTTTCCAAGCCGAGCGGTGAAAAAATGTAGCCTCTGAGCACGATTCGACAAAAGCATCCCAGCGAGAAAAACCGGCTTCATTTAAATGACAAACCTTAAGCCCCATTAGCATTCCTAGCGTAAGTATTCATTGAGCTGTCCCTAAAAATATCTCATCCATCCGGCCCCAACAAAAATCATCAAGCAGCCGTTCTAAACGTGGGTGAGTTTTATGTAAATTGAGATAATGGCGAAAGCGGGTTTTGTGCCCCAAATTATCTATTCTTGGCTGCTCTTCATCGATTTCCCAGGGATGAAAATAGAAAACACAGGAGCGCTGCTCGCGCTCATTGACCCGTTGCAAAGCCCAGCGTGTAAAACCATAAGGGAAAAACCTGAACCAGCCCCCACCCCCGCAATTAATATTGCGACGCATAACTGTCACCGTACTCACAGGGATTTCCAGGATACGATCACCCGCTGCCCGAAAAGCGAAACGCGGTGCATCTGGCATGCCGTAGTGATCGTGGCGGATAGGCACGATGCTCGAACTGTATTCATAGCCAGCCTCAGCAAGCACATCGAGGGCCCAAAGGTTTTCAGCGCCAATGGAATAACTGGCCGCGCGATAACCCTTAACCACTTGCCCGGAAATATCTTCCAACAGTGCCCGCGTTTTGAGTACATCATCCTTAAAGCTGGCCGGCTCTTGTGAAGTCACACGCCGATGGTCCCAACCATGACTCGCTAGTTCATGACCACTTGCAACTATTTTTCGTACCATGGACGGGTGGCGCTCGGCGACCCAGCCCAGAGTAAAGAAGGTCGCCTTTACCGATTTTTTCTCAAAAAGTTGAAGGATGCGTTCAATATTTGCTTCCACTCGGCAATCGAAATCGTTCCACGTCGTTCTACAGATGTGTTTTTCGAAAGCCGAAACCTGATAGTAGTCCTCTACGTCGACCGTCATCGCATTGAGAATCGGAGCAGCATTCACGTTTAATTTATTTATCATTGCTGCACCACGGATTCACACTGCTCTTACTTTTACTTGCCATCATACAAGTAAGCCCATCTATGTTTTATACAGCCAATTGCCAATGACTTCAGCGCTACGCTCCGCTGCTCTGCCATCCCAATACTCAGGGGTACGACCCGCCTTGCCACCCGATCGCATAATATCATTGAAGCATGAACTAATTTTTTCTGGGTTCGAGCCAACGATAGTATTACTACCCTCTGCCACAGTAATCGGCCGCTCGGTATTTTCACGCAGAGTTATACAGGGTACGCCAAGAGCCGTTGTCTCCTCCTGAATACCCCCAGAATCCGTGAGTACCAGGCGGGCATCTTTCATCAAACCAAGCATATTAAGATAGGCCTGAGGCGGAATTAGGTAGAGTTGACTAGTCGCTAACAGATGATTTAAACCCGCACTATCGATACACTGCTGGGTTCTTGGGTGCACGGGAAAGAGCAGGGGTAAATCCTCAGCAAGTTCGACAAGTGTGCGCAACAGGCGCTCTAACACCACCGGGTCATCAACGTTAGATGGACGATGTAGAGTCAATAAACCATAGCCTGACTTCGTCTCCATACCTCCCTCGGTATCCAGGCAGCTGTTTAAGGTATCTACCGAAGAAACTGCGTTATCGAGGTTATAACGCAGAGTATCAATCATCACATTCCCGACAAAATGCACTTTGTCGCTATCGATACCCTCACGCTGTAGGTTTTCCTCGGCACTGCGTTCTGTAGTCAGTAATAAATCAGAAATCTGATCGGTCAGCACACGATTTATTTCTTCGGGCATACTGCGATCCCCACTGCGCAGGCCGGCCTCGACATGAATAACAGGCACTCCTTTTTTAACAGCCACCAATGCACAGGCAATCGTCGAGTTAACATCACCGACAACAAGAATAGTATCGGGCTTTAACTCATCCATCACCGGTTCAAAGCGTTTCATTATTTCAGCGGTCTGAACAGCGTGAGAACCCGAACCCACACCCAGGTCCACATCGGGTTCGGGAATATGTAACTGATCAAAGAAGGACTGCTTCATTGCAGCATCATAGTGCTGACCCGTATGTAGCAAACGCACATCAAATGAATGCCGAGCATTGTTTAGCGCTCTAATGACTGGCGCTATCTTCATAAAATTTGGCCTTGCGCCAACAATACAAAGTATTTTCTTCACTACAGCTTGAGACAAGATCTACACCTCCCTGGCAGATTTTTTTAAAAATTTATTCTGTAATTTAAAACTATTCGGCTCTCTTCATAGCCATCGTCGGGCACATCAGAATCCCTATCCGTGTAGGTGTATCGCAAACTAACATTACTTTTACTGCCGAGAGGTCGACTTAAACCCATATTAAAACGCCATGTTTCAAACTCTTCATCCAGCTCGTTTTCCTGGTTTTCCCAGGCCATACTGGTATCAACACTCAATTTACTGGTAAGGCGCCGCGACAGTTCAAGTCGAGATGAGATAAAAATCACCTCTTCCCTTGAACTCTGTGGTTCTTGTATTGAATAATCACCATTCCAGGTAAGTGACGTTCGCTTACCCTGGCGAGACCAGGAAAAGGACATTCTTTCATCAACAATTTGACCATTACCGGCAATGATAAAAACTGGCTCACCACTTACTGGGTCAATAGGATTGCCAAAAGGATCTTCGTCAAAAAGACCTTGTTCGCTACGTAGCGTACGAGCATCGGTAAGTATTTTTTCGTAACTGGCGGTAAAAACGCTTTTTTTCCTACGGTAGGACACATCCACGGTAGGAGTATCGCCAAAGAAGCGTTCACCGTAACCGACATTAACAGTCGTTCGCTTATTTGGCGTCCAGGTCAGGCCAAAATCCCAGCGCTCGCCATCCACATCGGAGTGCGCGGAATCGAAATCATTCCACTCTCGACCTAGCGAGCCCCTGAAACGTAGCTTTCGATTGAGGCGATAACCCAGGCGAAGATCGGCGGACTTCAAGTCATCATCATTATTCTGAGCACTGTCGCTATCATCCGTATCGGTCTTACTGTAATTACCCACCAGGCCCCAATCCAAAATTGCAAAATCACTACCACTGCTCAGATTAAACGAAAGAGCCTGGCGGCTGCTATCACTCACCTCACTATCCGAGTTCCACTGCTCATCATAGCTGTAACGCAACTCCATATCGGCGAAGCTATTTATACGTCCGGTTAGGTAGGGGCTTAGCCTATAGCTATATGTGGTAGTGGCATTGTCGGAACGATTACGTGAAACTTCATCATCTCCGGTAGAACGGAAAGAGTCGATACGATTTTGATTGATGGTTGAACTGAGATCAAAAAAAAGTATTTGATCAACCAGCTCGGCATTGGCATTACCACTTAACGAGGGGTTCGTTGAATCATTACCATCGTTTGATTCATGATGGGAAAGCGAGGCCAAGACATCATAATTAATTCGCCCACCACCACTACCGGACAAACTGATATCCGGCGAAATAACGGTAACAAATTTTTCTTTTTTATCTATCGCTGTGAGGTTGTCATTATCACTATAACGCTCACTAACACCAAGACCGGAACTGACACGCCATTGACCAGCCTCGGCAATACCTGCTGAGCCTATCAGACTAACTGCGCAAAAATACCTTATTACCTCATTCCAATACTTATGCATTCATCATCCCTAACAACTAATTAGTAATTTCTCTGGTATTTTCGTAGCCATAGCCATAACCGTAGCCATAACCATATTTACTGGTAAAAGCATGTTTGGTTTTATTCAAAATCATACCCACCACCGCCTCATCACCCAGCATACCCAGGGCCTCAGTTACCGCACGTTGTGAGGTTTTCTCAGCGGCAATCACAAAGACAATCTGGCCGACCAGGCTCGCCACCACCTGAGCTTCATTGGTCAACAGCATTGGCGGAGAGTCAAAAATCACCACCCTGTCTGAATATCTTTGCGCTAACTCTTTCGCCACCCGGTACATACTCTGACTTGCCAGCAACTCAGTGGCTCTTTCATGTACTCGCCCAGCCGGCACAATACGTAAGTTCGGAATATTGGTGTGCAGCATCACATCACCAATTTGTAAACTTTCATTTTCCAGCACATCAATCAAACCCGGACTGCTGTCGGGCACACCCAGCAATCTTGCGGCACTGGCTTTGGAAATATCGGCATCAACCAGCAACACAGTTTTATCCTGCTCCATGGCGATACTCATGGCTAGATTAACCGCCGAAAAGGTCTTGCCCTCACCCTGTAGTGCACTGGTCACCATTATTAAATTGGGGTGACGAATAGTGGCCGCGCCATTACCTTCAATATTAACCAATAGTGGCCTTTTGATTGAACGATATTCTTCAGCGATGGGACTGCGAGGGGAATCAGGAGTCACCATACCCCGCCGTGCAAGCTCGGCGAAACTAATATCAATATCTACCGGTTTAAAGCCACTGGAAGTCACGGGTGGCGTGGCAGCTTGCTGCACCTCCCTGGCAGATAGCTGGGGGGGCCTATCTAGATCGCCACTCAATTGCCCACTGGTAAGCCCAGAGTCACGGCGAGGCGGCAAGCCCTTTTGCTCGGGCTCGGTCAAATTTAGCTTTTCTACAGCTTTTTCAATTATGCTCATCTGATACCCATGCTCTAGGCGAAAATTCTTTTCAAGTCGAGAGTAAACTTTGCCCGAGGTTCACCCCGGCAAAGGTCAGAAATAAAAACAAGAGCATGGATGCAAAAAGAAGCTTTTCGTGCAGTGCTTTTTTCTTTTCACTCACTGAAGCAATCATCGACACACTACCAAGAACAGGTAAACCCACAAGGCGCTCAAGACTTCGACGATTGCATATCACCGGGCGCAATAACGATAAAAGTAAGGCTAAACCACCACCCAAGCCAATCGCGGCAATAAAAGCGCCCGAGTGTAGTAACAACTTATCTGGCTCAGTGGGCTCAAGTGGAACAAACGGAGGATCGATCACTCGAAATTTTACACCGCTGGCATTTTTCTCGACATCGCCAGAAAGACGGGCCGACTCTCTTCTTTGTAGCAAAGTATTATGTTGCCGGGAGATAACACTGTAATCTCGATTTAACTCTTTGAACTCTGCCTCTACTTTAGGAATGCTATCAACTCTTTCTTCTAGTGAGGTAACGCGATTATTATACTCACCAACGCGCACATTTAACTCAGCAGCTCGAGCCTCGGTCTCGGACAACATTGCTCTCATCTGCTGATAAACGGGACTGGTCTGTAAACCCATACTCGGTACACCTTCCTCTTCTGCCTGCTCGGCCAACTCATCAAGCTCATCCTGCTTATCAACCTTTAGCTCAGCAATAAGGGAAGTCGTTTGAATCACTGAAGGATGGCGTTCTGTGTAACGCATCAACAATTCGTCGCGCTTACTTTCCAAAGATAATATTCGACTATCATAGGAAGATGACACTTCCGGTGAATCAAATTCACCGAAGCCGAACTCATCATCTTCCTCCTCGAGGTCTTCTAACTGACGCTGCATTTCGCGCCGTCGATTATTTATTTCGTTTAGCTGCAACTGCGCTTCGCGCAATTGAGTTTTCGTAGCACTGAGGCTCTGATAGTAACCACCTGTTTGCCCGGGCATCGCGCCCACATGCTCGTGCTTAAAGGCAGCTAAACGCGCTTCTGCTTCGGCCATCCTACTTGCGTAGTCTGCGATCTTCTCATCAATAAACTCCTCCGCCCCGGCTCTATCTTCACGCTTATTACCCAGGGTGTTTTCTACAACCACGCTAATAACAGACTGCACGACTTTCTTCGCCACATCTCTATCCTCGTGCTTAAAGGATATAGAGTAAATATCACTATTGCCTCGTCCTCCACTCGACAGGCGAAGAGAGCCTCTCAACTTGTTCAGTAAGGCCTCTTTTTCCAGGTCGTTAGTCACCTGTAAATCGAGGTCGGTCATGCGCATTAACTTTTCCATGTTGGGGCGGCTAAAAAGTGTCTTGCTCATCAAGGCCACTTGCCGGTGAACATCAGACTGTATAGCCAAGCCCCTCAACAAGGGTCGCAAGATAGTACTACTGTCAATATGAATTCTTGCTTTAGCTACGTACTGCTCAGGCATTTGGGCCACCCAAATCCAGCCCATTATCGCTACCAGCCAGGCACAAATCAGCCCGACCCAACGAAAGCGCCAGATACCCCAAAGATATTCGTAGAATTGATCTAATAAATCTTGCATAAACGTTTCTCAGTCCAGGCTAAAAAAATTCAGAACCAGGACTCGGGAATAATAACGATATCACCGGGGTACAAAGCCATGTTGGCTGAAATATCACCATCCTCAAGCATATCGTCGAGACGCAGAGTTAGCGACCCCTGCTTGCCTTCAAAATAGCGGATTAATACGGCCCGATTGCCATCGGCATAATCGGTTAAGCCCCCTACTTCGATCATCAGATCAAGTAGTGTCATATGCTTACTGAAGGGAATATTCAATGGGCTAGCCGCTTCCCCAACCACACGAATCTGCTGCGAGGGAATACTGACAAAGTCATCGACAATAACACTGACAACCGCGCTGCGCACATACTCCGAATAGGCCTTTTCAATATCGCGCGCCAACACGGTGGGAGTCTTACCACTGGCGACGATATCTTCGACCAAACGCGTAGTGATTTTACCATCGGGCCTTACATCAACCGTCGTCGTCAGCTCTTCATTACCCCAGACAAAAATCTCAATACTATCTCCCGGGCCAATAATATAATCAAAATCTTGCAGGGGGTTGAGCTGATCAGCCGTCAGGGGGGGGTGAGGGGTAACACCACAAGCCGAAAGGGTCAATAACAACCCCAAAACCAAAGCACTTTTATTAGACAACCATGTAATAATTTGCACCGACATATACTCCTTTATTTCTTCAGTTTATAAGCACACCACGCGGCGCGAATTTTACCACGCGTTTTTTTTCAAAGACTACCGATAGTCACCAATTAACCACGCCTCGTCGACTTTTTGGGGGCGACGCCGCTCACACTCTCTAACACTGAGCTAAAGTGTTAGATGGTTCATGTCCATCCTAGGGCAACCATCCGTTTAAGCTCAATCAGTAGGATTTAGGTAAGCCAAGAATGTACTCGCCAATGTAATTCAGGGTCATCTCTCGATTAATCGGCGCCACTTTGCCCAAACGTGCCGTAATGAAATGACTGAGCATGTCATAGCTCTCGGTGAAGCCGTAACCACCGAAACACTGCAGGGCGGCGTCAGCCGCTTTAAACGCGGCATCGGTACCCACCATTTTACCCATGTTGGCGCAATCGCCAACGACTTTCGAGTGCTCACCGCTGTCCTGTAACCAGGCCGCTTTCTGAATCATTAACGAGGCGGCCTCGAGTAAGGCTTTAGCTTCTGCCATCGGATGCTGGAGACCCTGGTAGGCGCCAATAGGGCCCTTGAAAATTTCTCGTTCATTCGCGTAATCAACGCCCCGCTGTAGCGCATGGCGCCCACCACCAATGGCGCCTGCCGCCACGACCATGCGCTCTGGATTCAACGCATCGAACAAGACATTGATACCACCGTCGACCTTACCGAGGATGTTTTCTTTTGGTACTTTGACATCATCGAAATAGACAAAATATTGATGCTCGGCATGGCTCACCATGGTATCCATTGTGTCCCAACTGAGCCCCTCTGAATCCGTATCGACAACAAACAAGGTCAAACCTGGCCGTTTACCCTCACCACCGGCACTGGTTCGCGCCACCACCAGCACCTGATGAGCATCACCGATACCACTGATAAAGAGCTTATTACCATTGAGCACGAAATGATCGCCCTCCTCTCTGGCAACCGTCTGTATTTTGAAGGTATTGGTTCCGGCATTGGGCTCGGTAATCGCAAAACAGCAACGCTTCTCACCACTTGCGATGGCAGGTAGCCAGCGCTCCTTCTGCTCTTCGGTGCCGTGACGACTAATACTCGGTACTGCAATGCCCTGATTTACCACAAAAAATAAAGGTGCAACACCGTGCTCAGCCAAGCGTTCCTGTAGTAAGACGAGCTCCAGCATGCCCAAACCCGCACCGCCGTATTCTACCGGGGTATTAATACCGAGAAAGCCGGCATCCGCCAGTGCTGCCCACTGCTCTTTCGGGAAGGTTTTTGTCTTGGCGCACTCGACATAATAGTCCCGGGGAAACTCCCGGGCAATCTTGTCAGCACTATCCAGTAGCATCTGATGCTCTTCGGAAAAGGTGAAATCCATAACAGGGCCTATATTTATTGATGCTATATAAAGGTCTTCACGCCTTAGGCGTAAGGGCTGCTCACAGGAAGCCAGCTCGACTTCATAGTAACATTGGCTTGTTATAGACGTGGTAATAAACGTATTGGATCGACGGGCTTACCGTTCTTGCGAATTTCAAAATACAGGCGCCCATTGTTTTCAGGATCACCTCCCACGTCTGATATCTTTTCGCCGACTGTGACGCTCTGGCCCTCTCTCACATATATCTTGCGATTATGGGCATAGGCACTGAGGTAAGTCTCGCTGTGTTTGATAATTAACAATTGGCCGTAACCTCGCAAGCCCCGCCCCGCGTAAACCACCACACCCGGTGCTGCAGCCCCCACCACTCGACCCATTTCGGTTTGAACATTTAAACCCTTGAAGGTGCGATTACTGTCATAGTGTCGTGACACTTGCCCTTTTACCGGCCACTGCCAATGCCAATTGCCCTTCGGCAAATCATAAACCTTCCCTGGCCTTACGGCCGGCTTACTATGGTTGGCACGAACAACTTTTGCAGGGGATTTTGAGTGTCCTATAGCCACTGACGATGAGCTCTTGCGAATCGGCTTATCATGGGCTAACCGAGCACCACTCATATCCAGGCTCAAACGCTGGCCAAGGTAAATATTATAGGGTTGGGCCAGGCCATTGGCCCGCGCCAAAGACACAACAGATAATTCATAGCGCCAGGCGATCGCGAACAAGGTATCCCCTGTACCGACGATGTGATGATCAATTTTCTGACTGGGAGGTGGTATGCGGCTACTAACTGGCGCTGGAGTGAAGCCACAACCTGTAAGTAGTAAGCAGCAACAAATCACGCAAAACAATAAGAAAATGGCGACATCGCCCCGACGCAAGAAAGGACCCGACAGTATGAAAATTTTCGCCTTCAATAGACAAGCTGTCAAAGCCTTGCTTGCCGGCCGCCAATATATTCAAGTAACAAAACCAGCATAAACCCCACCAACATCAAAGCCACTACGGTAGGTAATTGCGCATCAGCGACCATCTGTACATATTGCGAGGGTGTCAGTAAATGCAATGACATGGACCCTTGTTCAACCAAAGATTTTGACTCTCGCCATGGCCAGACCATAACCAAAGACCCCGCCAAAAAACCTGTTAATAGCGACAGGGTAGGCCCATGGAAGCGGCTCAATAACCATGAGAGCAGGCGTGAAAACAGCATAAGCCCAGTGACGCAGCCAAGGGCAAATATAGCCAGCAGAGGAAAATTCGCGGCGCTGACCGCCCCGAGTACAATCGAATACATGCCGAGTAGAAGTAGGATGAAACTACCGGAGATGCCGGGCAATATCATCGCGCAAATCGCCAGCATACCGGTGCCAAATACAGCCAGCGGTGTCGGCTCAAGCTGAACCTGCGGGGCGAGCGCAGACGCCAAGGCCGCACACAGGCCCAGTAACAAAAATAAGTATTCCCAAAAACCCTTACTCAGTAATTGGCGCCAGATAAAGAAAACCGAAGCCACAATGAGGCCAAAAAAGAATGCCCAAAGCAACAAGGACTGATGCTCAAGAAGGTAGGTAATTAAGCGCGCCAGAGTGGCAATACTCAACAAGATACCGCTGAACAACACACTCAAAAAAGTGCCGTTGATGCGCTGCCAAAAAGCCTTGGGGCCAGTACGAAACAAGCTAACAAGAGCAAGGGGGGTGCAAGCGCGAATGGAACTCAGTAACTCTTCGTAAATACCAGAAATAAAAGCGATGGTACCACCAGACACACCGGGGACAACATCCGCAGCACCCATCGCCACGCCCTTTAAAAACAGCAACACATAAGCCCGCATGCCTCTCAAACTATGCCACCATCAACGAGATGTACCGCCGAGCAGAGGCACAAAACGTACTCGTTCGATGACTTCCTCTTCAAATTTCTGGCTATTACCCAGGCGAGATATCACCCGTAGTTCCTGATGCTCACCCGTACCCACCGGAATCACCAACAAGCCACCGGGCGCCAACTGATAGAGCAATTCATCCGGCACCTGCTCCGGGGCCGCCGTGGCAATAATCGCATCGTAGGGTGCATTCTCAGACCAACCCACACCACCGTCACTGTGAGCAGTGACAATATTGCGCAACCGCAGCTGACGAAAGAGATTCCGAGCTTTAATAAGTAGGGGCTTGATACGCTCGACGGAATAAACCTCACCCACCAATTGCGCCAATACCGCCGCCTGATAACCAGAGCCGGTACCAATTTCAAGCACTCGGTTTAACGGTCCGCGGGACAATAAAATCTGTGTCATCAATGCCACGATATAGGGTTGGGATATCGTCTGGGCGTGGCCAATCGGCAGGGCCGTGTCTTCGTAGGCACGGTGGGAAAGCGCCTCATCAAGGAATAAATGACGCGGCGTAACGCGTATCACGTCAAGCACCTTTTGATCGTTAATACCTTGATCTTTGAGCCGCTGAACGAGCCGTTCGCGTGTGCGCTGCGAGGTCATACCCACCCCCTCGAAATCCACTGAGCCCACCGCGCTACTCCCCTATTATAGGTAACAAAAATTCAGCAAAAAAACTGCCGGAACTATAGCACAGGCCCCGACTGGGGCGTATTCACTTCCAGTAGTTCGCGCAACACACTGGTCGCATAAGTGCCGACGGGTAAGGCAAATGACAAACACAAATCTCGCTCCTGCCAATGCCACTCAAGTTGGCTCGGCCGCAATAGTAAATCGCGACGCTGCTGATCTAAACCAAGATGTTCGAGGGCATTACACCAAGGCAGTAAATCGGCCAGTACTCTGCTTTCCAGCTCCGCCAATACCCCCCTTGACGCACTCCTGCCACGGCCCCACAAAGGCCCCTGTGGTGTTATTTCACTTTCCAGTATTTGTGACCAAGTCTCTTGTTTTACTCGCTCTGAAAGTACCTTATTAAACAGGTAGGATCGGGCCGCCGAAAGGAATATCCCCTGCCGCCCCCCCAATTTACGCTGACGGCCACGGCGCAATAAGCGATCGGCCTCATGCAGGTTTTGCCCCGCTATGCCAAAACGCTGCTCGCCAAAGTAATTGGGCACACCATTTGTTGCTATTAGAGACAGGCGTTCATCCACTTGTTTTACATCGACACACGAACTCACGTTACGCAGACGGATGGTGAAGTGATTACCGCGGTGACTGCCGCGCCGCAACTTGCGCTGATGTCTACTCATCTGTAGAACCTCGCAATCCGGTATCGCGGATGCAGGCATTCGCCACTCGCCGGCATGGGCAACACTGAACCACTGGGTCGTAACGGCGCGTCGATCCTTCATGCCACAAAAGCCAATATCGCGCTCGGCAACACCCGCGACCTCTGCCAGTGCCGCCGCTATCCAGCGAGTGTTTTGCCCGCGCTTGCGAATTTGCAGGCAGACATGCTCCCCGGCCCCGCTAAAACTCGCCTCATCAAATTCTTCAACAACCACAAAGTCTTCAGGCTCTGTCTTTAGGCCGGCAGAAGCCCCCAGCGCTTGATAAGCGTGGGCAAAATTTAGTGAAAATACAGGCTTAGTTTCCGTCATTAACTTATCTCAACACACAGCATTTATTCATTGTTGCGTTCCAACATCGTCGCCCATCCGCCATAACCTAGCGCAGGGATTAATTCTGCTGCCGAGGTTTTCGCCTCTTCCTGATTCACTGTAATACCGCAGCGAATATCGGCTTCAGTCATACGGCTGGGGCTTTTGTCAGTTTTTTAACGTATTTCAATACTGGCCTTATGCGTTCATCCACCTCAGCACCATCCATATCGACCAACAACCGGCCGAGTAATGCATCATCAAGGCCGAAGACAGCGGCCCCTGCGCCGGACTAAAGGCAGATTCAGCGCGCAAAATACCTTGGTCAAGCGCAAAAAAATATCACTGCGCCGAGGGAAAAGCACAAACAAATCGAGCAAACTGTCTTTATCGGACGAAAGACGGCAATAAGCTCATAGCAATTACTCTGGCGGGCTGATTGTAATTACTAGGCGCTAGCGACCAGGTCACGTGTAAGCGGTAAGTCTTTAGCCAACAGATTCAAGTAATACGCTCGCCATACAGGCGATACCTTCACCCCTACCGGTAAAACCCAGGGTTTCTGTGGTTGTCGCTTTGACGTTCACTTGCTCACGGCGACAAACCAAATCAGCCGCAATATTGTCAACCATCGCGGCCCTGTGAGGTGCCATGCGTGGCGCCTGGGCAATTATGGTCAGGTCGGCATTACCCAGCTGCCAGCCCTTCTCTTTCAATAGGGCCATCACCTCGCGTAGTAGGTGTCGACTGCTGATATTTTTATAACGTGAATCGCTATCGGGGAAGTGACGACCAATATCACCCAAGCCAGCCGCCCCGAGCAGGGCATCGCAGAGGGCATGAAGCAGCACATCACCATCGGAATGGGCCAGTAAAGGCCGGCTAAAGGGAATATTCACACCACCGAGAACAATACTCACATCGGACTCAACCCCCCTGTTTGAAGCAAGGTCATCAAAAGCGTGCACATCAAAACCCTGACCAACACGAATCATCCCGCTATTCCTTTGTTTGATGCTGTTGCTGACAGGAGAGAATGGCCTCGGCCAAAGCCAAATCCGCGCCGTGCGTGATTTTCAAATTATCGCTGTGCCCCTCAACAATTTCAGCCTGCTGACCGAGGCGCTCAATAGCACTAGCCTCATCGGTTGGGCTCATACCCGTATCACGGCACTGTTGCAAAGCCTTCACCAACAAACCGTAGCGGAACATTTGCGGTGTTGCCGCCGCCCATAAATTATCTCTCGCTACAGTTTCAAGCACCGCGCCTGCCGTCTTTATTTTTGCCGTATCGGAATGCTGTAGATTGCCAACACGTTTTAATGTGGCGCTGACCGGTGTCGCCAGTAAACCCCCAATAGGGTGGTCTGACAAAGCCTCAATCAATAGACGAATATCGGCAACACGTACACAGGGCCGCGCAACATCGTGAACCAGTACCCAATCCAGGTCATCGGCCTCACTGGCGATACTCTGTAAAGCGAGATCAACAGAATCGGCTCGCTGCGCCCCACCTGTACAGGTACGAATTTTTTGATGCTTCAAAATATTGAGGGATTGCCAATAACTGTCGTCAGGATTGACGGCCAAAACTACTGCCTGGGCATCCAATTCAAGTAGCCGCCCCAGGGCGTGCTCGATCACCGTACTACCCGCAAGCGGGGCATATTGCTTGGGCCGTTCGCTGCCAAAACGGGCGCCGCTGCCGGCAGCGGGGACAATAAACCAATACTTCATAGTTGGAACTTCATAGTGGCAGCCTCATCGAACGGGTTTCACAAAAGGCGGCTCATTGTGTACTGTCTTTTTCAAGCGACATATAAAAGGTCTCACCCTCTTTGATCATGCCGAGGTCGTGACGGGCGCGCTCTTCAATACCTTCGAGACCATCCTTGAGGTAGCGCACTTTTGCTTCCAGGGCGGCGTTGCGCTCTTTCAATACCCGGTTTTCCTGACGCTGTTCGAACACCTGCTTTTCAAGGGCAGACTGTTGCAACAGGCCCCCATCGCCCAACCAGAACCAATATTGGAAAAGCGCCAGAATCAAAACAAGAACGAGTAACAGCCAGCGCATTCAACCACCCCCGCCGCTCTTATCCTTATCTAAAGACCGCTAGCTACGAAATTCAGCCTGGCCTCGGTAGGCAGCCGTGCCATCGAGCTGAGCTTCAATACGCAGCAAGCGATTGTACTTGGCCACGCGGTCGGAACGGCACAGAGAACCGGTTTTAATTTGTCCCGCCGAGGTCCCCACTGCCAGGTCGGCAATAGTGGTGTCTTCCGTTTCGCCGGAGCGATGAGAAATAACGACACTGTAGCCAGCGTCTTTTGCCATCTGGATGGCATCCAGGGTCTCAGATAAGGTGCCAATCTGGTTAAATTTAATCAAAATTGAATTGGCGATATCTTCGTCAATGCCACGCTGTAAAATCTTGGTATTGGTCACAAACAAATCATCGCCAACAAGCTGCACAGTGTTGCCAATTTTGCGTGTGAGGTCAGCCCAGCCTTCCCAGTCACTTTCGTCCATGCCGTCTTCAATTGACAGAATGGGATAGCGTTTCGCCAGATCGGCCAGATAGTTGGCAAATTCCACGGCAGAAAACACTTTGCCTTCACCAGAGAGGTGGTACTGGCCGTCGCGATAAAACTCGGAAGACGCGCAATCCAAAGCCAGCATAATGTCCTCACCCAATGTGTAGCCAGCACTGGCAACGGCCTCGGCGATGACTTCAATGGCGGCTTCATTCGATGGCAAGTTGGGAGCAAAGCCGCCCTCATCACCCACGGCCGTGTTCAGGCCCCGGGCTGAAAGCACTTTTTTCAGACTGTGAAAAATCTCGGCACCCTGACGCAAGGCTTCACTAAAAGATGTCGCCATAACGGGCAGGATCATAAACTCCTGAATATCGACATTGTTGTCGGCATGTTCGCCGCCATTGATGATATTCATCATCGGCACCGGCATGGTGTACTTCAGCGGCGTGCCGTTAATATCGGCGATGTGTTGATAGAGGGGGATATTTTTAGCCTGTGCCGCTGCTTTCGCCGCCGCCAGGGAAACGGCCAAAATGGCATTAGCTCCGTATTTAGCTTTATTGTCAGTGCCATCGGCCTCGATCATCAAGCGGTCAAGTTCGCGCTGATCGCAGGCATCTTTACCCAACAGCAGCTCTCGAAGGTCTCGATTGACATTACTTACGGCCGTCAAGACACCCTTGCCCAGATAGCGGCTCTCATCGCCATCGCGCAACTCCAGCGCTTCACGTGTGCCAGTGGAAGCGCCCGAGGGGGCGCAGGCACTACCCACGGCACCACACTCGAGGATCACGTCGGCATTGATGGTGGGATTCCCCCGAGAATCGAGCACTTCATAGGCTCTGATATCAGCAATTTTGGTCATGGTATTTCCTTGTTAGTACTTACTTTTGAGCTGCTAAATTTTAGCTATTGTTTGTTGGCGCCATATTTCGGAATAATTTTGAAGAAAGGGCGATCAAGCCGTATCGAGCGCCGGCATCTGTTTAATCAAATCATCAACCGCCTTTACTTGCTGTAAAAAAGGCTCGAGCAAGGATAACTTAAGGGCGCTGGGACCATCGCACAGTGCTTTATCGGGGTCCGGATGAGTTTCCAGAAACAAGCCTGCCAAACCCGTAGCCATACCCGCTCGCGCCAACTCGGGCAGTTGCGCACGACGCCCACCAGAGGCGGCACCACCAACATCCCGACACTGCAAGGAGTGCGTTGCATCAAAAATGATGGGCACATTATCGCTGGCTTGTTTCATCACACCGAAGCCGAGCATATCAACCACCAGGTTGTCGTAGCCAAAACTGCTACCGCGCTCGCACAAAATGACATCCGACTTGCCGCATTCGCGAAATTTATCGACCAAATTGCCGACCTGCGAAGGGCTCATAAACTGCGGCTTTTTAATATTCACCACCGCATCGGTTGCCGCCATGGCAGCAACCAGGTCGGTCTGGCGCGCCAGAAAAGCCGGTAACTGAATCACATCACAAACCTCGGCCACGACACCGGCCTGTTCGATTTCATGGACATCGGTAATCAGCGGCACATCAAAGGTCCCCTTCACCTCGGCGAGAATTTTCAAACCCTCCTCTAAACCGGGGCCACGGAAGGAGTGGATGGAGCTGCGATTGGCCTTGTCAAAAGACGCTTTAAAGACATAGGGAATAGCCAGTCGCTCTGCGACCTGGGCGCAATGCTCGGCGACCTTAAGAGCAAAATCCCGAGACTCCAGCACATTAACCCCGGCAAAAAGCACAAAGGGCTGGTCGTTGCCGACTTTTATATCACCAATGGTGAGGATCTTTGCTGTCATTGCTCAGGACTCCCTGCTGTAATCCAGGGCCGCTTTAACAAAGCCAGTAAACAGCGGATGGCCACCACGGGGGGTGGAGGTGAATTCGGGATGGAACTGACAGGCGAAGAACCAGCGGTGCCCAGGCAGCTCGACAGTCTCTACCAAGGAGTCATCCCCCGACCAGCCCCCGATCTTCAAACCCGCTTCCTGAATTTCACCGATCAAATGATTGTTGACCTCATAGCGGTGACGATGGCGCTCGCAAATCACATCGGCGCCGTAGATATCTCGCGCCATAGAATCAGCCACGAGACGGCTATCTTGAGCACCGAGACGCATGGTGCCACCGAGATCGGAATCTTCTGTGCGCAGCTCACGCTTGCCGCTGCTGTCGAGCCACTCGGTAATCAAACCAATCACCGGATAGGGGGTATTGGTATCAAACTCGGTACTATTGGCATTTTCCAACCCAGCCACATTGCGAGCGAATTCAATCACCGCAACCTGCATGCCGAGGCAAATACCCAGGTAGGGAATATTCTCTTCACGGGCATATTGTACGGCTTTAATTTTGCCTTCGACGCCGCGCTCACCAAAGCCACCGGGTACCAAAATACCGTGGCAATCATCCAGCAAGGCCATGTTGTCACACAGATCCTCGGAGTCGATATAGCGCACATTCACTTTCGACAGGTTCTGAATGCCGGCGTGGGATAGTGCTTCATTGAGAGACTTATAGGCGTCGAGTAACTCCATATACTTGCCAACCATGGCAATGGTGACCGGCTTGGTGGCTTGGCGCTGATTCTCAACCACCTGATCCCATTCGCTGAGATCCGCTTGCGGGCAATCCAATAAGAAGCGCTCAACAACAAACTGATCCAGTTTCCAGTCGAAGAGGTAGCGAGGGATTTTATAAATGCTATCCGCGTCCATCAGAGGCACCACGGCGCGCTCTTCAACACTGGTAAACAAGGCTATTTTGCGCCTCGAACCCGCGTCTATAGCCACCTCTGAACGGCAAATCAGCACATCGGGCTGTAGACCGATGGAACGCAACTCCTTCACCGAGTGTTGGGTCGGCTTGGTTTTGGTTTCGCCCGCAGTGGCGATATAGGGTACCAGGGTCAGGTGAATCAACAGGGCCCGAGCACTGCCCAGCTCGACCTTTAATTGACGAATGGCCTCGAGAAAGGGCTGGGACTCGATGTCACCCACCGTGCCACCGATTTCGACCAGGGCGATATCATTGCCCTCACCGCCCTTAATGATCCGCCGCTTGATTTCGTCGGTAACGTGGGGGATGACCTGAACGGTGCCGCCCAAATATTCACCACGGCGCTCGCGGCGTAGAATAGTTTCGTACACCTGACCGGTGGTGAAGTTGTTATTGCGGGTCATGCGCGAATTCAAAAAACGCTCATAGTGACCCAGGTCGAGATCGGTTTCGGCACCATCTTCGGTAACAAAAACTTCACCGTGCTGAAAGGGGCTCATGGTGCCCGGGTCAACATTGAGATAAGGATCGAGCTTGAGCAAGGTGACCTTCAGCCCCCGGGACTCGAGTAGAGCGCCGAGAGAGGCGGCGGCAATGCCTTTACCA
>MAAU01000094.1 GCA_002162825.1 Gammaproteobacteria bacterium 54_18_T64
GGGCAGGCCGGAGCAAGATGACCACTCCCGTGTGCCCATGGCATTGCACTGGCCGGTAATCGACAGGCTAGTGGCGCCGGGCTTGCCGATATTGCCGGTTACCAGATTGATATTGTTGATGCCGACACAGCCGTCGGAGCCGTGCATGCTCTGGTTGATGCCCATGGTCCAGATGCTCATGGCGCGATCGGCCTTGGCATAAATGCGCGCCACGTTGCGAATGGTATCGGCGTCGATGCCGCAAACCTTTGAGGCACTGTCGGGGTCAAAGTTGGCGACTTCGCGCTCGAGTTGCTCAAGACCGACGGTGTTGGCTTCGATATAGGCTCTATCTTCTAGACCTTCATCGAGAATGACATGAATCAGTGCATTCTGTAGCACCACATCGGTACCGGGGGTGACGGCGAGGTGGATGTCGGCATTTTGCGCTAGCATGGTGACCCGGGGGTCGACCACGATCAGCGGGAAGCGGCGTTTTTCCTGGGCCTCTTTCATGCGCCAGTAAATAATAGGGTGCTGCTCGGGCAGGTTCGAGCCCCAGGCCATTAAGACGTCGGTGTGGTCGAAATCTTCGTAACTACCGGGCGGGCCGTCGGAACCGAAGGAGCGCTTATAACCCGATACCGCCGAGGCCATACACAGCGTCGTATTACCGTCGTAGTTATTGGTGCCGATTACACCGCGGGTGAGCTTGCCCAGGGTGTAAAACTCCTCGGTCAGTAGCTGTCCGGTGGAGACGATGGCAAAGGCATCGCGGCCGTGTTTTTGCTGAATCTCGCGGATTTTATCCGCCATGGTATCGAGGGCATTATCCCAGCTGGTGACTTGGTAACTCTCGCCAATTTGCTCGCGAATGATGGGTTTGTCACCGCGACCGGCGGAGTCAAACAGCTCGTGTTCGAAGATGCCCTTGACGCAAAGTTTACCGCGATTGACATCGGCACCGCCAACACCCCGTGAGCCGACAATCTGCCCCTCGGCATTTTTGCCGATTTCCATGGCGCAGCCCACAGAGCAGTAACCACAGGTGGCATAGGTCCACTCGGTGATTTTTTTGTCGACCATTTTGATGGGGTTTTTTGTATTGCGACCAAAGAGCATGGTGTTAGGCCTTTAAAACTAAAGTGAAAACGATGTGGCGGTACATGACTAAATGTGCCCGGCTAAACATAGGGCGGGTAGTTGAAAGTGTAGACCCTCAACTGCCGCCGGTTATGCTGGTAGCGACTGTCCTTGTATCAGGACAGCAGCAGGGTGTTTTTACTGACCAGGACAACATTGCCACCGACCCTTAATGCGGTGGCTTTATCGGCGTGATTGTCCATTTCAATGGCGAGCACACTGCGTCGCGTTGCGGCGGTGCCACGGTCGATGATAAAGGTGTAAGTACCCTCACGAATCGCGTCGTGGGAACCAAGGTAGCCGGTAAAGCAGGGCATTGCCGAGCCAATGGGTGGATCTTCGTGAATGCCAATGCTCGGGCCTAAGAGCCGCGCGTGGAAGTCGGTATCGCTATTGTCGGTGTGATTGCTGAACACCAGTATTTCCTGAGCCGCCATGGCCGGGGCGCTGGATTGACTCCAGGCCTTCATATCAAAACGTGCCTTGCGCACGGCCGCCTGGGAGGCCAGGGGCAGAATCAGGTAGGGCAGGTTGATCGATACCAGGCGGGTTTGAAAGGTGTGGGTGTCGATATCGTTTTCGTCAATGGAGAGCAGGGCGGCGAGTTCGCTGGCCCGTGGTGTGTAGCGGTCGATCACCGGGTCGCTGCTCAGGCTGAACTGAACAAATAAGGTTTCGCCCTCGCGTTGTTCGAGATTAACGCTAAGGTCGCCCGCCTTCTGTTGAAAGCAAACGCTGGCTTTGCCGTCGGTGAGGCCGATCATACCCTCCTCAACCAGCGCTTTAGCGGTGGCGAGTACCGGGTGGCCGGCAAAACTAACTTCTTTAAGCGGCGTAAAAATACGCAGCTTAAAGTGGCTGTCTTGCTCGGTGTTGCTGACAAAAACTGTTTCCGAGAGGTTTATTTCCCGAGCGATGAGGGCCATTTGCTCATCGCCAATGTCTTGCGCATTGGGAAATACCGCAATTTGTGCACCCTGAAAGGCGGTTTCGGTAAAAACATCTGCCGTGTAATAAGTGTATGTCATAGCAGCCTCCTTGGCTTAGCCGGCAACAAATACGTTGCCATCGTCAAGTTTGACGGGAAAGGTGGCGATAGAGACGCTGTCGTCTTCAAAGCACTGCCCGGTGATCAGATCAAAATGCTCTTTTAAGACCGGGGACGCAACCGCTATTTGTTCGCCGAAGCTACAGAGGATGCCGCGGGCGAGCACATTGGCTTCACTAAAGGGGTCAAAATTGCTAATGGCATAAACCGCATCGTTGACGCTGGTGCGAAACAGGGCAATCTGTGTTTCCTCGGGTGTATCGGCATGCAGCAGGGCGGCGATGCCGGCATCGACGGGCAGGTCTTGCACGGCACAAATACGGGTCCAGCTCTGGTCTGCGGTCACGGTTTCTTCCTGTGCTTTCTGGGTAAGGTCGTTCATGAGTTAGCTAGCTCCCGCTCTTCTTTGCTAGCGGGGCGAATTTGCTCGCGCTCCTCGACAAAGATGACATTGCTATCGCCCTTGTCGCTGTTGATGAAGGGGCGGAACATCAGCATTTTTTCTTCATCATCGATGGTGGTCTTCCACTCGCATTGGTAAGTGTCGATCACCTTGGCCATTTCGGCCTCGAGTTTTTCACAGATGCCCAGGGAGTCATCGATAATCACTTCGCGCAAATAGTCGATGCCGCCCTCCATGTTGTCCATCCAGGTGGAGGTACGCTGTAGACGATCGGCCGTTTGCACATAGAACATCATAAAGCGGTCGGTGTATTTGATCAGGGTTTCTTTGTCCAGATCGGTGGCGAACAAATCGGCGTGGCGGGGGCGCATGCCGCCGTTACCACAGACATACATATTCCAGCCGGTTTCGGTGGCGATAATGCCGACATCCTTACTCTGGGCCTCGGCGCATTCGCGGGTACAGCCGGAGACGGCGGACTTGATTTTGTGCGGTGAACGCAGGCCCTTATAGCGGTGCTCAATTTCCAGGGCCAGGGCGACGCTGTCATTCTGACCGTAGCGACACCAGGTGCTGCCGACACAGGATTTCACCGTGCGCAGTGACTTGCCGTAGGCATGGCCGGTTTCAAAGCCGGCATCAATTAACTCTTTCCAGATGGCTGGAAGCTGCTCGAGGCGGGCGCCGAATAAATCGATGCGCTGCCCGCCGGTGAGCTTGGTGTAGAGATTGTATTTCTTGCCCACCTCGCCGAGTACAATGAGTTTTTCGGGGGTGATTTCACCGCCGGCGATGCGCGGCACAATGGAGTAGGTGCCATCCTTCTGCATATTGCCGAGATAGCGGTCGTTGGTGTCCTGCAGGGCGACGTGCTCGGGTTCGAGCACGTAGTCATTCCAGCAGGAGGCGAGGATGGAACCAACCGTTGGC
>MAAU01000082.1 GCA_002162825.1 Gammaproteobacteria bacterium 54_18_T64
TATCGCCTTGATAGCCATCGGGTAAGCAGTAGTTGCAGCTGAAGTTGCAAACGTCGGTAACGGACAGGCGCAGATAACGGAACTCGCGCCCGAAGTAGTCATGTAACATCTCAAACACCTTTCCAATGTCGGGAGGACAGGAGGTTTCCCCACTATCCCTCTGAATCGTCTGCAGGCCAACACGAATCGTATTAAGCAAGGGCAGCATTCACGGCGTCGGGTTCGTACTCACTAGCGCATTAACTGGCTGGTGATGCTTAGAGCCCCGTAGCTCGGAGTTTGTTAGTAAAACAATTTGTATTTAGGTCTTAGACCCAAGAGGTGAGTCTACCACAGTGCACAGAGGGGGAGCGCGCAGCTAAGTGGCGCAGGGGCGCTGCAGTGATGGCTCAGGGTGACAATGACAAAGGACTTTCCTCACAAAAGCGGGAAGTCCTTCATTGGCAAGAATAAGCCCGGAGTGCCCTATTGAGCGATAAAGCCGCCATCAATGGCCAGCTCTGCCCCGGTGACATATTTCGCTTCATCACTGGCCAAATAGAGCACGCCATTGGCAATGTCCAAGGGCTCTCCTAAGTGCCCCAACGGTGCCATGCCTTCGAACATACCGCGTACTTCGTCACCGCCGCCGAGATCATCCATACCCTGTTCGAGCATGGGCGTAAGAATGGGGCCAGGGTGGATGGAGTTGACGCGGATATTGTTCTGGCTCTGGGCGCACTCTAGCGCCATCGACTTGGTGATTAAACGCACGGCACCCTTGCTCGAGCTGTAAGCCCCTGCCGCCGGGAAGCCAACAATGCCTGCACCCGAGGAAATATTGACGATGGAGCCTCCACCGCTAAGTTCCATGGCGGGAATAGCCGTCTTCATACCAAAAAACACACCGTCGACATTGACCTGGTTTTGACGGCGAAACTCCTCCGTTGTGGTCTCCATCAGGGGCTTGGCAATAAACATCGCCGCGTTGTTATCGAGAATGTCGAGGCGACCATAGGTATCCAGGGTCAATTTGATAATGTCGGCCCAGCCCTCCTCACTCGCCACATCGTGACACATGGCCACCGCCTCGCCACCGGCTGCGACTATCTGTGCGGCGGTATCTTTCGCCCCCGCCTCATTGATATCACCCACCACCACTTTGGCACCTTCTTTTGCCAATAATAATGAAGTGACTCGACCCATGCCGGCGCTACCACCACCGGTGACAATCGCCACTGTTCCCTCTACTCGCCCCATGAAAAACTCCCATTAATTATCAATTATGTTTGGAATTTAATTGTCAAAATACGTTACGCGGCGGTGATGCCGCCATCGATAACCAGCTCGGCACCGGTGATGTATTTCGCCTCTTCCGAGGCCAGGTAGACCACACCATTGGCAATATCTAAAGCTTCGCCAAGATGACCAATCGGCGCCATATTTTCGAAACTCGAGCGCACTTTATCGCCGCCACCCAAAGCCGCCATTCCCTCTTCCAGCATGGGCGTCAACATACCGCCGGGGTGAATGGAGTTGATGCGAATTTTATTCCTTTTCTGCGCACATTCCATGGCACAGGCCTTGGTCAACAAGCGCACTGCACCTTTACTGCCACAGTAAGCGGGTGAGATTGCCGCGCCAACCAAGCCGGCAATGGATGAAATATTGACGATGGAGCCACCACCGGATTTTTCCATCAGCGCGATGCCGTGCTTAATACCCAGGAATACGCCATCGACATTAATGCTATTTTGCCAGCGGAATTCATCGAGGCTAGTCGCCGAAATGGGCTTAACCAGAAACACCCCGGCATTATTCACCAGAATGTCGAGCTGGCCGTAGCGCTTCTCTACCTCCGCCAACACACTGAGCCATTGCGCCTCTTCGGCGACATTGTGCTCTAAAAAAAAGCAGTGCCACCCGCCGCGGCAATTTGCTTAACGGTCTCCGCGCCACCCTCGGCATTGAGATCCGTTACCACGACTCGCGCGCCCTCTTCCGCCAGGCGCAGCGCGCTTGAGCGACCCAAGCCGGAACCGGCGGCGGTGACCAATGCCACCTTGTTTTCTACTCTTGCCATCACGCTTCTCTTTTCGAATTAAACATAATTAGACTAAAAAATTGTTGCACTAACTAGCTCGACTAAGCCGCGATTTTATACACCAAGCGTTTAAATTCGTGGCTAAAGGGGTGCCAAAATCCGTAGGCGCGCTGGGTAAAAATCAGCGCCGAGACACCCGAACGGGGGGAAATCCACGAGTGAGTCCCGGCCATACCACCCCAGTGATATTCACCGATCGCACAGTCAGGTTCCCCGGCAGCGGGAGAGTTCTTAATCGCAAAACCCAGACCAAATACCGTATTGGGCATATCCCAGGTCGGTAGCTTGACCTTGAGCCCCTGGCGCAGCTGATTGCTGTGCATCAGCTCGACGGATGCGGGCGTGAGAATGCGCCGCCCCTGCCACTCACCGCCATTAATAATCATTTGAATAAAGGTGGTGTAGTCGGCAATCGTGGTCACCAGGCCACCGCCACCGGAGTGGTAGCTCTTGGGTTCGAGCACGCTGCCAATCATAATATCGGGACAGGGCTTGAGGCCTGGGGTCATCGGGTCACGCATATCAATGGGCGAATAATTGGTGGTTAAACGGTGGTGGTGTTGCTGCGGCACATCAAAGCCGGTATCGACCATGGCCAGGGGCTCGAAGATGCGCTCTTTGAGGAACTCGCTGAAGCTCTTCCCCGACCAAATTTCCACCAAACGCGCCAATATGTCGATACTAATGCTGTACTGCCACTCTTCACCGGGTTGGTAGAGCAGGGGCAGTTTTGCCAGCTTGTCGATCATTTCCGCAAGCGTCGATTCCTTACCCATCATCCGTTGCTCGACATAGATTTTGTCGACGGGGTTATTCATAAACAGGCCATAGGCAAAACCGGCCGTGTGCGTCAGCAAATGCCGAACCGTCGGTGGGGTTTGCAGTGCCTCGGTATCATCGAGCTCTTTCGCACCCTTTCTCAGCACTTTTAGATCTTTGAACTGGGGAAGATACTTCTCAACCGGGTCATCGAGATCAAAGGCGCCATCGTCATAGAGAATCATCACCGCAGCGGAGGTGACGATTTTAGTGTTGGAATAGGCTCGAAAAATGGCATCGTCGCGCATCGGGGTTTGGGCTTCTATATCCATATGCCCCCAGGTTTTGGCATCGACAACATCGGTGCCCTTTAAAATGACTGCCGATAAACCGCTGACCAGATTGTCATCGACATAGCGCTGCATGGCATCGTGAATTTCACTGAAATCGTAATTTGAGGGTCGTATCGCTAGCTGGCTAATGGTGCTTCTCCTTTATTGGCTACAACATATTTCAATCTACATGCCCTCAAGGTTAACAATTAGCCAGGGCTTTAAACAGGAGGTTTACACTTTACATACGTGTCTGGCCTCGATGTCCCCGGCATCGTGGTATGCAATCACAGCGAAACGGGTGGCCAATCTCCACCGCCCGGCCAATCGTTTTATAAGCTCACGTAGCGCAAGGGCCTACTCTTGGCGGGCATGGCCATTTTGAGAAAGTCAGACGTCAGTACAATTCCACACAACTAGCACGTTATAATTGTGTTTTGGCAAGCGCGAGATTCGTTGAGCTTGCCATCTATCCAACGCTAGCGAAGCCAATAAACGGCAAACCTCATGAATTTTGCGCTACTCATATTGGGCCCACCCTATAGCACGCAGGCATCGGCCAGCGCCCTGCGTTTTGCCCGTGCGGCTCTGGCCGGCGGACACGAGATTTATCGCCTGTTTTTCTACCACGACGGGGTGCACAATGCCTCCGCCCTGGTCACCGCAGGGCAAGATGAAAGCACCCTGCCCCAACAATGGCAGCAACTCATCGCAGCGCATCGGCTCGACTCTGTGGTGTGTATTGCCGCCGCCACGCGCCGGGGCGTACTCAATCAACAAGAGGCGACTAGACACGGCAAGACCGGTGGCAATCTCGGCGACGGTCACGAGTTATCGGGGCTGGGACAGCTGGTCGACGCCGGCCTCAATGCCGACCGGGTGATTACCTTTGGATAAGCCAGCCACCGACAAGCCTCAAGATCAAGGCATCCTACTGGTGTTCCGCCACGCTCCCTACGGCAATGCCCTGGCGCGGGAGGGCCTCGAAGCCGCGCTGGCCTGTGGTGCCATGGGCGCCAAAGCCAGCCTGCTCTATATTAACGAGGGTGTCTGGCAGCTCCTGGAGCCGCAAGACAGTAGCGCCATCGACTGCAAAAACCAGGCGGCCATGGCCAGCGCCCTGCCCCTTTATGACATTGACGAGATCTGGGTCGATGAAGCCTCCCTGCAGCAGAGAAACCTGACAGCCACCGATATTAATGCCGGTAAAATCATTGACTCCAGCCGCGTGCAAGCTCTTTTTGCCACCAGCAAAAACATTTTGAGCTTTTAATGATTTTACACACCGTGAACAAATCGGCCTTTGACAACAGAGCCCTGGGTGACTGTCTACGAGTCGTTGCCACTAATGACGCTGTATTACTTATCGAAAACGGTGTCTATGGGGCGCTGAGTAGCTCACAAAGTGAGCCAGCCCATGTAGAGAGCATCCTTGAGCTCAGCGCCGCTGGCACGCGTTTTTATGTACTGCAGGCCGACTGTCAGGCGCGTGGGCTCACTGACTCAGCCCTACTACCCGCCGTCCAAATAACGGACGACGCCGGCTTTGTCGCCCTTGCCGCAGAAGCCTCCGCCATACAGAGCTGGTACTAAAACAGCGCGCTAAATAAGACTTAATATGAGCAAAATTTTACTACTGGATAGCGACGGCCACCTGGAGCATCTCGAAGACTGGTCCGAACAGGCCGCCCAGCAACTGGCGGCCAGTGAAAACATTGAACTCGGCGAGGCCCATTGGGAAATTATTTATCTATTGCAAGAATTCCACCAGCGCTTCCAGCTATCGCCCCCCATGCGCCCCCTGGTGAAATACATCGCCCAGAATCTGGGTAAGGAAAAGGGCCGCAGTATTTATTTAATGCAGCTATTCCCACCCAGTCCGGCGCGGGTAGCCAGTAAAATCGCCGGGCTACCGAGGCCGGAAAACTGTTTATAAACAACAGACTTCGCAAGGCATCTCATCAACAATAAGTCTAGCGCCTTGCTGTTTTTAAATAATGTTTTTACTGCTTAGCTGCTCAATACGCTCTTCGCCATAACCCAGTTCGCGCAATATTTCGGCACCGCTAGCACCCGGTTCTGGGCCTATGTGGGCTGGCACCTTGTCGGAACCTTCTACCCAGAACGGAGAGTTCACCGCCTGACCGCGACCATAATTATGACCCTCGACATCGATCAACATATCGTTGGCCAGGACCTGGGGATCATCGATGACCTCCTCCATTGTCGCCAAAACGCTGAAGGTTAATTTTTCGGCCTGCAGACGCTCGCGCCATTCAAACAGGTCTCTGTTTTTAAAGGTTTCCGCCAGAATAGGGGCCAGTAATTTGGCATTGTCGTTGCGTTGTTTGATGTCGATGAAGCGGGGGTCGGCGAGCAGATCGTCGCGACCCAAGGCCTTGAGTAGGCCCGGCCAATGTTTATTCTGATGTAAAATAACCAGCAACAACCAGCGCCCATCGCGGGTTTGATAGTGATTGAGCAAGGCATTAGTTGGCTCAGTGAGGCTAGGGTTCTGAACTGCCCCGCCACCGGCTAAGACACAAGATAGTGAACTGGCAGCCGTCCACAAACCGTTGGCCAGCAGGCTGCTATGTACCTTGCCACCACGCCCGGTGCGCTGCCGTTTATAGAGACCGGTCATAATGGCGGCATACATGGTCATCGCACTGGGGTGGTCGCCCATACCCGGTGAAGACATACTGGGCTCGCTGTTGGCAGTATGCACGGTATCCATTAAACCCGAGCGCGCCCAATAGGCCGTGGCATCAAAACCCGGCGCACTGGCTTCCGGACCCTTTTCACCGAAGCCGGTGATTTGCCCATAAATCAGTCTTTCGTTTTCGGGCGCCAGATCCTCGTAGCGAATTTTTAGTCGCGCCAACACATCGGGGGGGAAGTTAGTGATTAAGATATCCGCCTCTCTCACTAGCTTAAGTAGTATCTCCCGACCCTCGGTCGATTTCATGTCGAGGCCGATGCTGCGCTTATTGCGATTGTCCTGCTGCCAGATATAGCCAAATTCAAGGGGTATAAAGGGTGGCGCTTTATGGGCATAGCGCAGGGGATCACCGCGCCCCGGTTCCTCAATTTTGATCACCTCCGCGCCAAAATCGGAGAGAATGGCGGCACTGCCGGGGCCAAAAATATAGGTCGCTATCTCCAATACTTTAATGCCTTGTAATAACGGTTCTACTTCATCCATTTTGTATAGCCTATAAAATTACAGTGAACTGCGGTGTGCCTTTGCTTCGAGTAAGGGGAGAATAAGATCTGTGCCACATCTAGCGCCATACCGCTAGATGTTTACTTACCCTGCTTCATGCGCTCTTTTAGATCGGCAAAGGGATTGAAGGTCGCGGGGGCAACTTCAGCCTCTTCACTACTACCGTAGCGAATAAAATCGACAAATTTGGTGTGCTCTTCATCGTGACAGTAAATGCACAGTAATTCCCAGTTACTACCGTCGGAGGGGTTATTGTCATGGTTGTGGTCGCGGTGGTGAACCGTTAGTTCGCTCAGATTGGCGCGGGTAAATTCGCGGGTACAGCGCCCACAAATCCAGGGGTAGAGCTTAAGGGATTTTTCACGATAGCCTTTCTCACGCTTGGCAATATAGGCGCGCTGCTCGGCAAGATGCTTGTCCAATTTACTGGAACTCATTTTTAGTCCTCATAGATTCCAAGCCCCATATTATTGTAAAAACTTTCTGCATGCACCTCGGAATATAGACTACCTCACAGCTGCCTCCAAGCGAGAACCTTCACCCGATAAAGGTGTTTGTAAACAGTAGATACTCGCTCATTCGGAAAGTTATTGGTCTGATGACTTGCCATAAGGCCCAGGCTTTGAATGGAGGACAGTTCAGCCAAGGCACCTGGTAAGGCCATTGTTATGGTTTTACTACTCTGGCAGTGCCAGACTTTTTGATAGCCTCCAGGCAAAAGAAATAAAATAAAAGCTGACGCCAGGGCTTGTAAGAAGACAAGCAAGGACTGGCTTAATTTCTGATCGCAGGAAAATAAGGCCGAGGGCATCGAGGCAAGAGGATTTGATGGGGGGGGATTGTGTCGGAAAAGTTCTACCGAACAACATGGAAGACTAAGGGCTATGTCTAAGTTCTAGCGACAACTGGGAGGCGTACTTAAAAATTACCGCAAACGCTATTAGTCAATAGTATCGACCGCTGTAACCGGTCGCACATCGGCCAACTCTTCATCGCTAAAGATTCGCGAACGAATAAGAAAACGTAGACCGAGGGGGATTTCGAGGGAAAAACTAGCGCCCCGCCCCTCCACAACATCGACGATGGTGTGGCAATTTTCATAGTAGTTAAACTGATCGGCGTGCATATAAAAGCCGCAGCCGTGAATATCACCCAGGTAGAGGTCTCGACCACCGAGGCGAAACTCACCAAGGGGGAAGCACATGGGAGATGAACCATCACAGCAACCACCGCTGAGATGGAACATTAGCTCACCGTGCGCGCTGCGCAAACGATCAATTACCTCGGCCGCAGCCGCGGTCACACTCACTCGTTCAACGGGCATGGTGTGCCTCCTACTGTTGAACAATACGACCCGGCATTGTGCCGGACCGTATTGAAAGACTGCTTAGAAAAAGCCCAGCTTGTTTTTGTTGTAGGAAATCAACACGTTTTTAGTATGGCGGTAGCCATTCAACATCATCGCGTGATTCTCCCGGCCAATGCCAGAGTTCTTGTAGCCGCCAAAGGAAGCGCCAGCAGGGTAGATGTGATAGCTATTCACCCAAACGCGTCCCGCCTGAATACCACGGCTGACTTTATGCACCTGGTGCATATCGCGAGACCAGAGGCCAGAGCCCAAACCGAACTGGGTATCGTTGGCGATTTCCAGAGCCTCATCTTCGTCCTTAAAGGTGGTAACGGCCAGTACCGGGCCGAAAATTTCCTCCTGGAAGATACGCATCTTATTGTGGCCCTTGAACACTGTAGGCTCAATATAGTAGCCATCGGGGTACTGGGGGTTCTTATAGGCGTTGCCACCGGTCAGCAACTCTGCGCCCTCTTGCTTACCAATATCGATGTAACTCATGATCTTTTCGTATTGATCATTGGAAGCCTGGGCACTCATCATGGTGCTCAGCTCATAGGGGTCGCCGCGGGTGATGGCCTCAATCCGCACCAGACACTTCGCCATAAACTTGTCGTAAATACTTTCCTGAATCAAGGCGCGTGATGGGCAAGTACAAACCTGGCCCTGGTTGAGGGCAAACAGCACCAGACCTTCGATGGCCTTGTCGAGAAACTCGTCATCCTTGTCCATGATGCTTTCGAAGAAAATATTCGGTGACTTACCACCGAGCTCCGTGGTGGCCGGAATAATATTTTCGGCCGCGTATTGCATAATCAAGCGCCCGGTGCTGGTCTCACCGGTAAAGGCGACTTTCTTAACATCGGGGTGGGAGGCCAGAGGCTTGCCACACTCAACGCCAAAGCCATTCACCACATTGAGTACGCCCGGTGGCAAGAGATCGCCAATCACTTCCATCAACACCAGCAGAGAAACCGGCGTTTGTTCGGCGGGCTTGATAACAATGCAGTTGCCAGTGGCCAGTGCCGGGGCAATCTTCCAGGCTGCCATCAGCAGGGGGAAGTTCCAGGGAATAATCTGGGCAACAACACCCAGGGGCTCGTGCACCTCCATGGATACGGTATCGGCGTCGATATTGGTCACGCTGCCCGCTTCGGTGCGTATGCAACCGCCAAAATAGCGGAACTGATCAATGACCAGGGGTAAGTCCGCACCCAGGGTCTCACGTATACCCTTGCCGTTGTCGCAAGTTTCTACCATGCTCAGCATTTCGATATTTTCTTCAATGCGGTCGGCAATTCTAAACATCAACATGCTGCGCTCGGCGGGAGAACTCTTGCTCCAGGTCACCGCAGCTTCCCAAGCCTTCTCAACCGCGAGGTCGATATCCTTAACCGTCGACTGGGGGATACGCGCTATAAAGCCGGCATCAATAGGCGAGGTATTGTCAAAATATTGTCCACCAATCGGGGCAACCCACTTGCCACCAATATAGTTCTCATACTGCTCTTTAAACTCGGGCCTTTGAAAAGCCATGCTGATCTCCCATGTATCAATTTCACAGTTATAGTTATCCACCCTGCCAGGCCCTTTATTGACCCAAGCATGTCATCCCTTTCAAGAAGGACGAATCGTCTCGCTCAACTACCTGACCCAATGTGCGCCAAATGCTGCCGATAGACTGGGTCGATTATGTCGCTAGTTTTCGCTAAGCACAAGAACCGCCGGGTAACCTCAGGAACAGCCCCAGCGCCCCTACGTCAAGTGGACAAGCACCTGTCGCCTGCCTGGTCGTTGGCGGTGCTCCCAGAGATAGACCCCCTGCCAGGTGCCCAGCGCCAGTTCACCCTCTAGCACCGGGATCGACACACTACTCGCCGTTAGCGCCGCCTTGATATGAGCGGGCATATCATCTGGGCCCTCTAGAGTATGGGTATACAGGGGGTCATGTTCGGGCACCAGGCGATTGAGCCAGTGTTCAAGGTCTCTGCGCGCCGAGGGGTCGTAGCTTTCCTGAATCAGTAGGCTGGCCGAGGTGTGCTGAATGAAAAGGGTACACAAGCCCTCGTGCAAGCCCGCCCCGCTGACGACGCTATGCAGCTCCGCAGTGAAATCGTGCAAGCCCTGGCGCTCAACATCGAGTGTCAAAGTGGTGATCATTTACTCTACCCCGCCCATCGTTAAGGCTTGTTATTAAGTACTACGTGAGATGCCGTGGTTTCAGGTCTTACTTAGGTGGCGCCAGCCAGCGTGAGTCCTGTAAATAGCGCTATAATAGGCGATTTTCCGGAGCCCCTGTGACCGCTATCGACCCCGCTACCTACGACCAACAGTTAGAAGAAAAGGTGGTTACCTTAGAGGAGCGCTTCCAGGGGCTTGAACACCCCCCACTTGAGACCTATCCCTCGGCTCCCCTCAACTATCGCATGCGTGCCGAATTTAAAGTCTGGCAACAAGAGGGCCGCGCCGACTACGCCATGTACCGCCAGGGCGAGCACAGGCAGGCCTATATTATTGATACCTTCCCGCCGGGCTCGACAACGATTGCTGAATTGATGCCGCCGCTGCTCGAACAAATCAATGCCTGCGACATTCTGCGTCAGCGCCTGTTTAGCGTGGAGTTTTTGACCACCTTGAGCGGCGAGGCCGTCATCACCCTACTCTACCACCGTCCCCTCGATGCTATTTGGGAAGAGCGTGCCAACACTCTCTCCCAGCACTTGAAGACGGACATTATCGGCCGCAGCCGTAAACAGAAGGTGGTTATTGGCCGCGACTATGTAATGGAACAATTGCAGGTCGCCGGGCGCACCTACACCTACCAGCAAAAAGAAACGGGCTTCACCCAGCCCAATGCTCGAGTCAATGAAAAAATGCTCGACTGGGCGCGCCAACACAGCACAGACTTTGGCGGTGACCTCTTGGAGCTGTATTGTGGCAACGGCAATTTTACCGCCGTGCTAGCGCAGAATTTTCAGCGCGTATTGGCCACGGAAATTGCCAAAATATCGGTCAACTCGGCGACCTATAATTTCGAAATCAATAACATCGATAATATAGAGATCGTGCGCCTTTCCAGCGAAGAGATTACCCAGGCCCTCAACGAGGTCAGACCCTTTCGCCGCCTGCGCCACATCGATTTAAAGACTTACCAATTTTCGACTGTGTTTGTCGACCCACCCAGAGCCGGGCTCGATGACGACACGCTGGAGTTGCTGCGCCGCTTTGACAATATCATTTACATTTCCTGCAATCCGCAAACCCTGCACGACAATCTGGTGGCGCTGGATAGCAGTCACCGCATCGAACACTTCGCCGCCTTCGATCAGTTCCCCTACACCCACCACCTGGAAGCGGGTGCCGTGCTGAAAAAACGCCTATCCAGCAAGGTCGATCAGGCCGAGTAGAAGAGATTCACCGCGGCACCAGTGGGCTCGGGCACACCCTCGTCGAGGAGTTTTTTGGCGGCGTCGAGCACGAAGTCTGCAAAGGCCTTTTCCGTCTTCAAGCGCTCCAGGTCAAAGGCTTTGCGCTGCTCCCGCGACAGTGCCTTCCAGGCCTCGAGAATTGGAATATGTGAGGTGGCCTCGGCGACCTGATAAAATACGCTATAGGCCTCGGACTCCCGGGCCTGTGGATCAATCTGCGTCAACAGCCAGGAAATACGCAGACAGCCCTCTGTAATACTCAATTCATCTGCCACCAGGCCCTTAGCTAAAATGATGATGCTTTTACTCGTCTGCGTCGCCTTATCCTTCAGCTGTTGCTCAAAAACCAGTCTCGCCTCTTCACGCTCGGCGTCGACGCGCCGCAATTTTTTATGCAGATGCAGGGCATAGCCGGCCAAGGCCACGACAATAACAACAGCCATAAGAATTAAAAAAACCACAAACCACCTCTAAAAATGGGAAATATAAGACTGCAAAGCCCGGCTTACGCGAAGCCAAAGCTTCTTAAAAAGATCAAACCAGCGACCACAATCAGAAAGGAAAACAGGCCGCCCAGCAAGACAATATTCGCCGCCATCCGGGCATTGCCGCCGAACACCTGAGCAAAGACCACGCTAATGGTAGAGGTCGGTGACGACAAAACGAGAAACATAATACCCAGCTCCATACCCCGCAAACCGCAATACCAGGCAAGGGGCACACCCAGAGCGGGCATTAACAGACATTTATACAGCGCCGCGCCCCAACCGGCCAAAGAGGGGCTGCGCAACTGTGTGAAGTCCAGTGAGGCGCCAACATTAATTAACACCAGCGGCACCGTCATCTGCCCCAGTAACCGGCCACTATTGGCCAGCGCCTCGGGCAATTGCAGTTTTAGAGCACCGGCCAGCGTACCCAGAAAGACACTAATGATAATGGGGTTTTTAACAATATCGGACAGATAGTTCTTAGCCGGACCGCCCTCTTGCTGACTATAGAACTTGAGAATGCTGATGGAATAAATATTATTAAAAATAATATAAATACCCATCGGTAGTGAAGCCAGAGCCACGCCTTCAAGGCCGTAGACATTGTAGGCCATGGCGAGCCCCGAAATCAGCAAATTGCCACGGGTGGCGCCCTGAATAAAAACGCCGCGATCGGCGCGCCGAGAGACCATAATGGGTGCCAGGGCCCAGGCCAGGAGGGACAAAAAAATCAACAGGCCGACACTGACGGAGAGAAAGCGCGGTGCCTCAGCGAGGCTTAAATCGGCACTCGACAATGATAAAAACAACATGGTCGGGGCGGCAAAATTAAACACAATGCGCGAGCTATCGTGTAGAAAGCCCTCGCTCAACCAGCCCATGCGCCGCAGCAGTACACCCAGGGCAGTGAGTAAATAGACGGGTAAAATCGCCGTAAATACAAAGCCTACGACCTCAAGATGCTGCAATGCAAGCCACCCTTATGTACAACTGGAGTTGCTCACTCACCGCTGGGCATCGCTGTCGTCGGCCACGCTGACAAGCGCCGCTTGCTCGGCCAGCTGACTTTCCTCCCTCAGCATTGGAGGCATATCGCGGCGCGTGCGGGCACCCAGTGTTTTTAAATCCTCGACCCGCTTGAGTAAATTGCCGCGACCCGACACCAGGCGTTTACGCGTGCTCACCCAGGCCGCCTGACTCTTGTCTAAATACTTACCGATATCCTCCAGGCCCTCTGCCAGGAGTACAAACTGGTCGTAGAGACCACCGGCCTGAATGGCAATTTTTTCGGCATTGAGATTTTGGTCGGCATAGCGCCAAATATTGTGAATGGTGCGCAGGGTCGCCAACAGGGTAGAGGGGCTGACCAGAATAATCCCCTTGTCGTAAGCATCGCTAAACAACTGCTGATCGTGTTCAATCGCCAGCATAAAGGCCGCCTCTACGGGTATGAAAATCAGTACGAAGTCGAGAGTATTAACACCCTCCAACTGTTCATAGGCCTTGCGATTAAGCCCCGTGATATGGCTGCGCAAAGAGGCAATGTGAGCCTTCAAACTCTGCTGACGCTGTTTTTCATCCTCACTACGACAATAAAGCTCGTAATCTTTCAGCGAGACCTTGGCGTCGATAACAATATCGCGCTGCTCCGGCAGGTGCAAAATAACATCGGGATTGCGCCTGCGACCCTCACTATCTTGCAGGGCCACCTGGGTTTGATATTCCCTGCCCTTGCGCAGGCCCGACTCCTCGAGCAGGCGTTCGAGGATCAACTCGCCCCAGTTGCCCTGAAACTTATTATCCCCCTTTAGGGCATTGGCCAACTGTATCGCATCGTGGCCAATTTTCTGGGTTTGCAATTGTAGCTCACCAATTTTCCCCTCCAGGCGATTGCGCTCGGCGCTCTCCTTGTCGTAAACATTTTCTACCTGCTTGCGGAAGTCGGCGAGGTCCTTGCGCAGAGGCGCAACGCTACTATCCAGGGCCTCCTTGCTGGTGCGCGAAAAGGCCGCCTGTTTGTTTTCGAAGATACGATTGGCGAGGTTTTCAAACTCCTGACCCAGGGCACTGCGGGTTTGCTCCAGCAGAGCCACTTGCTCCTGCCCCTGCAGCCTTGCCGACTCTAACTGCGCTGCCAGGGCACTATTATCACCACTTAAAACAAGGTTCTGCTGGCGTAGCTGGACGACCTCGATCTGTAAGTCTGCGCTTGTTTGCTCGAGGTGTTGCCTGTCGCGAAGCAAGGTGGCGATCTCAACGCGTGTGGAGGCATCGCGACGACTATTGCGCGAATAAATCACCAGGGCGGCGAGAACCCCGCCAATAAGAGCGGCAAGAAACATCCAGAGTGACGGTAGAATAGCGGGGAGAGAGGTCATGGCGCAGGATTTTAGCAGTTCAGTCCGCGGCAATGGGGTAAAATAAATTCCAGCCCGACGGCCAAATCCACATCCGTGTCACCCCCACGAGGCAGCTCACTCCATTGACGAACACAGCAGCGGCTAAAATTCTGGTCTTCGATTCCGGCGTTGGTGGCTTGAGTATTCTGCAAGCCCTGCAGCAGGCATTGCCGACCTGTGAATACCACTACGCCTCCGACAACCGGGCCTTTCCCTACGGCACTAAAAACACCGGGTTTTTACTTGAGCGCGTCCACAGCGTGCTACAAGGACTGATCGACAAAACCCAGGCCGATCTTATCGTCGTCGCCTGCAATACCGCTAGCACCCTGGTACTACCGAGAATTCGCCAACATTTCACCATCCCCGTGGTTGGCGTCGTTCCCGCCATCAAACCCGCGGCCCAACAATCGGCAACAGCGGTGATCGGCTTGCTCGGCACCCCAGGTACCGTCGCCAGGCCCTATACCAAGGCGTTAATAGAGGAGTTTGCCAGTGGCTGCGAGGTGACTTCCGTCGGCAGTGCTGAGCTGGTGACCATGGCAGAACAAGCACTGCGGGGCACGCCACCACCGCGAGAAAAACTCAGCGCGATTTTAAAACCTTTATTTGCCGACAGCCGACTCGACACCATTGTCCTGGCCTGCACTCACTTTCCCCTCATTAAGCAGCACTTAATCGAGGCCGCACCGAGGGCCGTCAACTGGATTGATTCTGGCGAGGCCATCGCACGCAGAGTGAGCTTCCTACTGGCCAGCGAGTCCACCAGAAAACCTCATCGCCAGGCCACCGAAAACAGCGCGATATTTACTGCAGACAGTGCCGACATCGACCTGCTTGCCGATGCCCTGAAGACCTTTATGCTGAACCGAATAGAGTATATCCGACTGTAGAAAGCGCTTAATTCAGACTTTTGAAACTGGTTATATTTTTAATATAGGGCTGATAGCGCAGGATGAATTCCGGCAGAGAATCTAGATAGGTAGACGCTTCATTGTGCGTTGCAAAACCACCCAGGGTAACAGCGATCAAGGGCTTTTCATTGATGCTAACGGGATGTACATAGAGTTCATCCAGGCCTATTTCGGCGGCAATATTGGCGAAAAACAACTCCAAAAACTGCTCGTCGTCAACATCGGCAGAGAGTATCTGGATGGTATAAACCATGCCATTTGAAGACCTCATCCAGTGCTGAGTTTTCTCGGTCAAGGCCCGTAATGTCACCACGCCAACGCCAGCCTGAGCCGGCACCTGCTCGGGGCTCTTTTTTGAAAAAACTTGCTGACTATCAACTCTCGTCACATCGGCAATTGTGGGCGAGGGTTCAGAAAGGGAGGCGACATCTTGCCCCTGTAAATCATTGCTTGAGGGCTGGAACAAGAAGGGCTTATACAAGGCCGCAGCCCCCACCAATAGAGCGATCATCACCGCAATACTAATCGCAGAATAGCTTGCCGCGAGACTTTTAGCTTGTCCCGAATCTTTGGCCGCCAAGCGCACGTGACAGGCCTTTACCGTACTCGATTGCCCAGAAAAAGCCGCCAGCAGGGACTTATCGGCCAATATCGTCAACTTTCTAGGTAGCCCCGAAGAAAAGCGAGTTAACAAGCGCAGTGCCGCAGCCGTAAACAATGGCGCACCATTGTAGCCCGCCTTATGTAAACGAAATGACAGGTACTCAACCACCTCGGCCCGGATAAAGGGTTTTAAATAGAAGTTGTGAATAATACGTTCTTTAATTTGCCGAACAGAACTGTCGGCAAGGTGCTCGTCCAATTCCGGCTGACCAAACAGCACCAACTGCAGTAGTTTGTCGGTTTCCGTCTCAAGATTGCTGAGCAGGCGCAGTTCTTCGAGAGTTTCCAGTGGCATACACTGGGCCTCATCAATAAACACCACCACCCTCTGCCCCGACATATGCATGGCCAGTAATTTATCCTGTACTAATTGCAGGGCATAATTTTTACTGCAATCACTGGCAAAATCCAGGCCCAGATCGTGGCCAATGGCAAAGATTAAATCGCTGGCCCGCAGGCTGGGATTGAGTAAAAAAACCAGGGTAATGTTATCCGGCAGCTGACTGGCCAACATCCGTGACAGCATGGTTTTACCACTGCCCACCTCACCGACCACTTTAATAATGCCGTCGCCATGGGAAATGCCGTAGGCAATGGCGCCGATTAGCGCCTCGCGCTCACCGCCGGAATAAAAGAATGAAGTGTCGGGAGTAATGCCAAAGGGCGAGGTCTGTAGACCGAAAAATTGACTGTACATTATTCAGCTAGGGTTCCCTGAAAGCATCGCGTTAGCGTGGTTAAAAGTGACGACAGGAGGTATCGCCCAGTATATTTGAAAGTGAATTAAGGCTGTGAAATCCGATCAAAACCGAGGCAAATATGGTCGAGTAGGTCAATAATATTATCAAACCTGGGCCCGCCATCCACTTCGTAGGCAATAGTTGTAGTGTCTGTGCCTTGAATTAGGGCAATATTGGCGCGAACTATTGCACCAGTAGCAGGGTCTTTCATCGGCAGGCTTAAACCACTGTTCTTGCCCACCACCAGTGAATCCACCGGCCGCATGACTTCACCCGCCTCACCAATAATATACAAACCCATTTGACCTAAGCGTTGCGCCAGGGCGCTAACAGCATCGACCATACGCTGATTTTGAATATTAAAGAACTTACCATCCTCCAGTTTTCGCTTCTGCATAAACTGTTCGGCCAGCTCTTCACCCAGGCGCTTAATCTGGCTTAAAGACAGAGACTCCCCGGTTAAGAAGCCTTGAAATTCAGCGTCAGTATCGATGAAAAGAAAGCCGTAGCGATCTTTGCTCTCATCGTTACCCCCATAGCAAACCACGGCACAGCCAGAACTTGTGTGTTCGCCCGATGACAGTTGAAAGTCAACCTTTTGCAGAGCCTGGAAGCGCAAATGAGGCGAATCCACGGCCATGCCGTTAGCGCTGAGGTCCACCAAATCAAGGTCCACACACCATTGCTTAAAACCGAAGCCGCGACGACGAATTTTAACCGAGGTATCAAGCCCGGGGAGTCGTCGTTCAAGGCGGCTTTCACCGGACAGTTGACTAGTCAATGAAACTCTACACCTATTTAGTTGGATTGTTTAAAGTGCAATATAGACAGAATGAGACGCGGTAATATCATAAGTCTTCGATGTTTCACCCGGTTCATAGCGCGCCACACTACCACTGGTAGCATCACCATCGTCAAACTCATTATCGTAACGCTGCGCAACATCGCCGGGAACACTTTTGGTAAGAATTTTTATTGCCGTTACACCATTCGCCCAATTGCCCGTGGCAATAGAGCTCACCTGGCCACCGTAGGTATGGGTAGGCGGGGCGCTAGTGGTGGTGACACTGGGATCGCCGGCAATGATACCCGCATAGCGCAGGTGAGACCAAACCAGGCACGACTCCTCGGCATTACTGTCACATTCAGCCCCTTCTATGGAGCCATCGCCATCGCCAGCAGTGGCGGCGGCATCAAGGGCGGTGATGACACTAATATCGCCCGGTAGAGCCCGATAAGTATCTTGAAAGGTGTAGACACCGGCACGATAGCTTTCAACTTGCTTTACAAAATTCTTATATTTCGCATTGTCAATTAAGACCTGACCTTTTAGTACACCACCCAGTATCAAGCCAATAATAACCAGGACAATGGCAATTTCGACCAGGGTAAAGCCAGACTGTTTATTTCGATTGAACTGTACAAATTTACTTCGCATTATTTACACCGCTTTTATTTTTTATCAAGGATAATTTAAGGTTGAAAATTGGCGACTTCGCCGAACACAATCATCCCTGACTACTTTGCAAGTGAAGTTAAATCAGTATACGAACACAGTAAATACATTCCAGTCGACACAGCGCAGATGTGAACTTCCTCACTTAAACCTTGCTGACAAAGCGGTATACAAGGAATAAGAAGCTAAACGTTTAGTTATTACAGTTATTACTGTTGCCGTTGCTGTTTTCACAGCTATTATTATTGCCGTTATTGCCGTTATTGCCGTTATTGCCGTTATTGCCGTTATTGCCGTTATTGCTCGAATCGCCAAAAACCAGGCCAACGGAGACCATTTTACTCTTGAGGATATTGGGCACGACCCAAACAACCAGGTCATCAAAGGTTGGACTGGCACTATTGGAAAACCCGCGTTCGACCAAGACACCGTCACTATCGCTATTTTCGGCCTCATCGCCACTGCTGGTTATTGCCCAATTTTTGCCATGGGAAATAATAATGGCGGGGATGGCGGAGGCCACCGCACTACCGCTGGCCCCATCGAGGACGTTGATATCAGCCACCGAGCACAAGGAGAAGGAAAGCCCAGCGGTGGGTGAGGCCGCACACCCGGTACCGTCGGTCGTATCGGCAAAATCACCACTGACACGGTAGGTAAATGCCTGGCCCCAGGCGTCCTCCTTGCCCAAACCCAAATCGGCCCAGGGAAAGCCCCCGCCGACGTTGGTGCAGGTGGTAGAAATATCGATTAGACCATCACCGTCGGTATCCGGACAGGGCAAACGGCCATTAACCAGGGCGTAACCGACAAGTGCCTCACGCATGTCCAGCAACTGGTTGCGTGTCGAGTCTCTGTCGCGTTTCTCCATTTGTACCGACAAAGGCACCAGGGAGCCGCCCAATAGCAGGCCGATCACGAGGAGAACTATCGACATCTCAAGAAGACTAAAGCCCGCCTGAAAAAAGCCACAACGGTATGCGGCGCTGGAGCGGGAAAAAGACTTCGCTCTATTATTCATAGCATTAACACCCACGACAGATCACAACTCATTGGACAACAGTCCCAGTAAAATATCATTGAAGCCACTTAGATTATTCTGTGATATTGGGATGCTTACAAATTCCGGAGCAGTGGCATTATTAATGCCCGCTGTGGTCTCCAAATAATTACTCACCTGATTTTTGTCACTGGCCACGGAGGAGCTGCCACACTCGGTCGCAGTGCCCGGAGCCACGCTACGTGACTGCCCGGCGACATTATTACCCGGAGCAATCAGCACCGCGGCCACATCCGAGCTAATCACAGCACTGGCATTATTGATATTAAACTCGGCATTCGGTAAGGCGCTAATTAATGGTGCCGTAGCCGTGCCCTGTTTGTAGGCAGCGCCAACAAAATAAAGTAAACAGGTGCCGCTGGCATCCCTCAGTGGCGCCAAACCCAGAGACATCCAGGGCAACCAACCCGCGGCACTGCTCGTCCCACAGGGGGTTTCTTCAAGGCCGTCACCATCCTGGTCGGGACAGGGCAGATAGCGATAATTTAAACCCGTATCGGCGCTCAGGTCTGGATCAGATAGCCGCGCATAGGCAACCAGGGCATTTTTTGCCTCGGCGAGTATGCGAGTATTGTGAAAGGGGCTGGCGAGCTGGTGACTATTACGACTCATTCCCGACAGTAAAAAACCCGCTACACTGACGACAATTAACATCAGGAAAATCAACAGCGCGGCTCCCTTTTGTCCAGCGGGAAATTTGTTCCTCGCGCTGATACTGCCCCGCTCAGTCATCAACTATGGGCTTTCTATTGCGGGAGAAGCGAGGCCGGCCCCCTGGCCAGGACCCTCCAACACAGCCCCTTGTTTAGGGCCACCTACGCTGGCGTCGCCAAGATAAGCGTCATGCAGCTCACCATTGTCGAGATGCAGTAACTGGCCTGGTTGCAGGCGAATAGAGCCCTGCGAGGCTGGTAGCACTACATCGATGCCCGCCTTGCCCTGTCGGTCAGCTCCGGTATGGGCTCTTGGCTTATCTTGAAGCTGGCCATTAATCCAGATGCTGGCGGGGCCATTTTGGCGCGACACCACACCTTCTAAGGAAACATACTGTCGAGCAGGGGTTGCTTGCACCGACGCTGATACAAGCTCGCTACCATTGCGCTGCCTATCCAGTTGCACACGCTCGGCGGGGCTCGTCAACAGTCTGCCAAAGGCCGCGCTATGGGGCGATGATGTTAGTAGTAAGGCCACTAGTAGAAAGGGGCAAAGCCTGGCAAAAAAGTCCACCATCACGAGCGACTCCTCGTCGGCAAACCAGGTGCCGCAGGCTTGTCCGAGGTATACCAGGCAATGTCACACAGGCCATGAAAGTTGTACCTGTCTTTTCCTGGCTTTGTGGAATGATTGTCGCGACCACTGCGGCGTGACAGCTTGCAATGCTCGACAACCAGTAGGCCCGAATGATGGCTCTGTAAATCGGCGATCAGGCTCACTAAATCGCCCTCGTGTAATAAGCGTGTCTGAAAGTTGAGCCGGGATTTAAACAGCCTCACACCGGGGGGTGTTGAAAACATATCTTGTGCAACTTCAGACTGTGAATTTATTTGATAGCGTAAATCCAGTAAGCCCAAGCGATCCGCCGTGAGCTGTAATTGTTCAATCCAGGCAAGACGCTTTTCCTTATCGAAAAAACCCTTATCAGTAAGGTTTTTATGGCTCGATTGATAATCCTTAATCAATATTTTATCGAGGGCGATATTGGCAATATTCACCCGTAAAGTGCGCATCCTTGAATTAATACTTTTTTCTTCATCCAGCTGTTTTTGCTTATACAGGGCGCTGCCAAATACCAGGGCAAGACTACAAAGCAGTAGTATGACAAATACCACGACCTGTTTTTTTATCAGCGAAAACTGAATACTGTCCATCAGAGTACAAGCCCTCTGAGTGTCACGTCGATGGCGAAATTGGCTGTGCGCTGATCGGACAGGGCGCGACTAATTTTTAAAGCCGAATCAACATCGAGAGGCAGCCGTTTAGCGGTGATGGCTAGCACCCGTTCATCGGCGCGAAATTGACTCAGCAGTAACTCTATCCGTTCGATGCCGTGACGAAAATCCCCATCAAAATCTGTCAGTTCACCCTGTAAACTTACCACCACTAGTGTTTCAGCTGCTTGTCCCTCAACCCCTGGATAATCAGCAACCTCCTGTCGCATTCCGCCAAACTGCTCGAAGCCGACGTTACGCCATTCTATTTCGCTTAACAGTAGATCGTCGAAGCCGGACAAGCCCTCACTGATGACAGCGAAGACCGCTGCCGGCAAGGCACTGTGTTCTAATATCCGTGTTGATAACACCACCAGGTCTTTCATTTCTTGTGGTGGCGGCCCCTGGTAATGAAAAGCCTCCCGCTGTATTTTCAACTCTCCTTCCAGCAGGCCAGCCTTGATCGTCAAGGCCCCATTCGCCTCGGCCATATCGAGGCCACGCACTATATTTAAGGCGCTAAACACCAGCGCAAGGGCGAGACTGAGAACACAGGCAACATTCAACCAACGCTTAATTTTCAGCTGCTGTTGAATCACATCCAGTCGTGGAGGTTGATAGTGACTCTTGCGCCCTCCCCCCCTGGCCAGTAAAAAAGCACCCAGGGAGCTACTACTCAATTTGCCGCCATCACTACTGTAGCCATGCTCCTGGGCCAACTCTTCGATGTCGGCATAAATGTAGTCGCAGTGAGCGGCTTCCTGCTCGCCTCGTAGAATGCCCTGCATATGTCGAGGTAGTATCAACAACACCTGCATGTGGCTATCTGCCTCAAGAACCCGCCTATTATTCAAATACTGCCAGGTACGCTCGATTTCTTTTCGCACACTGCCGGGAATTTCACTCACATCGCCAGTCGCAACCGCGGTCTTACGGCTAAAATACAACTTATTATTGACCACAAAGCTCTTTCGAAAGGTATAGCGACCACTCTGGGAGTCCTCCACATCGCAGGTCACCAGGAGGAATTTTTTACCGTGCTCAATGGGCCGTGCCAGCTCGGCCGTGAATTGGGGCCAGGAGTAAACGCCACGTATGGCAACTTGCTTATCGGCAAGAATGCTAAGCAACGGCTGAAAAGCTGAACAATCACTAATACCCGAAATAAAATAGATATCGTCACGCCGACCTGTCGCCAGGCGTGTCGAGAAAGTAGTCTGAGAAAACCCCTCGGAGATAGAAAGCTTGGCCTTTTTCCTGTCCAGCAGTAAACCCCGATCGCGCCCGGACACATGGGGCAATTGCTCCTCGTAGTAATCTTCAGAGGAGACATCGAGCAGCAGTGCCATCGTTTCCGATTCACTGTCCTGCAGCCATCTTGCAAAGCCTTCAAGTCCCACGGCTTCAGCCAGCTCGTAAGTACTGTCACAGGCAAGCACATGAGACGAATAACGGTAGACCGTTAAGCGACTATCATTCAAACAAAGGAGAATTTCGCTTTTCATCACAACTGTATGGTACTGATAATGTCATAGATTGGCCCCAGCACCGAGAGCATAATCCAGCCCAGTAAGACACCCATAATGACCGTCATTGCGGGCTCAATCATCAACTGTATTTTTTCAATTAATTCATTAACGTCGCGACTGTAAAATTCACTAATTCGCAATAGCGAGGCACCCAGGGCGCCGGTTTGCTCGCCGACATTGAGCATTCTCAGTACTAGGGGTGGGAAGAGTTGAGCCGATGAAAAGGCCACATAAATGCTGTCACCACTGGATATCTTTTCCTTAATCGCGGCGAATTCACCCTTAATATACAGATTGGCTGAGGTATTCGAACTAATGGTCAGGCACTCTATGACACTAATACCCGCATCATAGAGCAGGGCAAAATTTTTGCTGAAGCGCGCCAGTTCCAGTTTGCTGATGGCCTCACCAAATACCGGCAGGGATAATTTATTGCGATCAAACCAATACTTGGCAGTGACACTGCGTTTAAGCAGCTGTCGCACCATGATAAAAATCAGCACCGGGGAGCCAAGAATCACATACCAATAGTTGACAAAAGCATCGGACACCACCAGTAGGGCGCGGGTCATCAAGGGGATTTCCTGGCCCATTGAAATAATAAAACTGACCAATTGCGGCACTAGATAGATCATAAGAAAACACACCACCGCCAAAATAATAGTGCCAACAAACAGCGGGTAGGAGATCAGTTTTTTGGTCTTTCTAACAATGTCATCCTGCCATACCAGGATATCCCTGAGCTCTGCAAAAACGGCGGCCATATTACCCGTTTGCTCGCCCGCCATGACCAAATTGATCATCAGTTCGGTAAAGATTTTGTCGTGGCTTTTCATTGCTTCCGACAGAGTCTTACCCGATGAAATATCATCAATCAAGGTGCCGATCATTTTTCGCATCAGTGGCGATGCCTCACTATCGCGCATCTCCGTTAGTGCATCGAGGATGGGGATGCCCGCCCCCACCATTTGCTCCAAATACATAAACAGGACAATCAGATTGCGACGTTCGACCTGTTGCTGGGGGAAAAGCGAAAATGCCTGCTTGTTAATTTTCGCGTCCAGTAAATGGAAGCCCTGCTTTTCAAGACGCGAGGCAAGCTCTTCGAGCCCATTGGCCTCATGACAGCCGCGCACTTTTTTGCCATTGGCATCTATTGCGCGGTAGGCGTATTCACTCACGTCTACATACCCAGCCTGGAACTAAAGTCGACTACCCTGGACACCTCATCCATCGTGGTATCGCCACTGCGCACGCGCGCAATGGCATCGTCGACCAAACGTACAAAACCCTTTTCTGTAGCCAACGCGTTCAACTCGCGCATCGGCACCTGCTGTGCCACCAACTCATCCAGGTCTTCATCCATCTTCAAAATTTCGAGTAGAGCAATGCGCCCCTTATAGCCACGATGATTGCACTTGTCACAAGCCCCGGCCTGGTAGATATGATCGGGCAGAGGCTCCTTGGCATCGAGTAGTTGAACTTCCAATTCACTGGGCTTGCTTGCCACCCGACAATGCCGGCACAGTTTTCTGACCAGGCGCTGTCCCACCACGCCGATAATATTCCCCGCCAACATCGAGGAGGCCACACCAATATCCCGCAGGCGCAAAAATGCCCCCAGCGCGGAGTTGGTATGTAGGGTGGAAAACACCTGGTGCCCGGTCATCGCCGCCCTAAAGCCCATATTGGCGGTATCGGCATCGCGCATTTCGCCAACCAAAATTATGTCCGGGTCCTGGCGCATCAAGGAGCGAATGCCCCCGGCAAAGTCCATCTTAACCGCTGAATTGAGGGAGGACTGGCGAATCATCGGCATCGGATATTCCACCGGATCCTCCAGGGTCATAATGTTCACCGATTCATCATTGAGATAATTTAGCAGTGAATAAAGGGTCGTGGTTTTACCACTGCCGGTGGGCCCGGTGACCAATATAATACCCTCGGGGCGCGCCATCATCAGCTTGAACATGTTGCGCTGGTAGTCGCTGATATCCAACTCATCGAGGGGCACAATGGCCCTACTTCTATCGAGAATACGCAACACCACATTTTCGCCATGCAGGGTCGGCTGGGAAGCAATGCGAAAATCGATGGGGTGGCCGGTGATTTTCAAGGAGATATGGCCATCCTGGGGCGCTCTCACCTCGGCGATATTCATACCCGCCAGAACTTTTAAACGCACCACGATGGCCGGCCAGTATTTTTTATGCAGGCTTCTGACCTGGCGCAACACACCATCGATGCGATAGCGCACCCGCAGAAAGCCCTCTTCCGGCTCAAAGTGAATATCCGAGGCGTCCTGTTTGACCGCATCTGTGAGAAAGGCATCGACCAGTCGCACCGTCGGATGACTGTATTCCTTGCCCTCCTGTTCGCCGCTGCGTATATCAAACTCACCGGTCTCAATCTCATGCAGAATGCCGTCGATGGATAAATCAAAACCATAAAACTGATCGATGGCAAACATCACCTCCTTCTCACTGGCCAGCAGGGGTTCGACATGAACACCCTCGGGCAGTGCCGCGGAGACGCGATCGATGGTCAAAATATCAAAGGTATCCGGCATCGCCAGCAGCAGTTTTTGCTGCTCAACAACGAAACTCACCGGCATCACCTTGAGTTTCACCGCCAGTGACTTATCGATCAACTTTATGGCGTCGGAGTCGGGAACCACCTCGCGCAAATTGACACTATCCTGACCCAGGTGCTCACCAAGAGCGTCTTTGAGTACCGCTTCGGTAAGAAAACCGAGGCCGACCAGAACCGCACCGAGTCGCTCACCCGAGCGCTTTTGTTCAAGTATCGCGATAGATAGTTGGTCGGCACTAATGACGCCGCTATCAATTAGCTGATCGCCAATTCTTTTTCTTGGCTTAATGGGACTATTCACCGCGCGACAGCCTTTAAAACAGTGATTCGCGCCGCCACAACGGCACTATCAAAACGGCCATGTGATGTTTTTTCAAGCTCCAGGGCCTGGCGGTAAAACTCCAGGGCCAGTTTCGGCTTCAGCATCTGATCGAGACAAATGGCCAGGTTGTAGGCGTAATCGGCATTCTTGGCGTCGCGACTAAAGGCATCAAAGTAGGCCTTCTGTGCGGCGGCCCACTCGCGCCGTTTTAAGTAGTAGTCCCCCAGGCTGGCATGTAGAAAAGCCTGTTGTGGGCTCTCCGCTATCAGTTGTTGCAAGGCACTGCCAACACTCAGAGAGGATGAACTGGCGAGGCTCAACAAGCCCGCTCTGGCACTGAGGTGCTGGGGTTTGAGTGCGAGTACCTGGCGATAAAACAATTGTGCCTGCTCGTATTGGCCCTTAATGGCCAATAAATTCGCCATACCCAACAGGGCCGCAACATTATCCGCAGAGGTCTTGAGCACGGCGCTAAAACTTGCTTCCGCACGCTGCAATTGACCACCCTGCAATGCCTCCTGAGCCAACCTCAACTGTTCATTGCGCTTCTCGGGTATGCGTCGTTTACGAATCTGGATGCCGGAAAAGACCGCTGCCGACTCGCTGACTGCAACTTGCTGCTGATCGGGCCTAGCTGTTAAGTCCTGGGGGAGACTAACTACTGTCGGTTGGGGGCTTTCTATGACACTGTTCTGCTGTTCACTCGGCAATGCTCTCTGCTCAACAGGGATTTGCATGGGCTCTTCCCCAAGTGCTGGCACGTCCGGTTCGCCAGAGGCTGGGGTACGCACCATGGTGGAAGTCTCGGCAAGCTCTCGCGCAGGAGTGCTGGCACCACTGCCTGGTAAAGCAGTATGACTGGCAGCGACTAGTGGGGTAAGAGGCGGCTCGGGACTACTAACTTTTTGTACCCTCACGACCTTTTGTGGCGCTGGTGAATACTCTTCGCTGAGGAAAAAAACATAGGCCATAACAGCCGCTAACACCAGGCAAAGTAACGACAAAGCAATGGCCAGAGGGCGTTTTTCCTTAAGGCGCCCGCGGTTGCGAAATACCGCATTTGCCGAATGGGGTGAATCAATTTTGACACGGGAACCTAGCGCAGACCCTTGCGACGCTTGTTCAGGGGCAGTACGGGGCTGTGACTCTGGCGACGCTGGCTGACTAATTGTGGGCTGACTAATTGTGGACTGACTAGCTGCGAGCTCAGTGGCTGTTGGCTCAGCGGGACTACCGCCAAGGGCAGCAGCACTAGCAACTTGACCGGCGTCTGGTTCGCTCGGCACAGCGGCCGCAGGTGCCCCATCGTCAACACGGACTTCCTCCGGCAATGCCGCTCCAGGCTCTTCCTCCACTTGCACCGCTGCTTCTAAGTCGAGTTCTAACTCAAGTTCCACAACTTCTTCGTTATTGTTATTGGCGTCCGGCTTGTTCTGCTCGGTAACTCCCGTGCCTTGCCGCTGTTTTTGTGCTTCTTTTAAAGCGTCCAGTAATAAACTCAAGGCCGCTACTCCGCGCCATCAACGGTAAGATTGCGGGGCAGAAATTGTTGGTAGGGAGACAGAGCCTGGCTCTTTAAGCTGGCCTGCTCGATAATGACCGGGCGAATGAAAATAATCAATTCAGACTTGGTGTAATCCCTGCTTTTTAAACTAAACAGTTCACCTATGTAGGGCAGTTTAGAGAGCCCGGGTACACCGGAAGAATTATCCGCCTGGATATCCTGCATCAAACCACCAATAACGGCCGTATCGCCGCCATGGATTTTCATCATCGATTCCATTTCGCGCACCGATATTTCTGGAATCAGGCTCTCCACCTCAGATGCTGCCAAAGCGGGATTGGGGTCTTGAACAAAGCGTAAAACTCGCGATATTGTCGGCCTGACATTCAAGGTCACCTCATCCCTCTCGGAAATGTGAGGCGTCACACTCATCACCAGTCCCACCGGCACGGTGTGAATGTCGGAGGTAAAGGTTCTATTAATGAAGTTTTCCTGTACATCCTCCTCAACATCGATGGAAAAATAGACCAGGTTGTCCACCACCTTGAGCAGGGCCGTTTGGTTGTTGAGTACCATTAATTTTGGCGTGGAGAGCACCTTGGTATTGCCAAATTCACTCAGCAATTTCACCGTGGCACTAATATCGTGCTTACCATTGCTGCTATAGCTCAAGGTGGATACTGGCGCCTGGGTTAGATTGGAGCCGATCAAGTCCTGTACAAAACTAAAACCGCTGGCGCCCGACTGCACCAGACGAGACCAGTCGACCCCGGCCTGGTAGGCGTCATTCAATTGCACCTCGACAATGCTCGCTTCAATCAGCACCTGGCGCTGGGCACCATCGAGTACACGATCTAAAAATATCTGGATTTCATGGTGCTGCTTGCGGGTTGCCTTAATCGTTAACAGGCCACTTTCCGAATTCACAATCACACTAGAGACGGGCCGAGCCCTGCCCTCACCCGCTTCAGTCGCTCGCTCAGGCGAACTCGCCCGCTCTTGTGAATTATCTGTATAGGCTGAACCGGTGCTATTGCCGCCATTGAGAATAGCATCGATATTCTCGGTCAAGGTGCGCCAAAAATTATTATTCGAGGTATTGCGAATGACCGTATTGGAACTGTTATCACCCGAGTTTCCCGAGCCAGAACTACCGGTGTCGGCCCCAACCCCCGTGGTCGCCACCTCTGTCGATATTGACACATTGGAACTACTGGAACGCCCCATATTCAGATAGGCCACATCGTAGTGGGAAAAATAGGGGCTATCCCGCTCAATCACTAGCACGCCGTTGTTCATCTGATAGCGAACATCCGATAAATTGACAATGCGATCCAGTATCTGGAACAGGCTCTGGTCGACGGCATTTAAGGTAATGCTGCCACGAATACCCGAGGCAATATCGACATCAATTTCGGCATCACGACTTAGGGCAAACAGCAGTTCCCTGAGGTTGACATTGTTAACGACCACGGAATACACAGCATCCAGCAACTCGGCATCGGCCCGGTCGCCGCCACTATCACTCGCCACAGTGGCTTGCGGGTGCAGTAAGACGGGTGCCGGCACATCGCCTAGCGCCGCAGCGGAGTCGACATTAATATGGTGATCCGACATCGTTATCGGCGCTGGCGCACAGGCCGTAACCAGCCATACTGTCGCCACAGCGACACAAAGCCCTATAATTTTTTTCATGGTATTGAACATTGTCTTTTTTATATACATTGAATAAGGCTTATTTCCACAACTGAGTGCAAGGCAAGTCAGCACCCTTCCGCGCCTCTTACCGATACTCATACACGCACTCAACCACCCCGCTCATCACCTCTTCCCGCCTTTTATCTGCTCAGGGCAATGCTAATTAAATCGCCTCTTAAATTCTGTGGAACAGGTCTCCCTGCTAGCATTACTGTGAACAAACAAAGACTTGCCGTAACAATGCCACAGATACCTCAAGACATGCAGCACCGCGATAAGAAAACTATAAATTCAAGCGGATCGAGAGCCTGCACAGAACCTGAATTGCGGATTTTACTTGATGTCTGTGGCAGTATCACCAACTGTCAGCAATCTGTGATTGCAGCCCAAGTTTAAGCCCGGAACCAGCCCCCCTATGCCCAAAGCCTTTTTTAATATCGCGCCCCTGATCGCCAGTATTACCGCCGGGCATTTAATCCTCACACCCAATTACCGCCTGGCACGACACATCACCCAGGCCTGGGGCCAACACTGTGCTACACAGGGGCTGCAGACCTGGCGTCAACCTCTGGTGATGGCCCTTGAGGACTGGCTCACTAGCTGTTGGGCTGAACTGATTGAAGGTGAAGACCCGAGCCTGCTCGCCACTCCCCGCAGTGTCATCGACAAACACGGCGAACAACTGCTGTGGCAGGCGAGTATCGCTGAGGATGACTTGCTGCCAGCGACAGCCGACATCCCCTCACTGGCGGAACTGGCCATGCAAACCTGGCAACAATTGCAGCGTTGCCGGGTGCCGCTCAATGAGCTGACTGACAGTCACCACCCCGGCAGTGCCGCCTTACTACGCTGGCTCGAGACCTTTAATCGGCGCCTCGATCAAAAACAACTGATCACCTGGGAGCAGGCCCAAAGCCTGATTGCGCAGGCCTATAGAGCGGGCAATTTTCCCGGCTACCAGGCCATACGCCTGGTTGGCTTTCAAACACTCGCAGCGCTGCAGCGAGATATTATCAATGCCGCCACAAACGATGTCGCTAACACTGCAGGGGTGGCGAGCCCTACCGCTATCACCCTGCAAGGCTATCACGACCAGAAAAGCGAAATCAGCGCCGCCGCCCATTGGGCCAGGGCACAACACGATGCCAATCCCGAGCAACGTATCGGCATCGTGTTCGGCAGTCTCGCCAAGTCGCAGCAGCAGGTGTCCCGTATTTTCCATGACACTTTCGTCGCCAGCCACTGCCTGCCCGACACCGAGCGCAGTATTGCACCCTTCAATTTCTCGGCCGGTACTCCCCTGGGCCGCACACCCCTGCTCGAAAGCGCCCTTAGCTTGCTGGCTGTGCAAAACCACGCGCTGCCACTGGAGCGCTGGTGCCACCTGCTGGCGGATCCCTTTTGGGGTACCTGCTGTCCCCCAACCGAGGATACTGACACGACGGAACTACAGCCCGACCTGGCGCATCATCATTTGCTTGTCCGCACTCACTGCGAACTGCTATTGCGCGATAGTAATCAACTCATGCACTCGCCCTCGGCATTTCGCGCCAGCCTCGCCGAGGCCGAAAGACAAAGTAAAGCCCCATCACTCGAGAGTGAAAATCCAGCCCCAGCCTCGCTCTCCAGCGAGGCTTATCCATCCCTGGCCACGGCCTGGCAGGCTATCGCCGAGCGCGTGCGTCGCCAGCCCAAAAGCGCTAGCTTTTGTTATTGGGCCGAGGAATTTTCCCAACGTCTCGACATTCTTGGTTGGCCCGGGCCACGCAGCCTCGACAGTATCGAGTATCAGCAGCACCAGCACTATTTAACGCTGCTTGAGGACTTTGCCGGCCTCGATGCCAGCGCCGAACCACTAGGGGCCAGCGCCGCCCTGACACAAATGACACGCATGGCTCAGGCCACGGTATTTCAGGCGCAAAGTCACGATAGCCCGGTGCAGGTGCTCGGTTTGCTGGAGGCCGCCGGCCTCGAGTTCGATCAACTGTGGATAGCCGGCATGGACGACAGACAGTGGCCCCAGCCGACTTCCCTCAACCCCTTGCTGCCCGTCGATGTGCAACAGCGCTACCAGCTACCGCGTAGCAGTGCCCATCAGGAGCTCGATCTCGCCAGGCAACTACTCGAGGGTTTCCAGCACAGTAGCCCTCAACTTATTTTTAGCTACGCGACGCGGGACGGCGATACCGAGCTCGAAGCCTCGCGCCTATTACCCGAGGCCACCTTCGCCTTATCGACGTCAACAGTACTGCCTCCCCCGTGCCATCACCCTCTGTACGCCGCACTGCCGCCAGCACAACTGCAAAAAATAGATATCACTCAAGGCCCCGCCCTGCAGACCAACGGACAGAGCATTCGCGGCGGCACGGCAATTCTACAGGCCCAGGCGGGCAGCCCCTTTAATGCCTTTGCCGTATGGCGTCTCGGCGCCCAGGCACTGGCTCGGCCCGCTAGTGGCCTGTCGGCCATCGAGCGCGGCAACCTGGTGCATCGCTGTCTGGAGTTATTCTGGACCCGCTTTCATGATCAATCCTCGGTTAAAGCCCTGGACAGCAGCGCTCTCGAGGAGGCACTTAGCGCGGTCATTGCCGAGGCAATGCGCCCCCTGCTGCAAAGTCGCAGCGATATATTCGGGCCGCGCTTTGCCGCCATCGAGACCCGACGCCTCCAGCAACTGCTCCAACAGTGGCTCGACATCGAGCTGCAGCGCCAGCCCTTTAGCGTGCTGGCCCCGGAAAAGCAGCTCACCATGTCCATCGGCGGCCTGCCCCTGAGCCTGCGTATTGACCGCATCGACCGGCTCGAGGATCAGCGCGTGGTGCTCATCGATTATAAAACCGGCGACACCAATATCCATTGCTGGGCCGGCGAAAGGCTGGAAGAACCCCAGCTGCCCCTCTATGCCCTGGCCCTGCCCGAGCAAGTTGGCGCCCTCTGCTTCGGGCAAATATCGACCGCAAAAAGTGTGGTCGCCAAGGGCGTGAGTGACACGCCGGAGCTTATTCCCGGCCTGCAACCGCTGACAAAAATCAATTTCGATGATTGGCAGGACTGCCTTGAAGTATGGCGTGAACAGCTCGAGACCCTGGCCGAGGAGTTTCTCGACGGCCAGGCGGAGGTAGCCTTTTACACCAGCGCAGCGCTGCGCTACCAGAACCACCTCTATCCCTTAAACCGCTGGCCGGAGATTACCCAACGCGCCAATGCTGCCGATGAACTCGGCGCCGACCTCGACTAAGCCCCCACAACGACCAACGAAGATCACAAACATGCCCCCACCCGCTGATGCCCAGGCTCGCCAACAGGCCCTCGACACCCACCACTCTTTTGCAGTGGCCGCACCCGCCGGCTCGGGTAAAACCGGCCTGCTGACCCAGCGCATACTCTGCCTGCTGGCCCAGGCCACGGCACCGGAAGAAGTGCTCTGCATGACCTTCACCCGCAAAGCCGCCGGTGAGATGCGCGCGCGCCTGATTGCCGCACTGCTCGCCGCGCAGAACAATACGTCGGTCGACAATGACTACGAAGCCCAAAACCGCGAGCTGGCACTGCGCGTCCTGGCCCGCGATCGCCAACAGGGCTGGAACTTGATTGCCGCCCCCAACCGGCTGCGCATTTTGACCATCGACAGCTTTTGTCGTCACCTTGCCAGCCAGCTCGCCGTCGATCTCGGCATCGGTCAATTGCCCGAGCCCAGTGACAACCCTCAGGCCGCCTACCGCCTCGCCGTGCAGCAGGTCTGTGCCGAGTTGGAAAACCCCGGAACAACGGGCTCGGCCCTGGAAACCCTGTTAATTCATTTCGACAACGATTTACCGCGCCTCGAGGGCTTACTACTGAGCCTGCTCGGTCGGCGCGAACAGTGGCTCGGCGTCATCTTCTCCCCGGGTAATAAGCGCGAGCTTCTCGAGCGGGCCCTGCAAGGTTTAATCGAGGAAACCCTGCAGCAGGCAGCGACACACCTCAGCGATCGGGCCAGTGACCTGGCGCAACTGGCCGACTATGCCGCC
>MAAU01000074.1 GCA_002162825.1 Gammaproteobacteria bacterium 54_18_T64
CAGCAAAGATCAAAAAGAGGGTGTTGCCGCCTTTGTTGAAAAGCGTAGCCCTGAGTGGAAGAACGGCTAAAGCCGCGATTTTTAATCAGCAGGTATTAATTAGTCGATATTAATTAGCAGGTATTGATGAGCCAGCTATTGAAAAGCGCCATCGTATTTCAATAGCCGGCTAGCTGTCGCAGGAGAAAAGCGTGTCCGAACAGCCCGTATTATTTAGTGAAAAAATCTGTAGCAACGGCAAGAAAATTGCCATCGCCACTCTGAATGCCGAAAAGGCGCTGAATTCACTCAGCCTGGAAATGGTCGATATGATCAGCGCCCAGACGCAGCAGTGGGAAAGCGACGACAGCATCGTCTGCATTTTACTCGACAGCGCAGGCGACCGGGCCTTTGCCGCCGGCGGCGACATTCGTATGCTCTACGAATCAACCGTCGAGCACGGTGAAAATTACAATGCCTATGCCACGGATTTTTTCTCGCGGGAATACCGGCTCAACCACCGACTGCATAACTTCCCCAAGCCGATCATTGCCTGGGGCAATGGCTTTGTGATGGGCGGTGGTATGGGCCTGTTTGAGGGCGCGGATTTTCGCGTCGTCACCGAAAGCACGCGTATCGCCATGCCGGAAGTCACGATTGGTTTATTGCCCGATGTGGGTGGCACCTGGTTTCTCAATCAAACCCGTGGCAACAGCGGTTTGTTTCTGGCACTGACCGGTGCCCAGATTAATGCCACCGATGCCATGTACACCGGCCTTGCGGATGTCTTTATTCCCCATGCTGAAAAGGCGGCAATGTTAGATGTGCTGGCGGAACTGAGCTGGACAACCAATGCCGATGAAAATCGCCAGCAGATGACGGTCGCGCTCGAGGCTTTGCAAAGCCAGCATCAGGCACTGCTGCCCGCCGCCCAACTCGAACCGCATATGAGCTGGATAGGCGAGGCGACCTCGGGTGTGAATTTAGAAGAGGTGGTTGCCGCCATCTCTGCTTATGAGGGTGATAATAAATGGTTGAGCCGAGCGGTGGCTACCTTGAAGAAAGGCTGCCCGGCATCGATATTTCTCGCTTATGAACTCAATCAGCGGGGTCGTGATTTACCCTTAAATGAATGCCTTAAGCTGGAATTGATTGGCACCGTTAATTGCGCAAAATACGGTGTTTTTCGTGAAGGCATCCGCGCGCAAATTATCGAAAAAGACAATAAGCCCAATTTCCAGCCCGCGACTTTGGCTGAGCTGACCAGCGAGATGCGCGAGCAATACCTCACCTGGCCCTGGGCCGATAAGCCAAGCCCCCTGGCCGATTTGTAGAGCGGGCTGACCAATAAATCTTAAATAATTAAGGAAAGAATCATGGCAAAGAGAATCGCATTTTTTGGTTTGGGAAATATGGGCATACCAATGGCGGCCAACCTGGTGAAGGCCGGGTTTGAAGTTTGCGCCTTTGATCTGTTGCCGGCGTCCGTGCAAAAAGCGGTAGAAAACGGTTGTAGTGCGGCCGGTTCTGAAAAAGAAGCGCTTGCCGGTGCCGATTTTGTGATTTCCATGCTGCCCAATGGCGCCATTGCCGAGAGTCTGTATATCGATGGTGCGGGCCTGCTCGACCTGGTAGACCCCTCCGCATTGATTATTGACTGCTCTACCATTGCGGCTTCGAGTTCGCGACGGATTGGTGAAGAGGCGAAAAAACGCAATATCCGCGCCATTGATGCGCCGGTCTCCGGTGGTGTTGGCGGTGCGCAAGCGGGCACCCTGGCCTTTATGTGTGGTGGTGAAGGTGCCGATGTTGAAGCGGCGCGCGAGGTGCTGGTGCATATCGGCGCCAATATTTTTCACGCCGGTGTCAGCGGTGCCGGGCAAATTGCCAAAATTTGCAACAACATGCTGCTCGCGGTGCATATGATCGGCACGGCGGAGTCCTTGCAGTTGGGTGTCGACAATGGCCTCGACCCTGCCGTGCTGTCGGAAATTATGCTCAAGAGCTCGGGCTGTAATTGGTCGCTGGAAAAATACAATCCCTACCCCGGCGTCATGGAGGGCGTACCCGCCAGCCGAGGTTACGAGGGTGGCTTCATGGTCAAGCTGATGCAAAAAGATCTCGGCCTGGCGATGGAGGCCGCGCTGGCGAGCAAGTCGAGCACACCAATGGGAGCGCTGGCGAACAGCCTTTATGGCCTGCATGAGAATGCCGGTGACGAGCAGCAGGCGGATCTCGATTTTTCCAGTATTCAGCAGATGTTTGAATAAGGCATGGATTAGGGGAGGGGATAGCGCCCGCTTTCCCTTCTTGGGGTAATCTTGGTTGTCAGTAATTTCAAACCTTTGGCGACCAGCGGCCGTCGCATGATTTATTTTTGTCCCGTGTAGCGTATGATTCACTGATTTGACATATGCCCCTTGTTATGGGGAGGCATTGCAGTGAATGGAATTGAAGAATGGATAACAGGGAAGACCAGCTCCTCCTCTCACAGAAAAAAATCCTCGAAAGTGTTGCCTTAGGGGCCGGTTTTCAGGAAACCCTCGATCAGTTGTGTATTGCCTCCGAGCACCTGGTGCCTAACTCGCTCTGCTCCATCATGGTTTTTGATGATTCGAGGCAGCACCTCAATGTGGTTGCTGCACCCAATGTTCCGGCTGAGGTTGTTGAGCGCTTGAACGGCACTGTGCCGGGTGATACTGCGGGCTCCTGCGCGGTGGCCGTTTTTCAAAATGCTCCTGTCTATGTCAGTGACACCCTGAGTGATAGACGCTGGGCGGACGTGCGCCAGCTTGCCCTCGATTTTGGCATCAAGGCCTGTTGGTCCCACCCGGTCAAAAATGTTGACGGTGAAATGATTGGCTCCTTTGCCATATCGAGCTTCGAGCAGAGGGAGCCTAGTTATTTCCAACAACAATTGATTACCGAGTCGGCAAATATTGCCGGTATTATTCTCGAGCGCCGCGAGAGGGAGAAAAATCTGTGGGATAAGGCCCACCAGGATAAGTTAACCGGCCTCTGCAATCGCCCGATGTTTGATATGACCATGAAGCATGCCGTGGCCAGCGCCCGGCGCCATCAGGCTCAGCTTGCGGTACTGTTTGTCGATCTTGATAACTTCAAGATTATCAACGACACCTATGGCCACAAAGCCGGTGATGATGTATTGCGGGAGATCGCTGAGCGGCTTAAGCGTTGCCAGCGCAGCGGCGACACCCTGGCTCGCTATGGTGGTGATGAATTTATCCTGTTGCTGGAAAACATTGATGATCTCCACAGCGTGACTCAGGTGGCACAACGGATTATTGATGAATGCGCCACTCCAGTCCTTACCGGTGGTTACAGTGCGGGCCTATCGGCGAGCGTTGGTATTAGTCTTTTCCCCAACGACTCGCTAGAAGTGAGGGAATTATTGAGCTTTGCCGACAGGGCAATGTACAAGGCGAAATCCAAGGGTCGCAATGGCTTTTATTTTTACGAAGAGGGTTTGACGCGGGTTGTCGAGGCAAAGAAGAGACTCGGTATGGAGTTGCGCAATGCCTTGGAAAATAATGAATTTAGCCTGTACTACCAGCCTATGTTCCATGCCGATGGCTCCATGTCGGGCTCGCTGGAGGCACTGGTACGCTGGAATCACCCCTCGCGAGGCTTATTGAGCTCTGCGGACTTCTTGCCGATGGTGGAGGAGGAGGGCCTGGTGGATGAGCTCAGCGAGTGGGTCTTACTCGAGGCCTGTTTCCAGGCTAAGGCCTGGCTGGATAGGGGTTTATCGTTTGAGAAAGTGGCGATTAACTTTTCCTTGTTTACCGAGCAGCAAGATTTTTATGGCATGGTGGTTCGGGTGCTCAAGGACACGGGGCTTCCCTCTCGCTGTCTGGAGCTCGATATTGCTGAAAGCTTACTGGCGGGTCAGTCCAATGAACTTTGTGCTGAGCTGATGCAACTCAGAAAAAGTGGCGTTGCCGTGGCCCTCGATCACTTCGGTACCGGGGGCGTGTCTCTTGCCCGACTCGGGCATTTACCAATTGACCTGTTAAAGATGGACCGGGAGTTTGTCGATTGTTTGGCGGAGGAAGGGGCCGATCTACGGCTGCTAAAAGTAATTATTGCGATGGCCTCGAATCTGGGCCTACCGGTGCTGGCAAAGCGGGTTGAAACTGAACTACAGCGCGAGACCCTGGTGCGTGAAGGTTGTGATTTACTACAGGGTTATTTATTTGCGGCCCCGCTGGCAGTCAACGAGCTTGAAAATTTACTGCAAAGCCGCTGAGTTGGGCGGCAGATAAAAATGGCGAGGGCCTTAATACAAGTCACTTAAGGCCTATCTCCGTCCTCACTTTTGCCATCGCTAAGCGCCTGACCCCTGGCATTCAACAGGGCAATAAGTGCCCCTGTGACTAGTCCGGACATGTGCCCGGCCCAGGAGATGTGGGGCCGAAAGTCGAAGACGGCGAACAGGAAACTCGGATATAAAATCAGGGCGGCCAGGGCGATGACAATGGCCCGCGTGGAGCGCCGAAAATAGGCATCGGCGATGATGAAGGCCCAGAGGCCGAGAATTACGCCACTGGCGCCGATATGGTAGGCCCTGCTACCGAATAGCCAGGTGCCGAGCCCCGCTAGCAGCGTCAAAATTGCCCATAATTCCCAAAACTCGGCGTCCTTTTTTGTTTGTATTAAGAGACCTAGGCCGAGCAGGGCCACGCTATTGCCCATTAAGTGCCACAGGTTGGCGTGTATCAAGGGTGCCAGGGCGATATGCCATATCTCCACGACGCTGCGCGGCATGATGCCGTAGTGGTGGAGGTCGCCGGGTATAAGCCACTGCAGTCCGTGCACGGCCCACAGTGCGGCCAGTACATAAATAACGGCGGGAGCTTTTAGCGGGCTTGAAAAAATATTCATGAGGCGGTGTTGGCCGCTGAGTGCAGACGAGCAAAATCGGCGCGGATTGTGTCGGTGGGTATCGTGCACCCGGCGCTGGTCATGGAAATAATACTGCTACCAGAGCAGCCCTGCAGGGCTGGCGGATTACTGTGTACGCCGCCGGCGTCGATGTAGGCGAGGGGGATGCCAAAATCATTATTCATAAAAACCGTGACAATGTCCTTCCACGTTATGTTGCTAAAGCTGAGGTCGATGCGCTGCAGGTTGCTTTCGTCGTGGGTAAATAAATTTTCCAGTACCACCTCTGTACCGGGTGTGGCAAGGGCGCGCACTAGTAGTTCGGGGTAGGCGCGAATGGGTCGTATCACCACCGCTGCGCCGGCTCTTTGCAAGCGCTGGCGATTTTCATCGACGATGCATTCGACCAGGATCGTGGCAGAACTGCCTGTTTCCTGGATGCGACTGAGGATGTCAAAGGACAGACTGTCTGAGAGGGGGTCGCTGCCATCGCGCGCTAAAATGACGATGTATGCCGCATTACTGGCGTTGACGGCGCTCAGGCTTTTGGTGTTTTCGGCGCCGCCGTTGTAGTGCGCGACGTCGTGGGCGCCGAGCTCCCGGGGTAGGCCGTCGGGGTAGTTACGGGTCAATATTTGCAGGGGCAATTGCGCAAACTTGGGGGTGGCGCGAATCTGGCCGATTAAACGCTCCAGGTAGGCGTCGCTATTTGTCGCTGGGGTGTTAATGATGAGCAGGTGTTTATTCATGTCATTCCAAATCCAGTTGCCCCGGAGTTTATCCTCGCGTTTTTTTAGGCGGTATTCAAAAAATTCCGCCGCCAGTTGTGCCAGTAGTGAGATCGCCAATAAATATAAGCAGACAGTGGTGAATAAGCGCCCCTGCCAGCTGGAGGCGGAAATATCGCCGTAGCCAACCGTGGTGACGGTGGTGACCGAGAGCCACAGGGCGTCGGGCCAGTTGAGGCTTTCAAAATAGACCATCGCCACCGAGTGAATGAAAATGAGGGCGAGGAGTAAAGAAAATAGCCGGGCCAGCTTGTAGATGGTCCCCTGCTCAAGATTGGCGGAGTACTTCGGGTGGCGGCGGCGCCAGTGGCGCAGGCTGATGAATTGGAGCAGCATGGCGACCTAGTGGCTCTCGTGACGATTGGTCGTCACGCTGTCTTCTTGAGCAGCGGACTGCTCCCCATCTTGATAGCAATCGGTGACCTCTTCGCGCACCCGTTGTTTGATGGTTTTTTCGTCGTCGACGGGGACTTGATAACGCTCTGAGAGATAGTGTAAATCATCGGGGTTAAAGGACAGACCGATGCGAGGTCGCTGAATGCGTTGGTAGGGCAGGCCGACGATCTTGCGAATAATGTCGCTGGGGTTGAGGTTTTCATCGGCGGCGTCGTGGCGAATGCGCTTATTGAGCTGTTCTTTAAAGACGAAGTGCATTTGTACTTTTTTCAGGGCGCGTTTTTCACTGGCCCATTTTGGATTGTGTTTAATCGCCATGGCTGCCTGCCGTGTTGCGGGGCCACATTTGCTCAATCACATCGACGACACAATAAACCTGCAGAAAAATTTCCGTGGAGCCATCTCCGCTGATTTCAACGCCGATGCCGTAGTGGTCGTCACTGCCCTCGCATTCGTGGATGCGCAATTCTTCGCCGTCTTCGGCTGCGCTAAGGTCCTCCCCCTGGCAGTCGCGATCATAGTAGTACGCTTCCTGCTCTTTAATGCTTTGCTGGTAGCGCGGGCTGAGCCAGTCGGTCAACTCCTTGGGTGGGTTTGCAACGATGAGTTCGGGCCAGTCCTGAGACCACAAGAGCGCAAAGCTGTCCTCCTCAATAAAGGTGAAGAGCTGTTGGCGGGGGATTTTTCGGGCAAAGCACAGCGATATTTTGCCGTCTTCATTATCGATGCCCATAAAATAGAGCTGGTTGTGGGCATCTTTTAGCACCACCTCTTTACTAGTGCCCGAGGCAAACTCATAGGTGCCGACTTTAATGACCTCCAGGGATTGCTCGCGCAGCTCCTGGGGCAGTGAGTCACGGTATTTCAGCGAGATCATATCGCCGACCAGCAGTTGGCTGGGGCAGTGGAGCTGGCGCTCACTTGTGGGCTTTTTGCGGGAAAAGAGTTTTTTAAGCATGGGTGTTTCCAGTGTAAAGACAGCCCCAGTGGGGGCCGTCTTTACTACTTTGGCGGTAAATGGGGCTTATTGACCAGACTTCTTTTTCAGCCGCTCGAGGACACTACTCGCGCCGCTGCTGGTATTGGCGCCGATGCCGGCATCCTTTAATTTGCGCTCGAGGTCATCACCACTGGCCTCCCCTTCCATCCACTCGCCAGCTTCCATACGGTCTTCCCAATTGGCCTGCTTCTTTTTGACGCGCTCGAGAGCCTTGGATACGCGGTGTTCACTGGCATTGGTGGCGGCAAAATTGGTCGACATACTGGAGGTCGCCTTTTGTAATTGCTCAACGGTTTTGATTTTCTCGAGTTCCCGGCCATTTTTCTGGATGGTCTTCTCGCGCTGGCGAATCATGCTGTTAATCTTATTAACCTGAGCGCTTAGGGCGCTGTGCTCGGCGCCCTTTTCGGCGGCTTCACTTTCTATTTCGGCAATGCGCTCCGCGACTTCGACGGCCAGGGCTTCATTGCCGGCTTCGAGAGCTTGCACGGCCTTGCTTTCGTAGCTGCCGATATCACTTTCAAGGCTGTTGATTTCACGTTTCAGTTTAATTTCACTGGCCTTGAGCCCGGTCAGGGATTGCTTGGCCTTGCCAATGGCGTCTTCGGCATCGCGAATTTCCTGGCCGAGAATGCGCACGGCATTGGCATCGACAATGGATTCGCCAACTTCACTGGCACCACCGCGCACTGCGGTTAGTATGTTTTTTAAAATACCCATGGTGTATCTCCGTTATAAACAGTTGTATGACGAGCTTGCCGGCAGACCTTGTTGATCTGTCAATTAAAGTAGTAGCGGCTCTATGACTTGCAGGACATCGACGGTGTTCTCGGCTTGCACTTCGAGTTCGTGAACAATGTTTTCGAACAAGGTGTCCAGGGCCATGGCGCCAAATAAAATATAACTATCACCCTGGCGCCCAATGGAGCTGAGGGGGATGGCGGGGCTGATTAACAAGAGTTCCTCGTTGAGTTCGTTGACCTTGTCGGGCTTTACCTCGTTGACATTGAACAGGGGGGTAATGGCCAGCAGCTGCGTGTCGGTTTTGACGATGTTGATGGGGAATTCTTCGTTGTTGGAACAAATGACTTCCAATACGCCGCTCTCTGCCAGCACGGCATCGAAGCGCGTATCTTCAGCGGTTAGGTGGGCGTTGAGTTTAAAGGCGAGTTCATTCAGCGACATGCAAGGCTCCTTGGTAATATTTGCGCCAGGCCATAATATGGCATAGGCGCACTGTATGCCATATTATGGCGTTAGTCAAAGGGGTTTTGACCGGGAAAAAAGGCCCCGTCGTGTTGTTTCCAGGCGCGCTGGTGGTATTGGTAGAGTTGGTGCGAGCCGAGGGTGTTGATCTTAATGTGCTTTGCGTCGGCAAAATAGCGCGGTGAGAACACAAAGGCGGCGAGAATTTGTGGTTTTGATAACCAGTCGGATAGTGGCTCGAACGTTTCGTCGCTCAGTGCCGCGCCGGCGGCAATACGCTGTGAGGCGCTGCCCCCGCGCAGCGTGCCGATGGTCCAGCCCCACTCCCCGAAAGTGGGTACATTGGCGTGGTATTGCTCGCTGGTAAAGCCCGCCGCCTGGAGGGTCTTACCAATGGAGATAAAGGCCTGCTGGGTGTGAAAGGGAGAGGTCGACTGGATGCCAATGGCGCCGTCGGCGCTGAGTAATTGTTTTAAGCGTAGATAGAAGAAGGTCGAATAGACCTTGTTGATATCGGGGTGGCTAGGGTCGGGCAGGTCGACGATGATGGTATCGAAATGGCGTCCGGCACTGAGCAGGGCCTCGACTTCGACAAAGGCGTCGCCGACAATGACCTCGACCCTCTTATCCCGAAAGGCGGAATCGTTGAGCTGTAGCAAGCGCGTAGAGATGGCTGCGGGTGCCTCGGGGTCGTCGCCACTAAACAGGGAAATCATCTCGCCATCGAGGTCGATCAGTGTCACCGCCTTGGGTTGCCAACGGAGGATGTCGCGCAGCGCCAGGCCGTCGCCACCGCCAATCACCAGAATTTTCTCCCGCCGCGCCGAGGCGAGGAGGGGGGGGGCGGTTAAGTAGCTGTGGTAAATTAACTCGTCGTTACTGGAAAACTGCAGGCGTCCATTGATGTAGAGACTGGTGATTTTGGGCAGGCCGGCACCGATGATGCGCTCGGTAAGAGTGAGGTGCTGATAGGGGGTGATCTTGGTGTACAGCACCCGGTCTTTAAACAGGGCGCGGTGCATATTGTCCATCCACGTCGCTCCGCCCCCAGCGAGTACGGCCAGTAGTGCCAATAGACTGAGATGTGCCAGCCACAGCGCCTTGCGCTGGGGTAGGTGGGCGCGGTATTTGATAAGAAAGGCGATGCCGATAAGTGCGTTGACCAGGGCCGTACTCAATGCTGCAACGAGCACTGGTAGTTGCAGGCAGAACAGCACCCAGATCGCCGCGCCAATTCCGGCGCCAATATAATCGGCACCGTAAATGGTGCCCAGGTTGTGCTCGAGGTGCTGGCCGTGCAGCTGCTCGCGAATGCGGGCGATAAGGGGTATCTCCATACCGATCATCAGGCCCAGCAGCGCCCCGACCACGAAGGGGGTGGCCTTGGCTATTTTGGCCAGGCCCTGCACCACCTGGCCATCGGTGGTGATGCTGGGGTGCAGGCCGTAGATGTCCTGCAGGTAGGCGGGGAAACTAAAGGCCAGGGAGATACTCAGGGAGATAATAATCAATGCCGTGGCGCCGAGGCTGGCGATGCCCCACTCCAGCCAGGCAAAACTCTTGAAGGGGCAGTGCAACCATTTGGCGAGTAGGGCGCCAAGGCCCATGGCGACAATCATCAGGCCGATCATGGCATAGAGCGTGGACTCGAGGGCACCGAGTACACGGCCGGCGTAGTGGGCCATTAAATATTCGTAAATCAGGCCACAGCCGGCGAGGGCCGCCATGGCGGTGATCAGGAAAATGTCGTGGAAAACCAGTTCGCGTCGGGACTTGCCCGGCGGTTGTGACGGTACGGCGCTCACCCTAGTGAGTTTCTGAATAAGTCTGGACGCCCCGAAGGAAGTGCCCTTGGGGTGCGAAGTAGATGGCGAGCTAAAAGCATTGGATTCAAGGCGCAAAGCGCACGTAATAGCGAGCTATTGCGAAGTTTTGCACCAACAGTAGGCGCTTTGAGGCGACGAGGACGCTGATTGCTTTAGCGGTCAGATACGAGTTCATGGCTTGTTCAGAGGCTCCCTAAGCGAGCACCCCGATGAGCAGCAGGGCGATGGCAATATAGATCACCGCCTCTATGGCGGCGACGCCGATATTTTCTTGCTCGTCCACTTCTTCGGCGACATTAATGTTCAGCAAGATGGCCTTGCGGGCGATCAGTGCCAGCGCGGGCAGGAGCAGAGCCAGTACTGTACCTGCCCCCAGCCAGTAGGCGACGGATAGCAGGGGTTCCGCTTGATAGTACTCGACCAGGCTGGCGCCGGCCGTCATCGCCAGCGCAGTGCCGAGCACATGTCCGGAATAGCGGATCGCCAGGGCGGTGTTGCCGGCGACGATGGCCCGCTGCAGGCTCTCGCCCTGGTGGCGGCGGCGGTAGATAGCGGCGCGCAAGCGCGTCACCAGCAGTAAGATGCACTGGGTGCCAAAAAACAGCATCAGTACGGAGGGCAGGCCGCGCCAGGTTTCATATTCGACCCAGTTCACCGTTGAGCTGATGATCAGGCCGAGGGCTAGAAAGTTACTGGCCTGGACATAGCCGGCGGCCAGCTGGTGGTCGGCGATGGCGGCTTTCAGGGAAACTTTGTGGAAAATAATGTAGTCGTTAATGATTGAGCCGATCTTGAGTAAAGCCATACCGGCGAGCGCATAGGTCAGTACATTGAGGGCTTCGTTGACCAGGTTGACGGCGGCATCGCCGGTCACCGCGGCAGATAAAATCAGCCCCAATGCCCCGGCGCCGCCGGCAAAGGTCAGGCCAAAGGCGTAATTGTCTTTTTCCGCGAGTTCGACGGTGGTGTTGACCCCGGCGAGCAGGCCAAACAGTAGGCGAAAGATACAGATGGCGGCGATGGCGATACCGAGGTTGATGACCACGATGGCCAGTGACCACATTGAAGGTTCATAAAGCATGGCGTTCTGCCCCCCTATTTGCCGCCAAAGCGGCTGCGTGATGATTGATAAGAAGAATTGCGGTAGCTGGAGGTGGTACTGCTAGCCGTTGACTTTGCCGTGCTACTGCGCGCCAGTGAGCTGGGCTGGAACTTGCTACTCTTTCGGGCGACGGCCGAGGTGGTTTGCTTGGTGTTGGCATAGGGGCTGGAGAAGCGTCGTCCCGAGCTTTTGAATTTTTGCCGGGTGCTGCGCTCGGTCGATTGCTGGTTTTTACGCTGCTGTGGAGAGGTGTAGGTCGAGCGCCCGTAGTCGTTGTAGTAGCTGTAGTCGCGGTGCCGCCCCCAGTGGCCGTAGCCAATGGGGCTGCGAAACAGACTGGAGAAAAAGGCGTACTGGCCGTACCAGTGCCAGAACGAGTTGCCTGAGCTATTGGTTTGCCAGCTGCCGTACTGGGGGTTGCCGACCAGTTGGCTACCGGGGCCGAAGTTTTCGGCATCATTGATGCGGGCGCTGGCATCGGCGCTGAGGGCCGCAACGCGGGCCAGCTTGCCCTGGGACATGTCGGCCAGGACATTGATCGGGTCGCTGAGCATCATGCCGTAGGTGTCGGGTTGCGCGGCGGCCTCAATGGCCGAAAGCTCCTGATACACCTTATTCACCTGTTCGGGGCCCATGCCGACAACGTGGCCGATATCGCTTTTGGCATCACCCAGGCGGGATTCCAGGGAGCGAATGATGGGTCCATCGATGCCAGCATCCTGAGCCAGAGCTCGGCTCAGTTCGCCCAATTCGGGATTGTCCTGGCGGATAATGGCGGCGTACCGGCTGAGCAGGCCGGTGTTGGCAATATGCCCGGCGGCAATGTGCTGTTTCAAGCGATCGATCTTGCCATCGCTGATCAGGGCCTGCTGGTTTAATTGTTTTTGCCATTTATCCTGCTCGGATGAGCAGCCAATAAGCACGATGCTGTGGCAGAGGATGAAGAGCCATGCCCACTTTATATTTTGCATTGCTTAGGTTCCGATTGAGTGTGTAGTCGCGCCGCTGGGGTCTGGTTGCTGAGTGGCGGTGAGGACTGCTGGTGTGGCTTGGTGGGTGGGGGAGGCCCTGTCCACGACCTTTATTACAACTTCTGCAGCGGGAAAACGAGCCGCGATCACGGCGGCGGCATCTCTGGGGCGTGCCTCGCCACACATAAAGATATCAAAGGCCGCGTAGGCGTATTCGGGCCAGGTGTGCACGGTGATATGTGACTCGGCGAGAATCAAAACTCCGGTGACGCCGCCCTGATCGCCAAATTTATGGAAGTGTTGAAATAGTACCGTGGCACCGCCCGCTGCTGCAGCCTCGCACAAAAGCGCGGTCAGTTCCTCGCTGTCGAGGCTGGCATGTTGGCCATGGCATTCGATCAATAAATGCTGTCCTAGGATCATAAGCCTATCGGTGAGCTCCTTGAAGATAAGTGTCTTTGATAAGCCCGCTGTTGGAGGCTTGCGACAGCGTTCGACTCCTGGTGTTTGGTACCACCAGGGGCTAGTGAAGTAATGGCATTATTAGTGTTGCTATTAAGTCTTGCAGGGTACCGGCAAAGCTTGGTGATTGACAAGTAGCAGCGCCGAGTTTGGTCGAGGGAATAAACTGCAGGTAAGTCAGCTGTTAAAGTGAGAGTGGGTCGGTATGTAGTCCTGCTGCTTGTATTTCTTTCCCCGTGGCTGCCTTGCCTTAATCGACCGTTGGGTAGATGGTGCGGTCATTTGCGGGGATATCTTCGCTGACAGGATAGGCGACCCGCTGCGGATTGTGTAGAATCCCCGCTTTTCCCCGAGAGTCCGAATTATGTTTGATAATCAGCAAACCCTGGCCCAGTTCGATCCAGAGATTTGGCAATCGATCCAAGATGAAGAGCGCCGTCAAGAAGAGCATATCGAGTTGATCGCCTCTGAAAATTACACTAGCCCCCAGGTGATGGTTGCCCAAGGCACCGTACTCACTAATAAGTACGCCGAGGGCTATCCGGGCAAGCGCTATTACGGTGGTTGTGAATTCGTGGATGTCGCCGAAGAACTGGCCGTTGAGCGTGCCAAAGAGTTGTTTGGTGCCGACTACGCCAATGTACAGCCACACTCGGGTTCGCAGGCCAACGCCGCCGTTTATCAGGCTCTGTGCGAGCCGGGCGATACGGTGCTGGGCATGAGTCTGGCCGATGGCGGTCATCTGACTCACGGCGCCAAGCCGAGTTTTTCGGGAAAAACCTACAACGCGATTCAATATGGCCTGGACAACGCCACCGGTGAGGTCGATTACGCCCAGGTTGAGGCGCTGGCACTGGAGCATAAGCCCAAAATGATCATCGCGGGCTTTTCAGCCTATTCGCGTGTCATGGACTGGCAGCGTTTTCGCGATATCGCCGATAAAGTCGGTGCTTATCTGATGGTCGATATGGCCCACGTTGCCGGCCTGGTTGCGGCGGGTTGCTACCCGAATCCGGTGCCGATTGCCGATGTGGTGACTACCACCACCCATAAAACCCTGCGCGGCCCCCGCGGCGGACTGATTCTCGCTCGCGCCAATGAGGCTTTGCAGAAGAAGTTTAATTCTGCGGTTTTCCCCGGTGGGCAGGGCGGCCCCTTGATGCACGTTATCGCGGCGAAAGCAGTGAGCTTTAAAGAGGCGATGAGCGACGAGTTCAAAACCTATCAGCAGCAGGTGGTGGTGAATGCCCGCGCCATGGCGGCGACCTTTATCGAGCGCGGTATTGATATTGTCTCCGGTGGCACCGACGATCACTTGATGCTGGTTAACTTGATTGGCAAGGACTACACCGGTAAAGATGCCGATGCGGCTCTGGGTCTGGCTAATATCACCGTCAACAAAAATGCCGTGCCCAATGACCCGCGATCGCCCTTTGTGACCAGTGGCTTGCGCGTTGGCACCCCGGCAATTACCACTCGTGGTTTTAGCGAAGCCGAAACCGTTGAGCTGACGCACTGGATGTGTGATGTTCTAGCCTCCCTGGAAGACGACACGTCCGAACAGGTGATTGCCGAGGTAAAAGCCAAGGTCTTGGCCGTCTGTAAGCGCCACCCGGTTTATAAAGAAATCTAAGTTGCAGTTAAAGTAATAGTGATGTGCTCGGGTTAACCGAGCCGCATCTGTAGCTTCATTGCGCTGTGTTTGCTTGACGTAACACAAAGCCCGAGACAGAGGGCTTTGTGTTAGTATGCGCGGCTAATTTCTGCTCGATGGAATACCTCCATGCATTGCCCCTTTTGTGGCGCTAACGATACCAAGGTCATTGACTCTCGACTGGTTGCCGAGGGTGATCAGGTGCGACGCCGGCGCGAGTGCGTTTCCTGTAAAGAGCGCTATACCACATTTGAAGTGGCCGAGCTGTTGATGCCCCGGGTTATCAAGCGTGACGAAAGTCGTGAGCCCTTTAATGAAGATAAACTGAAGGCAGGCTTACACCGGGCGCTGGAAAAGCGCCCCGTAGGCACCGAACAGGTGGAGGCAGCGTTCTCGCAAATTAAACGCTCCCTGCAGAGTGCCGGCGAGCGGGAAATTTCCTCGCGCATGATTGGCGAAAAAGTGATGGAGCAATTGCGTGGGCTCGACGATGTCGCCTATGTGCGCTTTGCCTCCGTCTACCGCAGTTTTCAAGACTTGAATGAATTTCGCGCCGAGCTCGATCGCCTTGAAAAGGAAGATGATGGGGCGGGCAAAGAGGGTGCCTAAAAAGGGTTTCGCACAATGACGGCTGCGGTCGATATCGGCTATATGGCAAGGGCCATACAGCTGGCGAAAAAGGGTTGGTACAGTGCTCGACCCAACCCCCGGGTGGGTTGTGTCATTGTTCGAGCGGGCGAAGTGCTGGGCGAGGGTTGGCATCATCGCGCCGGTGGTCCCCATGCCGAAATCGTCGCCCTTAAAGCGGCGGGTGAAACGGCGCAGGGGGCGACCGCTTATGTGTCGCTGGAACCCTGTAATCATCACGGCCGCACCCCGCCCTGTGCGGAGGCCTTAATTACAGCGGGTATAGCGCGAGTCGTTTATGCCTTGGCCGATCCCCACCGGGTTGCCTCCGGCGGTATTGGTAAGCTCGAAGCGGCAGGTATTACGGTTGAGGGCCCAGTGCTTGAACAAGAGGCGCGGGCTTTAAATCCCGGTTTTGTGAAGCGTTGTCAGACCGGATTACCGCGGGTGACTTTAAAGTTGGCGGCCAGCATGGATGGTCGCTCGGCCATGGCCAGCGGCGAAAGCCAATGGATTACCGGCCCCGCCGCGCGCAGCGATGTGCAGCGTTTGCGGGCTGAAAACGCGGCTATAATTACCGGTATTGGCACGGTACTTGAGGATAACCCCGCGCTGACCGTGCGTGAAATGCCGCCCGGTCTTAGCGTGGATGAATTAGCAGAGATGCAACCCCTGCGGGTGATCGTCGATAGCCAATTGCGCACCACCGAGGGTTTGAATATTCTCCGGCCACCGGGTGGCGTGTTGGTCGCGACGGCTCAGAGCGGGGGCAGTGTTAAGGGGGCGGAGATTTGCTCCCTACCCAACGCGGGCGGCAAGGTCGATTTACAGGCCTTGCTACTTGAACTGGGGCGTCGCGAGTACAGCGATGTGCTGGTTGAGGCCGGTGGCAAGCTGGCCGGGGTTTTTCTCGAGCAGGGCCTGGTCGATGAGCTGGTTATTTATATGGCGCCCAAATTGATGGGTAGCGAGGGCATGCCGATGGCGGTACTGCCCTACAGCACGATGTCTGAGGCATTGGCGCTGGAGATTACCGATATTCGCGCCGTCGGCAAGGACTGGCGTATTACCGCAACACCGGGTGGTGAAAAATGTTCACAGGCATAATCGAAGCACTGGGCGAAATCGGCGTGACCGAACAGCGAGGCGGTGACTTACGCTTGCATATTCGTACCGGGAGCCTTGATCTGAGCGATGTGGTGCTGGGTGACAGCATTGCCGTCAACGGGGTTTGTCTGACAGTCGTTGAGCTGCCGGGCGATGGCTTTATTGCCGACGTGTCGATAGAGACCCTGAATTTCACCACCGCCGGGCAGTGGCAAACGAGCTCGGCAGTGAATCTGGAGCGGGCTTTAACGCCGACGACTCGACTCGGCGGTCATCTGGTATCGGGCCATGTGGATGGTGTTGGTGAGGTTATCGAACGCCATCAAGATGCTCGCTCGGAGCGTTTTTCCATCAAGGCTCCGGCCGAATTGGCGCGCTATATCGCCCACAAGGGCTCGATATCGGTCGATGGCACCAGTCTCACCGTCAACGCGGTGTCGGGTGATGAGTTCGAGTTGAACATCGTGCCCCACACGCTGGCGCACACGGTATTTGGCACCTACCAGCCGGGTACAAAGGTTAATTTGGAAGTCGATGTTATCGCCCGCTACCTCGAGCGCTTGCTGCTCGGGGACAGGGCCGCGCTTAAGAGCGATGACGTTTCCCTGTCCACTCTGGTCAATAAAATTTTAGATTAAAGGCTAAATCCATGAAATTGAATACCATCGAAGAGCTAGTTGAAGATATTCGCCAGGGCAAAATGGTCATCCTGATGGATGATGAGGATAGGGAGAACGAAGGGGATCTGGTGATTGCCGCCGAGAAGGTCAGGCCCGAAGATATCAACTTCATGGCCAAGCATGCCCGCGGGCTGATTTGTATGACCCTGATGGAACAACGCTGCCAGCAACTGGCTCTGCCGCTGATGGTGGATAAAAATACCGATGCCCATGGCACCAATTTTACGGTATCGATCGAGGCGGCAGAGGGGGTGACCACGGGAATCTCCGCGGCCGACCGCGCCAAGACAGTACAGGTGGCGGTGGCCGCCGATGCGCGGCCGACCGACCTTGTACAGCCGGGGCATATTTTCCCCCTCAAGGCGCAGGCCGGTGGCGTGTTGAGCCGTGCCGGACACACCGAGGCGGGCTGTGATTTGGCGGGCCTGGCAGGTTGTGAGCCGGCGGCGGTGATCGTCGAAATCATGAACGACGATGGCACCATGGCGCGGCGCCCGGACCTCGAGGCCTTTGCCCAAAAGCACGACCTGAAAATTGGCACCATTGCCGACTTGATCCACCACCGCGTGGTCAATGAAAAAACCGTCGAGCATCTTCACGAGCGCAAGGTGCAGACTCCCTACGGCGAATTTACCCTGCACACCTATTTGGATGGCCCGAGAAACCACAAACACTTTGCGTTAGTGAAGGGTGAGATTGACCCCGAAACCCCAGTGCCCGTGCGCGTTCATCTGCCGACGGTGGTTAGAGATTTGTTCGGGCTCGAGCGCAATGGGCCCTATAAAAGCTGGACCATCCATAAAGCCATGGAGCGGGTTGCGGAAGAGGGCAGCGGCATTATTGTGGTGATTTTGCAGGAAGAGAATCCGGAAACGGTAGAGCGCGATCTAGAATTTTTGCTGGCGGAGCGGGCGCGAGAAAAAAGCGCCTCGGAAACGGTTTATCTGCAGATTGGTGCGGGCTCGCAAATTCTCCGCGATCTCGGCGCCAAGAAAATACGCGTCATGAGTGCACCCTTTCGCTTTACGGCGATTTCCGGTTTCGACCTGGAAGTTGTCGACTATATTGAGTGCCACTAGGCTTGAATGCCATTAGCTGAAAAGCAGCGCACACTAATTTGTTAATTGGGATGAAAAAATGAGCGAATTTAGACCTGTAGAGGGTGACTTTAATGTTGGCGAGGCGCGCTTTGCGATCGTCGTCGCCCGCTGGAACGGCAATATTACCGAGAACCTGTTAAACGGTGCTCTGCGTGCACTGGCGCGTCACAATGTGGCCGACGAGAACATTGATGTGATTCGCGTCCCCGGCGCCTTTGAACTGCCCGCAACGGCGATGAAACTGGCCGAACAGGGCAATGTCGATGCGGTGATCACCCTGGGTTGTGTGATTCGCGGCGGTACGCCTCATTTTGACTACGTCTGTGGTGAATGCGCCCGCGGCATCGGCGAAGTGGCTCTGGTCACCGGTCTGCCCATCGCCTTCGGCGTGCTGACCACCGACGACCTACAGCAGTCGGAAGAGCGCTCCGGCGATAACGACGAGAACAAAGGTGTTGAAGCGGCTTTGACGGCCCTTGAAATGGTTTCTCTGTTTGCACAGTTGGGAGATTAACTGAGTGTCATCTTCTCTGCCTTCCGCACGCAAAAAAGCCCGCCACATGCTGGTTCAGGCTTTGTATCAGTGGCAATTGGCCGGTGATAGCATTGCTTCCATCGAAGCTCAGTACATGGCGGAGAAGGGCATGGCAAAAGCGGATTCCGAGTTCTTTTGCGAGTTGTTGCACGCCATACCGGCCAAGCTCGACGAACTTGATGCCGCTTATCGTGAATTTCTCGACCGCGACCCCGAGGCACTGGATCCGATTTCCCTGGCGGTGCTGCGCATCGGCGTTTACGAGTTGCTGCACCGTATCGATGTCCCCTATCGCGTGGTGATTAATGAATCCGTCAACCTTGCCAAAACCTTCGGCCCGACCGATGCCTATAAATATATTAATGGCGTTATTGACCGTGTTGCGGCACGGGCGCGACGGGTGGAAATAGCCACGAGTAAGGGCATTGGTCAAGCGGGTAACAAAGGCAGTTCGCAGTAGTCACCCTGCCTTGCGCCAATGACGAGTACGGATGCTTAAACAGAGACTCCTCAAATAATGCTCGCTGATGAATTTAGCCTGATCAAGCGCTATTTTTCAGACTGTGGCACCGGGGCTAGTGACACACTGCTGGGCGTTGGCGATGACTGCGCACTACTGGCGCCACCCCCTGGGGAGGTGTTGGCGGTAACGACGGATTCTTTGTTGGCAGGCGTGCACTTCCCCTTAGATTCCCCAGCCCGACTTATTGGCCTGCGCGCGCTGGCCGTCAACTTAAGTGATATGGCGGCAATGGCTGCGACCCCGCGCTGGTTTCAACTGGCTTTAAGCATACCCGAGGCCGATCAGGACTGGTTGGCGGAATTTAGTGCCGGCCTCAACCGCATGGCCTGTGACTTTAATTGCACCCTGGTCGGTGGTGACACCACTCGCGGCCCCTTGACCATCAGTATTACCCTTCTTGGTACCGTGCCTCCCGAGCAGGCACTACAGCGCAGTGGTGCAAAGCCCGGTGATATTGTGTTTGTTAGCGGTACCTTAGGTGACGGTGCGGGGGGACTGGCGGTGCTTGAAGGCCGCTTACCCGTGGACATGGGGGGCGCCACGTATCTGCAAGATCGTTTCTGGCAGCCCCAGGCCCGCGTTGCTGAAGGTTTGGCAATAAGAGGTTTTGCCTCTGCGGCCATCGACATTTCCGATGGTTTACTGGCCGATCTGGGCCATATCGCCGCGGCCAGCCGGGTTGGCGCTGAGGTCGAGGTCGATAAATTGCCCTTGTCCCAGGTGCTACAGCGGTCCGCGGGTTTAGAGCGCGGGCGCAATTGGGCGCTCAGTGGCGGTGATGATTACGAGCTTTGTTTTACCGTGCCGGCGAGTGGGCTGGCGCAATGTCAGCGCTTGATTGATGAGGGTGTGTTGAACGCAACACCGATCGGCCGGATTATCCAGGGCGGGGGTGTGCACTGCATTGATGAGCAGGGTGCCTTACTGGACATAAGTACTAGTGGCTACCAGCACTTTTAACGAGAGCGCGATTTAAATGACTTCTTCAGATAAGCCGACATTTGCCTCTTTGCGCAAAGATCCCATTCTCTTTCTGAGCCTGGGTTTTGGTAGCGGGCTGGCGCCCTTTGCACCGGGTACGGCCGGTACGCTTGTGGCGCTATGCTTTGTACCCCTATTGGCTTTATTGCCGACGGCTTATTTACTCGCAGTATTGCTGGTTGCCAGTTTGGCCGGTATTTATATATGCGGCTATGGCGCCACTAAGCTTGGCGCCAAGGATCCTTCCAGCATCGTATGGGATGAGTTTGTCGGTTTATGGATTGCCCTGGCGGGGTTTCCTGTAAGCTCTTTTTGGCTAGTCAGCGGTTTTGTGGTGTTCCGCTGCTTTGATATTCTTAAGCCCTGGCCCATCAGCGTACTCGACAAAAAGGTACCGGGTGGTCTGGGTATTATGTTGGATGATATTCTTGCGGGGATAATGACATGGTTGGTATTGCATTTGGTGGCCGTGGTATTGGGTTTAAGTGTATGAAGGTGCGCGTTTTGTGCGCTGCCTTGTTATTCTCTGCCTGCAATGCGCCGCTGTTGGCCGCCCCGGAGATTATCGCCTCGGGCTTATTTAAGGATAAAGCTCTACTCACTATCGATGGCACTCCGCGCTTGCTGAGGGTCGGTACGAGTAGCCCCGAAGGGGTGAGGTTATTGAGTAGCAACAGTCGGCAGGCCAGTGTTCTTGTCGAGGGCCAGACCCTGACTTTGTACTTGTCCCAGCGGATTTCCACGGCGTTTAAAAAGCCGAAATACTCTGAGGTAAAAATACCTCGTGCCAGCAATGGGCACTATTTTACGGCGGGGGCCATCAACGGCCGCTCCGCGAAGTTTATGGTGGATACGGGCGCGACTGTCATCGCCATGAACCGCAATGAGGCACGTCAGCTGGGTATTGATTTGCGCGGGGCGTCACGCGGTAGGTCGTCGACGGCTGGAGGCATGGTCGAGACCTTTCGCGTTGTGCTTAACAAGGTGAGTGTTGGCAATATTACCCTGCACAACATTCCCGCCTCGGTGATTGATGGTGATTTTCCCGAGCACATACTCCTTGGCAACAGTTTCTTGAGCAAGGTGGAAATGACCGAGCAAGCGGGTGTTTTGGTGTTTCGCAAAAAATTCTAAGTATTCTGTGCCTGTAGTTGGTCGTCGACCTGTCGTCAGCCATTCGCTGGTAATAACTAAATTGAGGCTTGCCCATGAGTGCCCTGGCTAAACGTATTATTCCCTGCCTGGATGTGGACAACGGACGTGTTGTTAAAGGTGTACAGTTTGTCGATATTCGCGATGCCGGTGATCCGGTTGAAATCGCCCGCCGCTACGATCAGGAGGGCGCCGATGAAATTACCTTTCTCGATATTACTGCCAGCCATGAAAATAGGGATACCACCCTTCATACCGTGGAGCGAATGGCCAGTGAGGTTTTTATCCCCCTCACCGTGGGGGGTGGGGTTCGCAAGCTGGAAGATATTCGCGCCTTATTGCAGGCCGGAGCAGATAAAGTGGCCATTAACTCGGCGGCCGTTAGTAACCCTGAGTTTGTGCGCGAGGCGGCGGAGAAATTTGGCTCGCAGTGCATCGTGGTGGCCATCGATGCCAAACAAGTGCCGGTTTCAGAGGGAGGGCAGCGCTGGGAGATCTTTACCCATGGCGGACGCAAGGCGACGGGCCTCAATGCGGTGACGTGGGCGGAACGGATGGCGGGCTATGGTGCGGGGGAAATCCTCCTCACCAGTATGGACAGGGATGGCACCAAAAACGGTTTTGATCTGGCTTTGACTCAGGCTGTTAGCGCGGCGGTGAATATTCCGGTTATCGCCTCGGGAGGGGTGGGTGATTTACAACACTTGGCCGATGGGGTGCTGCAGGGTGGAGCGGACGCGGTGTTGGCGGCGAGTATTTTTCACTTTTCAGAGTACAGTATTGCCGAGGCAAAGACGTTTATGGCCGCGCAAGGTATCGAGGTGCGTTTATAGTGGCCAGGCAGTGATGTGTGTGCAGAGCCGCTGTCGTTCATAAGCGTCTAACCCTTCGTTCTAAAACCGAACTCCCGACTCTACGAAGAACTCCCTGTTCTACAAAGAGGGCCCCAATGCTTGTACCGAGGCCTCAGGCAGTGGCATTGCTTGCAGGTTTAGCGTGCTGCTAGCAGCTTCATCATGGCGGGAGTGGCCTGATTGACAAACTGTATATAGTCGGCAACGGCCTGCTGTGCCTGATTTTTGGAGTCGTAAGGGCCCAAGGTGGTACCTTCCCGAGTGATAAAATACCAGTAGTCGGATAGTTTGAAATAACGATCACTACGTACTCGAGCCTTAGAGGCACTTTCTGCATCACTTTCCCTAGTGAGGTAGACAACATTACTCATAATTTCGCACTCTTGAATGGTTGTAGTTGATATTTTTTGTGGCATCCAGCCAGTTTCCATTCCTACAGACTATGGCTTGCAATCAGCAGGCTCATAGTTATTTTTAATGTATTTTTACCAAAAAGTAAAGACCTATCGGTCAAGACTTAGTTGACAGGTGGCTGCTTTGACAGGATCGCGAGGCCTTTTAAGAGGTTTAAGGCTTCAATGAGCTGGTAATCGTCGAGACTTTCTTGGCGTTTGGCTGTGCTGTCAGAATCAGTGCTTGTTGCTCCACCCTGGTTAAGGTGTCCACTCAGGTCTGCTTCTTTGATGTCGGGTTGTCGGTTAGAGGCAAGCTGGATCTTTGCACGCTCCACCCAAATATCCGGTTGCACGCCCTCGGCTTGAATGGAGCGCCCGCTGGGGGTGAAATAGCGGGCGGTGGTGAGTTTGATTGCCCGGCCATCGCTGAGTGGCAGGATGTTCTGCACCGAACCCTTGCCAAAACTGCTGGTACCCATAATGACGCCGCGGTGATGGTCCTGAATGGCACCGGCAACAATTTCAGAGGCGGAGGCGGAACCACCGTTGATCAGAATAACTAGCGGTGTGTCGTTCAGAAGCTCCCCGGCCTTTGCCGAAAAGCGGGTGTTGGCGGATTCGGCTCGGCCTTCGGTATAAACGACCAGCCCTCCATCGAGCATGGCGTCAGCAACCTCCACGGAGGCGGGCAGCAAGCCGCCGGGATTATTGCGTAGGTCGAGAACCAAGCCTTTAAGGGGGCTTGATGCCTTTAACAGGGCCTTAATGCTGCGGCGGAATTCCTCGCCGGTATTGGCCTGAAACTGGGCGATACGGATGTAGCCAAAGTCCTCATCAAGGGTCTTATGGCGGACACTGGTAATTTTAATAATATCCCTGAGTACCGTGATGACGAGCGGCTTGTTGCGGTTTTCTCGAGCGATGGTGAGGGTTAGGGGGCTGCCCTTTGCACCGCGCATCATTTCCAGTGCCTCCTCCAGGTTCATGCCCTGTACGGCACTGTTGTTCAGTTTAATAATCAGGTCGCCGGCTTCAATTCCGGCGCGAGAGGCGGGGGTGTCATCGATGGGAGAAATCACCTTGATAAAACCGTCCTCCATGCCGACTTCAATGCCGATGCCACCAAACTCACCACTGGTGTGTTCTTGAAGGTCTCTATAGGAATCTTTCTTTAAAAAGGCCGAGTGTGGATCGAGCTCGCCAAGCAGGCCGGTAATGGCATTTTCTATGAGGGTTTTGTCGTCGATTTCCTCGACATAGGCGCTGCGGATTTGCTCAAAAACCTGGGCGAAAAGTTGTAACTCCTCGAGGGGTAGGCGCGCATCTTTAGCAGAGTCCTCGGCGCCGAGGGCCGTTGTCAAAAGCAGGCTTAGTAGCAATCCGCAGTGTATGAAATAGTGAGTGAATCGTTTCATTATTGTTATCCTGGTGCAATGCTCTTCGAACGTGGTTGGCAGTGTAGCGTAAAAAACGTTATTTAAGCGCGAGGCTTGAGCCACCTTTTCGGGTCGATGGCTTTACCCTTGCGACGTATTTCAAAATACAGGGCGCTGCGCTCCAGGCCGCCAGTATTGCCGACTTTGGCGATCAGGTCGCCAGGGTAAACCCAGTCGCCCGTTTCCTTTAAGAGCACTTGGTTGTGGGCGTAGAGGCTGAGGTAGTTATCGCCGTGGTCGAGAATAATCAGTAGACCCTGGCCGCGTAAATAATTGGAAAAGACCACCCTGCCGTGGTGGATGGCTTTAACGGGGCTGGCCTCTGTGGCGCGCAGTAGCCAGCCATGCCACTTCAGGTGAGAACCGCGGGCCGAGCCAAAGCTATGCCCAAGTCGGCCCTTCACGGGCCAGGGCAGTTTGCCCCGTCGCTGGCTGAAGGCCTGGTTGTCGGGAATGTTCAAATTCTGCAGATGTTTTTGCAGGGTTTGAATAATCCTTTCTAGCTGCTGGCGCTCCAGACTGAGCTTGGTAAGGCGGCCCTTTTCACTGCTTATCAACTGCCGCGAATTCTTTAGCAAGGCGCTGCGCTGTTGTACCTCGACCTTTAAGCTTTGGTGAAGCGCCTGTAATTGGTGCCTTTTGTTGGTGAGGTCGTTTTGCTTGTTGAGTAGGCTTTGCCCGATGTTGTCGAGTTCGCGGAGGGTGCTTTGGTAGTCTTCAATGATTTTGCTGCGCGCTTTTACAATGTGCTCGTAGTACTTCAAGGTGCGGCCCAGTTCGGCGGGGTTCTCCAGGTTGAGCAGTACTTTGAGGGGCTCTTCTCGCCCTAGCCGATAGGCGGCGGCGAGTTCCTGAGCAACCTGACCGGCCTGGCGTTGACGTTGTTGGTCGAGCTGCTGTTGCTGGGCATAGAGCTTGCCCTGCTCCTTGCCGAGTAGGCGTATCTCCTTATCGAGGCTCAGTACCTGGCGGCGAGAAGCCGCGCTTTGTAGCTCGATTGCCCGCAGATCGGCGGCCGATTTGTCGTGCTCGGTGCGGGTAGTGCGCAGCTTCTTCTGCAGTTGCGATATTTCACTGCTGAGGGTGGCCAGCTTGGCCTGCTCACCTTTGGCAAAGAGCCTGGGAGCAAACGTTAGCGCCAGGGCTAGCGTTAGCACCAGCCATGCGGCTGGTGCTTTTGACAAGACTTTATTGTGCAGCGCGAAGATCCGCTTCTATGGCGCTCGACAGTAGAGAGTGCCCACTCATCTCGGCGGGTTGAGGAATGCCCATCAAGGCCAGGATGGTCGGCGCGATATCGGCGAGGGAGCCGCCGTTACTTAGCTCTACGTCTTTATTGCCGACATAGATCAGCGGCACTGGGTCGATGGTGTGAGAGGTCAGTATCTGGCCGCTTTGAGCGTCGAGCATATTCTCGACATTGCCGTGATCGGCGGTAATCAGGCAGTCGCCGCCGACACCTTGCAGTGCCTTGAGAACCTGGCCGACACAGCCATCCAGGGTTTCAACCGCCTTGACGGCCGCGTTGAACACGCCGGTATGGCCGACCATATCGCCATTGGCAAAGTTACAGATGATGACGTCGTATTGTCCGTCGGTGATGGCTGCGATTAGTTTGTCCGTGACTTCAAGAGCGCTCATCTCGGGTTTTAAGTCGTAGGTGGCGACGTCGGGAGAGGGGATCAACGTACGTTCTTCGCCTGGGTAGCAGTCTTCGCGGCCGCCGCTAAAGAAAAAGGTGACGTGGGCGTATTTCTCGGTTTCGGCGATTCTAAGCTGGGTCCTACCCTGGGCGGCCAGGTATTCGCCGAGACCGTTGACCAGGGTCTGCGGTGGAAAGGCGAGCTGGGTGGGCAATTCTGCGGCGTATTCGGTGCTGGTAACGAAAGTGCCGAGGCGGGGGTGGGCGGGGCGAGGGAATTCATCAAAATCGGCATCGACGAAGACGCGGGTCAGCTGGCGAGCGCGATCGGGCCTAAAGTTGATAAAGATGATGCTGTCGCCATCTTCAATACGCACGGGTGTTTCGCCCTCGGCACGAATTTCTGTGGGGCTGACGAACTCGTCGTTTTCATCACGCTGATAGGCCTGTTCCAGAGCGCTCAGGGCATCACTGCTGCAATGTTCGGCCTGGGCCTCGGTAAGTAAGCGGTAGACGGGTTCGATGCGCTCCCAGCGCTGGTCTCTGTCCATGGCGTAATAGCGTCCGCTGACGGAGGCCGTGCGGCCAATGCCGAGCTCGTCAAATTTTTGTGTGACTTTCTCGAGGGAGGCCTGGGCGCTGCGGGGCGGGGTATCTCGACCGTCGAGAAAAGCGTGTAGATAAACCTGCTTGGCGCCGCGCTGGGCGGCCATGTCGAGCAGCGCCAGCAGGTGCTCTTCGTGGCTGTGCACGCCCCCCGGGGAGAGTAGGCCAAAAATATGCAATTTTTTGTCGCCATCGATAGCCTGGTCGATGGCCGAGCAGTAGGCGGGGTTGGTAATAAAACTGCCGTCGGCTATGGCCTGGTTGATGCGACTTAAATTTTGGTAGACCACGCGCCCGGCGCCGAGAGTCATATGGCCGACTTCCGAATTGCCCATTTGCCCCGCCGGTAGACCCACCCGCTCGCCGGAACAGTGCACCAGGGTTTTTGCTTCGCGCTGCCAGAGTTGATCCCAGACCGGAGACCTGGCGCTATATATGGCATTGGCCTCGGTCGCTTCACTGTATCCCCAGCCGTCGAGGATGAGGAGGACCAGGGGGGCTTTTTGTGTTTCGATCATGGCTTGGCTTACCAGCAGTTTGTTGCAGAAAAGGGCGCCGGGAGGCGCGCTTGAACAGGGCTTTTTTGTGGAGGCAAATAGTACCCGCTCGGCGTCATAAAGGCTATTTCATCGGCGCGCAAATATTGGCCGGCACTCACTACGGTCTGCCGCTTGAGGCTGCTGTGTACACTGCAACTTGTGTATACTACGCCGGGAATTATTGGTGGTCTTTTGTTGAAAAGGTATAGATAGAGTGGGTTTTTTTGTTTTTATCAGTGAACAATGGGTCTTGGTCAGTGCCTTACTGGTGTTGATTTACGTATTTGCTTTTAGCGAGCAGAAAAAGGCCGGCAAACAGCTGTCGGTGCATGAGTTAACGCGGCTACTTAATAGCGATGAGGCCTTACTGGTCGATTTGCGTGATAGTAAGGAGTACGCAACCGGCTGTATTACCGGCGCCATTAACATCCCCCACGTAAAGCTGGATGGCCGTATTGGCGAGTTGGAAAAACACCGTGCGCAAAAGATTGTACTGGTGGATAAAATTGGCCAGCAATCTGCACCGGCGGGACGCAAGTTGCGCCTGGCGGGTTACGACGTGCATCGCTTGCGCGGTGGCATGGGCGAGTGGTTGCACCAGAGTTTGCCGGTGGTCAAGCCGTGAGTGCTTTGATCGGTGAGTCGGCCAGCGCGGTGAAAATGTTTACCACGCGATTTTGTCCCTACTGCGTCGCCGCTAGACGTTTGTTGGAGCAACTGGGTATCGATTTTGAAGATGTGGCCGTCGATGGCAATGCCGAGCTGCGTGGCGAAATAATGCAGGCCAGTGGTCAGCGCACCGTGCCGCAAATCTGGGTTGGCGAACTGCACGTCGGTGGTTATACCGAGCTCGCGGCCCTGCATCAACAGGGCGGTTTACTCCCCCTACTTAATGGCTGATCGCAAACCTAACGCGATTCGGCATATAAGAAATTTTGAGTGATCATTGACCGAGAATACTATGGCTGAAAATGAAACAAGCGCCACCCCGTCCGGGGATGGCCTCGACCCGGCTGCGAACCAGCAGTTTGCCTTAAAGCGAATTTTCCTCAAGGATTTGTCGTTTGAGCTACCAATGGGTGCGCAGGCCTTTACTCGACAGTGGTCGCCGCAGGTCAATCAGGATATTGGCACCGAAGTAAAGAAAGTGGATGAAGAGCACTACGAAGTGGTGCTGCGCTTAACCATTACCGTTTCCGAAGGTGAGGATACGGCCTATTTGATTGAAGTACAGCAGGCCGGAATTTTTATGGCCAAGGGTCTCGAGCAGCCGCAACTGGCCCAGCTTCTCAATACCCAATGCCCAGCAATTTTATTCCCCTATGCTCGGGAGTTGATTGATAGCCTTTCGGTGCGCGGTAGTTTTCCGGCCCTGATGTTGCCGCCCATCAATTTTGACGCCCTGTTCCAGCAAGCCGTGGCAGAGCAAAGGAGTAAAGCCGCCGAGGCTCAGCCCGCGGGTAAATTGAATTAGATTGCCTTTGTTTAGACGATGAACGCCGCTGTAGAGTGATCTGCAGCGGCGTTTTTGTTTGGGCAATGAGGGCTGGCGAGTTGGCGCTAAGGCACCTCTATATCGAGCTCGTGCAGCTTGCGCGTCAGGGTATTGCGCCCCCAGCCCAGTAACTCGGCGGCATCGCGTTTGCGCCCTGCAGTATGTTGTAGGGCGGTTTCTATGACCGTGCGCTCGAATGAGGGCAGGGCGGTGGCGAGGACGTTTTTCTTACCCTGGGCCAGCTCCAGTTTCAGCCATTGGTGTAGCCCTTGTTCCCAGTTAGTGCTCGAGGCTCTTTCGTCGAGAGGTTTGTCGCGCAATTCCGGTGGCAGGTCGGCGAGTAGGACTTCGCGGCCGGCAGCCATCACCGTAAGCCAGCGACAGGTGTTTTCCAGTTGTCGCACGTTACCGGGCCAGGGCTGATTAGCCAGGAAACTCTCCGCTTCGGGCGATAGGACTTTCGGTTCGACCTCCAGCTCTTGTGCCGATTCGTGAAAAAAGTGGTTGACCAGGCGAGGAATATCTTCGCGCCGGTCGGCTAGTTTTGGCAGGTGGACGCGAATTACATTGAGGCGGTGGAAGAGATCCTCCCGAAAGCGGTGTTCGTCGACCAGTTGCTCGAGGTTTTGGTGTGTCGCGGCAATAATCCGCACGCTGGCCTGTATCGGTGTGTGGCCGCCGACGCGATAGTATTCGCCGTCGGCCAGTATTCGCAGTAAGCGCGTTTGAGCCTCCTGGGGCATGTCTCCAATTTCATCGAGGAAGAGTGTGCCGCCCTCGGCTTGCTCAAAGCGACCGATGCGCCGCTGGGCTGCCCCGGTAAAGGCTCCTTTCTCATGGCCGAACAGCTCCGACTCGATCAGGTCGTGGGGGATCGCTGCCATATTCAAAGCCACAAAGGGCGCGCTTTTGCGTGGACTGTGGCGGTGCAGTGCCTTGGCAACGAGTTCTTTACCGGTGCCGGACTCACCGTTTATTAACACCGTAATATTGGAATGGGAGAGTCGGCCGATGGCGCGAAAGACCTCTTGCATGGCCGGTGCTTCGCCAATGATTTCGGTTTTTTCCAGTGGTGGGGGGGCGATGGTTTGATGGGCCTTTTCCTGGGCAAAGGCGATAGCTCGGTTGGCTACCGCTATCAGGTCGTCGACGTCAAAGGGTTTGGGCAGGTATTCAAAGGCGCCGCCCTGATAGGCGGCAACGGCGCTATCGAGATCGGAGTGAGCGGTGGTGATAATAACGGGCAGCTCGGGAAGTTCGGCGTGAATTTTGTCGAGCAGGGCGAGGCCATCGATGCCGGGCATGCGAATATCGCTGATAATGGTATCGGGCTCCTCCGGCTGTTTGGCGAGGGCGCTGAGTAGTTTGCCGGCATCCTCAAAGCTGCGCACGGTGAGCTTGGCCTTTTCCAGGGCTTTCTCCATCACCCAGCGAATCGAACTGTCATCGTCGACGATCCAAACAGTCGGTTTAATCATATTTGTCTGTCCTCAATGGGCTTCAGTGGCAGGAAAATAGAAAAGCGTGTGCGTCCCGGCTCGCTTTCACACTCGATCAAGCCCTGGTGTTGGTGGATCGCCGCCTGGGCGATCGGCAGGCCAAGACCTGTGCCCTCGGCGCGGCCGCTGATCATTGGATAGAAAATTCGCTCGTTGATATCCGAGGGGATGCCGGGGCCGTTATCGATGATTTCTAGTCGGCAGACCATAGGGTGGCGCATTTTACCGATGGTAAAGTGGTTAAGTATGCGGGTACGCAAGGTAAGCTCACCGCCGTCGCCAATTTTTTCCGCGCCATCTAAGGCCTGCATGGCGTTGCGGACGACGTTGAGTAGGGCTTGAATAAGCTTCTCTCGGTCGCCGGTGATGTCGGGAATACTGGGGTCGTAATCTTTGTTGATAGTGAGCGAGCCGTGGGTTTCGGCTTGTACCAGTGTGGCCACATGCTCCGTGACCTCGTGGATGTTGAGTTGGGAAAACTGGGTCGGTAGAGGTGAACCGAGCAGCCGGTCAACCAGTTCGCGCAGGCGGTCGGTTTCGGCAATGATAATGTCGGTGTACTCAACCAGTTCACTTCTATCGAGCTCTAGTGCCAGTAGTTGGGAGGCGCCACGGATACCCCCGAGGGGGTTTTTGATTTCGTGGGCGAGCCCTCGTACCAGATTGCGAGAGGTGTCGTTGGCTGAAAGTAGGGCCTCCTCTCTGTCGATACGTAGGGTTCTGTCGACGGGTAGCATTTCGAGCAAGAGTAATTGTTGTCCACCCTGTGTCATCGGCGTTACCGAATAGTCGACGGTAATTTCACGCAGGCCGGGTAGCAGGACTTTGACCTTGCGCTCTGTAAAGGCGGATTCATTCTTCAGAGCGTTGAGGAATACCTGGCGTCGGGGCTGGGCCTCGGCGAATAACTGTGCGGCGTCACTGTTGAGTAGGCGGTGGGCGCTGATGGCCAGCAAGCTCTCTGCGGCGGGGTTGAGATAGGTGACGGATAATTGCTTATCTATCAGCAGTACGCCGGTGTTGAGGTGATCCAAAACGAGCTGGTTGGTCTGGTTGCTATTCATGAATGCTGCGAGGTCGGTGCGGTGCCAAGATGGCTGAGTTAACGCAAGTAATGGGCCACTTTAAAAGGCCCGGGCGCGTAAGTTGTTGGGTCGTCATGGTCGTGAGTGTAGCTTTATTCGTCACGACGCGCACTGCTTTGGTGCGACGGGGTGGTTTACCTGGCCGGCTGGAGCGGCTAGGACTTATTTGTTTGAACTGTGCTGCTTGACGAAAAAGGTCACGGTTGGTGTCTTTACTTTACGTTTTTTATCGGCGCCCAAGATTTCTGCGTGCACCTTGTGCGCGCCCCTGAACAGCCCCGTTACGGAAAACGTGCTCGAGACAGTGGGCGAGCCCTGTGCTTGCCCATCAATATAGAGTTGTACCAAATGACCCTCTTGTAGAGCGGGCTGCAGGCTTAGCTCTACGGCAACGGTGGTTTGCCCTGGTGGAATGGTTGCCTCGTTCAGAGGTTTGGCAATGCGAGCGATGGTGTAGGGGACTTCGTCCTCAAGAGTTACACCCTCGCTGGTTTTTTTTGGGGGGGGGGAAGGCGCTGCCACGATATTGGTTTTTGGTAGATTGATAGTCTCGGCCTTGACGTTGCGTGGAGGCGCATCGGTAAAGGTGACCTGGCCATTTTCGTCAATGACTTTATAGACCTCACTGGCGTAGAGGAGAGGGGCGCTAAGCAGCGTCAGGCTCAGCAGGGTTGCGGTGAGTTTGCTCATGGCAGTTACACTTGTTGGGTGGTTGTTTTTTCGGCAGGGCTGAGGGACTAGCTTCCTCGTAAGTGTCGATACTGGCGGCCCTGATTATGAGTGCGTATTAAACCTAGAGTAATACCCTTTACAAAAAAGAAAAAGCCCGGTCTCGATGAAGACCGGGCTTTTGTGAACTCGCTCTCTCGAGCCGTTCCAGGGTGTAGTACTCGAGTTGAGTTTACACGCTGTAGTACATATCGAACTCAACGGGGTGAGTGGTCATGTTGAGTTTTTCAACTTCTTCCATCTTCAGGGCGATGTAAGCATCGATGACGTCGTCATCCATTACGCCACCGACTTTAAGAAACTCGCGATCAGTGTCGAGAGCTTCCAGGGCTTGCTCCAGTGAAGAGGCAACGGTCGGTATAGCGGCAGCTTCTTCGGGGGGCAGGTCGTAAAGATCTTTGTCGGCGGGGTCGCCGGGGTGGATCTTGTTTTTAATACCGTCGAGGCCGGCCATCAACATGGCGGTGAAAGCCAGGTAGGGGTTGGCTGTGGGATCGGGGAAGCGCACTTCAATACGACGTGCTTTAGGGTTCGGCACGTGTGGAATGCGGATAGAGGCAGAGCGGTTACGCGCCGAGTAGGCGAGCATAACCGGTGCTTCAAAGCCGGGAACCAGACGCTTGTAAGAGTTGGTTGAGGCATTGGCAAAGGCGTTGATAGCGCGTGCGTGCTTGATGATGCCGCCAATGTAGAACAGTGCAGTTTCAGACATACCCGCGTAGACGTCACCGGTGAAGATATTAGTGCCATCTTTGGACAATGACTGGTGGACGTGCATACCAGAACCGTTGTCGCCAACCAGGGGCTTGGGCATAAACGTTGCTGTTTTACCGTAGGCGTGAGCAACGTTGTGTGTGCAGTACTTAAAGATTTGAATCTCGTCAGCTTTTTGCGTCAGCGTGG
>MAAU01000077.1 GCA_002162825.1 Gammaproteobacteria bacterium 54_18_T64
GATTTGGTGAATAGGGTATTATCCCCGTTCGATTCATAGACTGGAACCCCAAATGCCAAGCAGCTCGCCCCTGGCCCTCATAATTCTTAGTGCCGCGCTGTTAAGCGGCTGTTCATACCTCAAATACCCCGACATTCACAAAGTGACAGTGCAACAGGGCAATATCGTCAACCAGGAAATGGTCGACCAGCTACGCCCTGGCATGACTCGCTCCCAGGTACGTTATATTTTCGGTACCCCACTGCTCATGGACACCTTCGACCAGGACCGCTGGGACTACTACTACGGCATTAAACCCCCCGGACGCACAGAAAAGCGCGAACGCATTACTATCTTTTTTAAAGGCAACACCCTCACCCATTTCAGCGGTGACTACCTGCCCACTAACTTGCAAACCACAACGACCGACGACGCGGCAACTGCCGAAGCCCTGCCCGCCACAACCGAACTCGAGGCTAGTGACCTAACGCCCACCGAGTAGGACACAAGGGGCCGAATTATACCTCGGCCGCCTTTTCCGACGCTGCCTTTGCCTCGGCTTTCTGCGCCGCTCTCTCCTCCCGAGCCTTGGCGGCACGCTGCTTGCGCACCTCCTTGGGATCGGCGATCAAGCCACGATAAATTTCCACCCTATCCTGGGGTTGCAACACATAGGCCTCCGCTGCCGGCATACCCTTGGTACCCAAAGTATGGCTAAAAATACCCAGCGTTGCGCCGTCGACATCGATCTCCGGAAACACCGCGACAATATTTGAGGCATGCACCGCCTGCCGTGCCGTGGTACCGGGTGACACCTGCAGGCTAATAATTTTTTGCTTATCGGGTAGCGCGTAGGCCACCTCGACCACTATGGTTTCTGCTAAGGTTTCGGGCATATCGTCTTGTTCCACTCTCTACACCGCCTCAAAATTTTTGCCAGACCGACGCCACAAACACCAGTGCCACACAGCACTAGCTAGCGGCAGCGGGTAATACCGCGTCCGCGCGCTGCACCAGCGCCGCCACCAGATTATCGGCCACCCGGGTAAACAACTTGCCCGCCGCCTTGTTCAACATGCCACTCTTAAATGCGAATTCAAGGTCGAGGCTGACCTTCGAGGCGTTTTCCTGCAGGGCTTTAAACTGCCACACACCCTGAAAGTAACTAAAAGGGCCGTCGACCAGGGTCATTTCCACCAACTGGGGTGCCGACAAATGATTGCGCGTGGTAAAGCTGTGACTAATACCCGCCTTGCGTAAATCGAGCCGGGCAATAATTTCTTTATCATCGCGACTCATCACCTGGGCACCGGTGCAACCCTCCATGTACTGAGGGTAGGACTCTATATCGTTGACCAGGTCGAACATCGCCTGGGCCGAATGCAGTACCAGGGCGCTGCGCTGAATAGACGTTGTTTTCATAATGCCACCCTTAGCTAACCGCTGCGAACGTGTCGTAGAGGCCTACCAACAGCACCACGCCAATTGCAGGTGGACAAATGTAGCGTAACACCCACAGCCAGAGGGGATAGAACCGAGAGCCCTCGCCATTGAGTTCGCTTTTCGCCGTCATCTGCGGCAGCACCCAGCCGACAAAAATAGCAATAAACAAACCGGTGAGCGGCAGCATGATACGTGAGGTCAAAAAATCCATGGCACCAAAAAAGGTAAAGCCACCCAAAGTAAAACCAGACCAATCATTGAATGACAGCACCGTGCCCAGGCCCAGAGCCCAGGCAATGAAGCCAAGGCTGATATTGGCCGTAAAACGATTAAAGCCGCGCCTCTCAATCAACCAGGCCACCCCTGGCTCAATCAGGGAAATAGCCGAACTCCAGGCAGCAATGGTGATCAGAATAAAGAACATCATACCCACCAGCAAGCCACCCGGCATGGCGCCAAAGGCCACCGGCAAGCTGACAAACAATAGCTCTGGCCCCGCCCCAGGGTGAATACTGGGGTTGGCAAAGACAATGGGGAAAATGGCCATGCCCGCCATTAGCGCCACCAGCGTGTCCAAAAAGGCAACCGTCAGTACTGTTTTACCGATGCTGGTATCGGCAGGCATATAGGCGCCGTAGGCCATAATCGCGCCCATGCCCAAACTCAGGGTAAAAAAGGAGTGTCCCAGGGCCTCCAACACCGAGCGCCCGGTGAGGGCGCTAAAATCGGGGCGAAATAAGAATTCCGCTGCGGCGGCAAAATCACCGTGACGGTAGGCAAAAACCAGCATCGCCAGCAACAACACAAATAGCAGTGGCATCAATATGCGCACCGCCACACCCAGACCCTTGACCACACCACAGGCGACCACCGCCACGGTCATCAACATAAATAGGGACTGCCAAGCCAACAAACGTCCTTTGTCCGCCAGTAGCGTGTCAAAAAACAACTGGGTCTCGGCCGCGCCCGCGCCTTGAAAGGTACCCCGGCCCATCTCGGGAATATAGGCCAGCGCCCAACCCGCAATCACCGAATAGTAAGACAGTATAAATAGACCTGCCACGACACCGAGCCAGCCGATGCTGTTCCAGAAACCGTGTAACCCGGCCTCATTCGTGAGCTGGCGCATGGTGGCAACCGGGCTCTGCCGTCCACGCCGACCGAGCATCACCTCGGCCACCATCACCGGAATGCCCAGCAGTAAAATACACACCAGATACACCAGCACGAAGGCACCGCCGCCATTTTCACCGGTGATATAGGGGAATTTCCAGATATTGCCAAGCCCAACCGCCGAACCGGTGGCCGCCATAATAAAAACCCAGCGACTGTTCCATGTCGGATAGGACTTAGTTTGTATCAAGGCCGAACTCATTTAGATAATAAGACGAGCATTGTACCCTGTGCCCGGCCCGCACAAAACAGCAATACCCTCCCTAGCTAACACAAGGCTCGCCAAACATAGGCAGCACCCGCGCCACACCGTATAATCGCGCCATGGCAAAAAAACCCAAGAAAAAATCCAACTCCAATTCCATCGTCGTCAACAAGCGTTCGCGCCACGATTATGCAATTGACCAAAAATTTGAAGCCGGCATCGCGTTAATGGGCTGGGAAGTGAAAAGCATTCGTGAGAAAAAGATCCAACTCACCGACAGCTACGTGCACATTCAAAATGGCGAGGCCCTGCTGTTTGGCGCCAATATCACGCCCCTGCCCACCGCCTCCACCCACTATGTCACCGAGCCCAATCGCAGCCGCAAGCTTTTGTTACACCGCCGCGAACTCGACAAAATAGAGGCCGCCGTGCAGCAAAAGGGCTACACCTGTATTTGCACCGCGCTGTATTGGAAGGGCCATTTGGTGAAATGCGAAGTCGCCCTCGCCAAAGGCAAGGCCGAATACGACAAGCGTCAGGATGACAAGAATCGCGACTGGCAGCGCCAGAAGCAACGC
>MAAU01000053.1 GCA_002162825.1 Gammaproteobacteria bacterium 54_18_T64
CATTATTAGCGTGGTGCTGGTTGCCTGGATTTATCGCGCGCCGGCGACCGCCGTACTCCTCAAGTTTTCATTGGCCTTAATTCTTGCCGGTGCCCTGGGTAATTTATGGGATCGGGTGACCCTCGGTTATGTGGTCGATTTTATTCAATGGCACTACAACGATTATTATTGGCCGGCCTTTAATATTGCCGATGCGGCGATTAGCGTCGGTGCCGTGGCCATGGTGATTGATTCCTTTCGCGCTTCCCGTCGGGATTGAGCGCGTCCACAGCCTGAAATTGAGGTGTAGTAAATGAGTTCTAAGCAAGCAATCGATGAAAGTCTGATAGGCAATGCATCGAGGGTCACTCTGCATTTTGCCCTGTCGCTTGAAGATGGTTCGGTGATTGATTCCAATTTTGATCAAAGGCCTGCCACGCTGAGCATGGGTGATGGTAATTTGCCCCTAGGTTTTGAAGAACACCTGCTGGGCATGAGCGGCGGTCAACAAGGGAGCTTTACGGTGCTGCCCGAAAAAGCCTTTGGTCAACATAACCCCTCCAATATTCAGCACGTAAAGCGCAGCAGTTTTGCCGCGGATATGGCGCTGTCCGAAGGTCTGGTGGTGTCCTTTGCCGATGCCAATAAGGGTGAGCTGCCCGGTGTAATTCAAGCCATTGGTGAAGATGAAGTGACCGTCGATTTCAATCATCCACTGGCGGGAAAAACTCTGATTTTTAAGGTTGAAATTGTTGCCGTGGATAATACTGCTACCGAGGTGCAATGATGGAAGTGCGGCTGGCCAATCCCCGGGGGTTTTGTGCGGGCGTTGATCGCGCTATCGACATCGTCAATCGCGCCCTCGATCTTTTCGGCGCGCCCATCCATGTGCGTCATGAGGTGGTGCACAATAAATTTGTGGTTGATCAACTGCGCGAGCGGGGCGCGATTTTTGTCGATGAGCTGAAAGATATTCCCCGCGGTTCCATCGTTATTTTCAGTGCCCACGGTGTCTCGAAAGAGGTCTGTGCCGAGGCCGAGCAACGCGGCTTAAAGGTCTTCGATGCCACCTGTCCACTGGTGACCAAGGTGCATCTCGAGGTTGAGAAGTTCAGCCGCGAGGGTAGGGAGTGCGTGCTGATTGGCCACTACGGTCACCCGGAAGTGGAGGGCACCATGGGTCAGTACGACGAGGCGAATGGCGGTGACATTTACCTGGTGGAAAATGTCGATGACGTGGCGATACTGCCCATCAAAAGCCCTGAAAAACTGGCCTTCGTGACGCAAACCACTTTGTCCGTCGATGACACTTCACTGGTCATTGATGCTTTGCGTGAGCGTTTTCCCGCTATTGAAGGGCCGCGCAAAGATGACATTTGCTACGCCACGCAAAACCGCCAAGATGCCATTAAACAGCTGGCCCTGGAATGCGATGTATTACTAGTGGTCGGCTCTGCCAATAGCTCCAATTCAAATCGCCTGCGTGAACTAGCCGAGCGCTGCGGTGCCAGTGCTTATCTGGTGGATAGCAGTGCCGATATTAAATGTGAGTGGTTTGAGTCGGGCTCGATAGTTGGGGTCAGCGCCGGTGCTTCGGCACCAGAAACCCTGGTGCAGGAGCTGGTCGATGCTCTGGCTGGCGGTGATAGAGAGAGTGTTAAAGAACTCTCGGGAAAAGTTGAGAGTATTCGCTTTTCAGTGCCGAAAGAATTGCGGAATATTCTCGCTTAGTTTTCGACACATCCTGTGTTCGAGCTGCCTAGTGAGCCTCTGAACAAGTCATGAACTCGTATTAGGCGGCTAAAATATCCAGCTTTTTCGTCGCCTCAAGGCGCCTATTCCTAGTGTAAAGCTTCACAATCGCTTACTAGGATCTGCCCCGTGAAACGCTTTGGGGATTACGTGCACTTTGCGCCTCGCCTAATGCGCCTACTGTTGGTGAACTTAAAGTTTTTATCTCGCCATCTATTTCGGACAGGCTTCACCAGAAGCTCTCTAGTCAATGTTTAATTTTTTCAGTTTATAGCGTAGTTGGCGAAAAGTAATACCGAGTTTTTCCGCGGCGGCAGTCTTATTCCAGCGACTCTCCTCCAGGGCTTTTTCCAGTAGGGCCTTTTCTATCGTTTCCAGATAGTCGTCGATGGATTGACCCCTGAGCTGATGTTCGTGTTGTTGGTCTTCGCCAATGAGGGCCTGGGTGCGGAAGTTGGTGAGTGCGCTCGCTTCAGCCTTCACTGGGGCCTTAGATTTACGAACCTTGAGTTGCAGGTCGTCTGTTTCAATCAATTTGCCGTCGCACAGGGTAAATGCTCTCTCCAGGGTGTTCTCCAATTCGCGTACATTGCCGGGGAAGGCGAATTGCTGGAGAGTGTCCAGGGCATCAGCTGCTAAGGTCACCGGCTCGGCGTCGAAGTCGGCGGCAAATTTTGCCAGGAATAAGTCTGTCAGCTGCGGAATATCCTCGCGCCGGTCTCGCAGCGGAGGCACCTGCAATTCAATCACGTTGATACGATAGTAGAGGTCTTCTCGGAAGTTGCCCTTGTCGATTTCAGCGTCGAGGTCTTTGTGGGAGGCGCTGAGGATTCTGATATCGACCGCTATTTCACTTTCCGAGCCGAGGGGGCGCACGGCTTTTTCCTGAATGCCGCGCAGTAGTTTGACCTGCATGGCGAGGGGTAGGTCGGCGACTTCATCGAGAAACAGGGTGCCGCCATCGGCGCTTTGAAATAAGCCCTTTTTATCCTGGTGGGCCCCGGTGAAACTGCCCTTGGTGTGGCCAAAAAACTCACTTTCCATAAGCTCCGCAGGAATGGCGCCACAGTTGACGGGGATGAAGGGTCCCTCTGCCTTGGCTCCGCTGTAGTGAATGTTACGGGCGACGATCTCCTTGCCGCTGCCGGATTCGCCATGGATGAAAACCGGTGCCTGACTACGGGCCACGCGAGTGATTTGCTGACGTAGCTTGTTCATTACGCTGGAATCACCGGTTAATTTGCCTGCTTTTTTACTTAGCTTCCCCGTCGCAGGTGATGATAATTTGAGTGCCGCTTCGACCATATTGCGTAGCCGGGGCAACTCGAGGGGTTTGGTGACAAAGTCGAAGGCCCCCAGTTTTAGGGCTTCAACGGCGATCTCCGTATTGCCGTAGGCGGTGATCATGGCCACCGGCATATGAGCGTGTTTGCTCTGAATGAGGCCGATTAAGTCCATACCGCTGCCATCGGGCAATTTCATATCGGTCAGGCAAAAGGCATAGGAGCGCTGATTCAAAGCCTCTATCGCCGCACCGAGGGTTTCGGCCTCATCGACCTCAAGATCCATTTGCTGCAAGGTCATTGCCAGCAATTCGCGAATATCGGCTTCATCATCGACAACCAGCGCTCGTTGTTTAGTCATTATGTAATCTCTGCTGGGCTTGCTCGGGGTGGGCAAAGCCGATTCGAAAGAAGCCGGGTTTGGCGTTTTCCGCCACGTGGTAATCGAGGGTGGCAAAATTGATCTCACAGAGTTCGCGAGCCAGATAGAGGCCAAGGCCGGAGCCGGTGTGAGAGGTGGTGTAAAAGGGTTCAAAAATGTGTGCAACCTGCTCCGTGGTAATTCCCGGGCCCCGGTCAAAGAGATCGAGGCAGGGTCGCTGGGTCAGAGGATCTATGTGACATAGGCATTTGGCCCAGGCCTGGGAGCTGTATTCGAGGCCGTGGCGATGGGCATTTTCCAGCAGATTGGTGAGAACCTGATGTAACTGGCTAGTGTCGAAAACGATAATGGTTGCGGGCTTATCCGTTGCGACTTCAATGGTAGAGTCGTTGGGGCTGCTAAGCCTGTAGTCTTCAATAAAATTGTTTAACCAGCTTTCCAGGTGCAGATTTTGTGCATCGGGCGCCTTGCGACGCGAAAGCTGGCTGACATTTTCTATCACCTGATTGAGCCGTTGGGTGTGTTTAATGATGATTTCACTGAGACGTTTACTGGAGCTCGCCCCGTCTTGCTCTTCGGCAAGCAGCTGTGCCGCATGGCTGATGGCTCCGAGGGGGTTGCGAATTTCGTGGGCAATACTGCCCGTCAGGCGCCCTAGGGATGCCAGCTTTAAGCGCTGAGCATTTTGTGCGGCGATGCGCGTGTCTTCAAGAAAAATAATCGTACTTTTGTTTTCGCTGCGCTCCAGGTTGGCGAACTTGGCCTGAATTTCGGTACTGCTTTCACTGACCTTAAACGCCGACATTTTCTGCCAGGGCTTGTTCAACCAGGCCTCGTAACCCTTTTGTAATAGAGGGCTGGCGCGCAGACTGGTGCCGCTATTCAGAGCCATATCAGTTTTTTCGGCACCGAGCAGCTCAACAGCCGCGTTGTTGATCAGTTCGATTTTACCGGACGTATCGACCACCACGATGCCGGTTAGCATGCGTTGGATAATCAGCTGGTTGAGGTCTTGCAGGTGCAGGGACTGGTCGGATTCGCGTAGAGCTATGGCTTCGCTTTGACGCAGACGCTGGTTGAGTATGCGGAATAGAGCGGCGGTGAGGAAGAGCACAACTCCGAGTAAACCGGCAGGGAAAATTGTCCGGCTGTTGTCGTTTAAGAGATAGGCCGAGATCAGCTCTTCAGTGAGCAGTAGTATGCTGGCCAGGGCAGCGGTGAGCAGCGCCAGTTGGTTGGTGAAAACCAGGGAGCTGGCGGCGACGGTGATCAACATCAGCAGACCGAGGCCGCTGCTGAGGCCACCACTGCTGTGCATCAACAACGTCAGGACGATCAGGTCGAGTAAGAACTGGCTAAATAATAATAGGCTGTTGCCTGTGTCACGGTGGCCAATGAGCAGGAGGGCGGCAGTGAGGGTGGTCGCCGAGGCATAGCCGATGGCCGTCAACTGGTAGAGCTGGGGGTTGTCGATGCCAAAGATATGCCTGGCTGCACCACTGTAGTACAAGGCCAAGAGCACCAGGGCTAGCGCACAGCGGTAGAAAATGTAGACCTTGGTCGTACCCTGAGCCAGGAGGCCCAGGTCGACGGCGGACTTGCTTGTTTGCATTGCGCTACCTGGATTTTGCTATTGGCTGAATTTTAGCTGAAAATAGTCGGCTTAATCATCTATGGACATAGCCAGTAGTATGACATCTCTGAAACTTGCATTGGCGCAAATTAACCCCCTGGTTGGCGATATTCCCGGTAATACGCAACTGGTTATCGATACTTTGATAAAGGCGAGGGACCAGCAAAAGGCCGATATTGTTATTTTCCCCGAGCTGGTGCTGTGTGGATATCCACCGGAAGACCTCTTGCTGCGGCCCAGCATTCAAATTCGTATAGAAAAAGCCCTGGCGCAGGTAGCTGAGGCCTGTGACGGCATTGTCGCCGTTATTGGCTATCCCTGGCGGGAAAAGGGCCAGCTCTACAATATGGCCGGTGTTATACAAGACGGTAAGTTGATCGCTCAATACGCAAAAAATTGCCTGCCCAATTATCAGGTGTTTGATGAAAAGCGTTATTTCGAGGCCGGTGACAGCCCCTGTGTGGTCGATATTTGTGGGGCGCAAGTGGGCCTCAGTGTCTGTGAAGATATTTGGTCGAGTGAGCCCCTGCAGCGGGCCCGCGAAGCCGGTGCCGAGGTGATCTTCAATATCAATGCCTCGCCCTTTCACGTTGGCAAGCAGACCGAGCGCGTGGCGACGGTTGCCCAGCGCGCTCGTGAGGGCAATATCCCCATTGTTTACGTCAACCAGATTGGTGGCCAGGATGAACTGGTGTTTTGTGGTGGTTCCATGGTGGTCGATGCCACAGGTGAGCTCAATTATCAGGCGCCGATGTTTGAGGAGGGTGTGTTTACGGTTGATCTAAGTCTGGCCGATGGCAAGGTTGCGGTAGCGTCGCAAAGCATCGTGCCAACACCCAAAGATCTCGCCACGGTTTATCAGGCCCTGGTCCTAGGTGTACGGGATTACGTCAATAAAAACGGCTTTAAAGGTGTGGTGCTGGGATTATCCGGTGGTATCGACTCGGCGCTGACCCTAGCCATTGCGGTCGATGCCCTGGGTGCGGATCGCGTCGAAGCGGTGATGATGCCCTTTCGCTACACCTCCCAGTTGAGTCTCGATGATGCCCAGGCGGAGGCCGATATTCTTGGTGTGACGTATAAGGTGATCGGCATCGAGCCTATTTACAATGCCTTTAGTGAAGCTCTCGCCGGTGAGTTTGCCGGTATGGATGCAGATAAAACCGAGGAGAATATGCAGGCGAGAACTCGGGGTGTACTGTTGATGTCGATCTCCAATAAGAAGGGCTCACTGGTATTAACCACCGGCAATAAAAGTGAAATGTCGGTGGGCTACGCGACCCTCTACGGCGATATGGCGGGCGGCCTCGATGTGCTCAAGGATGTCAAAAAAGTGCTGGTGTTTGATCTGTGCCGCTATCGCAATACGCTATCGCAGGTGATCCCCGAGTCGGTGATCACTCGTCCACCGTCGGCTGAGCTGGCACCGGATCAGGTCGACGAAGATACCTTGCCACCCTACGAAATACTCGATCAAATTTTGCAGCTGTATATTGAAGAAGACATGGCGGCACTGGATATTATCGCCCAGGGCTTTGATGCCGAAGATGTACACCGCATTTTGCGTATGGTGGATATTAATGAATACAAACGCCAGCAGGCGCCGATAGGCTTGCGTATTACCGAGCGGGGTTTTGGTCGCGATCGTCGCTATCCGATCACCAATGGCTGGCGTTCGGGGGAGTAAGCTTAACCGTATGAGGCGGGTAGGGCGTTGGGGTACGAGGGCTTCTATGGGGGCTATTAAGCCCCAACCTTTCCTCCGGCTACCTTACTACTCAGCCTTATCTGTGGACTCAAAAAGGCCAAAAGTTAGGGTGTTGAGCAGGGATTGACCCTGTGGTGGGGTGATGGGTAGCTCTTCCTCACCGTGAATTGCCGCCTGGGGGTTATTGTAGATGGCCCGGCTATCAAAGAAGGGAGGGTCTTGCTGTACATAGTAGCCAAAGCTCAGGCGACTCAACCAGGCACCCTTATTGACGGTGGCTGCGGCCTCATATTGAAATTCACCCTGCTCGTTGAGTGAGGGATGCTGAGGATAGTTGGTCGCCAGTGCGCGAGCCGCCTCTGCAGCCAGGTCGTGAAGATCCAGCAAGTAATAACCCTCTGCCATCACCGCAAGCCCGTCGGGTACGGAGGGTGTCTGTTGAAAGTTCTCAACCACATAGCGACCGCGGTTGGCGGCTGCCAGGTGGGCACCGCGTTTAAAGTAATAATTGGCGACGTGAATTTCGTGTCGCGCCAGCCGGTTGCGTAGCTCAAGCATGCGTTGGCGGGCATCGGCGGCGTAAATACTATCGGGGTATTTATTGATCAGATCGCTAAAGGTGGCGAAGGATGAGCGCGCACTGCCGACATCTCTTTTGGTGGCATCGATGGGTGAACGGTCGCTAAACAAGCCCTTGTTTTGCAGAGCCGCGGAAAGCCCTTTTATGTAGTAGGCGTAGTCGACGTTGGGGTGGCGCGGGTGAAGGCGGATAAAACGGTCGGCGGAAGCCATCGCCGCTTCAAAGTCGGTGGATTCGTGGTAGACGTAAATTAATTCCAGTTGCGCCTGGTCGGCATAGTTGCCAAAGGGGAACTGGGACTCGAAGGCGTTGAGATTGACGATGGCGTCGGACCAATTGCGGGCGTTGAGATTGTCGCTAATTTTCTTGCGCAGCTTTTGCTCGCTCAGCTGCAGGGCCTCCTCCATGGTTTTTTCTTCAGGGCTTTCCTCTGGGCCGACAAAGGGCATCCAGGAGCAGGAGGAAATGAACAGGGAGCTAAGGATCAGAAGGGCAGGAAAACGCATGATGGAGAGGGGTCCGATTGGTTGGCAGTCAAAGCTCAATGCTAGTGAAGGCCTACAGTAGTCTTGCGTGTCGAGCATCGCCCTGTAGAATTGACATTTAACCATAGCTCAGCGAGAAGCTAAATACCGAATGCTTTCAGATCAAGATGAAATTTCTTTACAGGCCGAAGTGCCGAGTCACTTAAGTGGTGCGCGCCTGGATCAGGCGGCGGCTGAATTATTCGCTGCCTATTCGCGCACGCGATTGCAACAGTGGATACGCGATGGTGCCCTTTTGGTTGATGGCCGAGTTGGCAAGACCCGTGAAAAGTTACTCGGTGGAGAATACCTGAGTCTTAAGGCCCAGCTGCAAGCTGAAGGTGAATGGCAGGCCCAGCCCGTGCCCTTCGATATCGTGTTTGAAGATACTAGCGTCATCGTAGTCAATAAAGCAGCGGGCCTGGTCGTGCATCCGGGGGCGGGCAATCCCGATGGCACCTTGCTCAATGGTTTGCTCCATCACTGCGAGCAATTGGCGAACATACCCCGTGCCGGTATCGTCCATCGCCTCGATAAAGACACCACCGGTTTAATGGTGGTGGCAAAAACCCTGGAGGCTCACCACTCACTGACTACTCAGCTGAAAGATCGCAGTGTAAAGCGTCACTACCGTGCGATTGTACAGGGCGTGATGACGGGCGGCGGCACCGTTGATGCACCCATCGGTCGCCACCCTACCAGCCGCACGAGAATGGCGGTATTGCGCCCCGGGCGCGAGGCCGGTAGTCGCTATCGCGAGGCGATTAGTCACTACCGTTTGGAGGAGCGCTTTAGCGGCCACAGCCATATTGAAGTAGCGCTTGAAACAGGGCGTACCCACCAGATTCGTGTGCATATGGCGCACCTGGGTTATCCCCTGGTGGGGGATGTGGTCTACGGTGGACGCTTGCGTTTAAGTGCCGGTAGCAGTGTGGAGTTATCGACCGCGCTACGTGAATTTCCCCGCCAGGCCCTGCATGCCTTACGACTGAGTTTTATTCACCCCCACTCGGGCGAAAGCGTTGAATGGGAGTCCTCCCTGCCGGAAGATATGCAACAACTATTGAGCGTACTGCAGAGTGAATCCGCCCAGCATTAGTGTTCAAGAGCCCAATACCCAGGGTTTTAATCCGCAAGGTTTTGAATTCCAGCACTTGCTACCAGACTGGCCCCTGCCACCGGGGGTGAAAAGTGTGATCACCACTTGCCAGGGGCAACCAGCTGGTGCCGAGGGGAAACTACTGAACTGTCTCGATGACAGCGATGAATGTCGGCAGCAGGTAAGGCGCAATCGCCGCGATCTGCAGGCACAATTAGCCTTGGCTCAGCCTCTGCCGTGGTTACTTCAGGAGCATGGCATTGGCGTGGTTGATGCTGTTGACGCCATAAAAAACAAGTCCCAGCTCGGTGCCGATGCCTGTGTCAGTCGTGCACCAGGCCTGGCCTGTGTGATTCAAACTGCCGACTGCCTGCCGGTGTTGTTCAGTCGCGACGACGGTTCAGTAGTGGCTGCTGCTCATGCCGGTTGGCGCGGGCTTGTCGCTGGTGTGCTCGGTGCAACGGTGGCGGCAATGGCTAGTGAAGTCGCTGCTATTTCAGCCTATTTGGGCCCCGCCATTAGTCAAAACCACTTTGAAGTAGGTGGCGAGGTGAGAGAGGTCTTTGTGGCTAATGCCCCGGCGGCTGCGCAGGCTTTAACCGAGGCTTGTTTTGAACCTTCAAAAACTCGTCCCGGCCATTACTATGCCGACCTCTACGAGCTGGCTCGCATTCAGCTGCGTCGTTTAGGGCTGACGCGTATTTTTGGTGGTGACTATTGCACCTATGCCGATACCGAACGTTTTTATTCCTATCGGCGGCAGGGGCAGCACACAGGGCGCATGGCGAGCTTAATCTGGATAGAGCGCTGAGCAAGGTGCCAGCTCGGGGCTATCTAGCCAGCGTCTAGGTCCCGTGGCTAAGCAAGGTGATTTTTTCCGGCAGTACGAGAATGGAGGAGAGTAGCGAAACCACGTCTCTGCGTTCGGAGGAGGCGAGCCAGTTGTTCCAGTTTTCCCGACTTTGCATCTTGATTAAAATATAACGCACATTCGGGTCTTCGATGCCATGCAGGGATTCCCCTGAAATAAAACCGGGGGCCGAGACGGTAGCCTTGAGTATTTTGCGGGCAAAGTTATTGTAGGTGCTGGCCATGCCAGGGGCGATGTGACGTTCGATTAATACGGTGATCATTGCGGGACTCTATATATTTAGCACTAAATACGTGACTCAAATTGCCGGCTTGCCCTTTGCTCGGGACTTACTCGAGACTAAGATGGGAAGTCGTGCCGACATCATACGCTTTGGCTCTTTTCCTGTCCGCCGGCATCTGAGAAAATACGCCGATGACAACGCCTAGTGATAACTCAGACCCAAAAACGCCGGACTTTAATACCTTGCTCGATACCTCGGGTTTGTATTGCCCCGAGCCGGTCATGCTGCTGCACGGTGCGGTGCGCGATGTGAGCAGTGGACAGGTCATTAAGGTGGTGGCTACAGATCCTTCAACCGAGCGCGATATCCCCAAGTTTTGTCAGTTTCTGGATCACGAGCTAATCGCCCACTACCAGCAGGGCGAGGCCTATGTCTACTTTATCCGCAGGGCTTGATGCAGGCTGATGGCTGGTAGGTTTAAAGCTAGCCCTCCCGCTGGGGCGAAGAGAGCTATGACCATCGTATCTAAAAAATCTTAAGTGGCTGCCATGCCACCATCGACAGGCAGGGAAACGCCGGTCATATAGGAGGCCTGGTCAGAGCACAGCCATACCGCGGCATTGGCAATTTCCTCGGGTTCACCAAAACGTCGCAGTGGCGCGAGGTTTTCCATATGACTGCGAGCGGCAGCGTTATCGCCAATGGCGGTCAGTAACAATGGCGTACCGATGGGGCCGGGGCACACCGCGTTAACGCGGATGTTTTTTGAGGCCAGCTCAATGGCCCCGGTTTTGGTGAGGCCGACCACCCCGTGTTTGGCGGCGACATAGGCACCGCTATTGCGAATGCCGACCAGGCCCGCGTAGGAGGCGGTGGTGACAATGGCACCGCCGTCGCCCTGGGCGATCAACTGCCGGGCCACGTGTTTCATCGAAAGCCAGGCACCTTTCAGGTTCACCGCGTAGTTGAAGTCGAAGTTTTCCACGGTGTCATCGACGATGGAAAAGCCCTCACCCGGGGCGCCGGCATTATTGTGGGCGCAGTCGATGCGACCAAAGGCGGCAACACCTGCGGCAATTAAGGCCTCTACATCTGCTTCGTTACTAATATCGCAGTGGGCAAAGACGGCTTCGCCGCCCGCCTGCTCGACCAGTTTGAGGGTTTCTGCAGCGCCGGCATCATCGACATCGCCGAGTACGACCTTTGCGCCTTCGCGGACAAAGGCCAGAGCCGATGCCCGGCCGATACCGGAACCTGCGCCGGTCACCACGGCGACTTTATTTGCGACTAAACCAGCCATTTTTGCCTCCTTTAGCTTTCGAATTTATAACCTTTGCCATCACTGACAATTTTTCCGGCAGTTGGGGTGGCAAAGTGGGTGCCCAGTACCGTGGCTTTAGTATCACCAAAGCGCTGCATAAATTCGATGCGGGTTTTTTCGGCGAGGCTACTCTCGACGTCGGCGCCATCAATCCAGCCGGGTTTGGCCATTTGCAGAGGGTGGTGGAACATGTCGCCGGTAATTACCGCCTCTTCACCCTCTGACTGGATATGAATGCTGACGTGTCCGGGGGTATGGCCGGGGGTGGGGATGAGGCTGATTTCGTCATTGATTTTATGGGTGGATTCGACCAGATCGACCAGCTTGGCATCAAAAACAGGCTGAAGTGCGTGGTCGAGGGCATGGCTTTCGTAGGGGTCTTCCTCATCTTTCCAGAAGTCCCACTCGGTGGCACCAAACAAATATCGGGCATTGGGGAAGGTGGGGATCCATTTGCCATCAACCAGATGGGTGTTCCAGCCAACGTGATCGAAGTGCAGATGGGTGCAGAGCACGCGGTCGATTTTATCGGCGGGAAAGCCCAGCTCGGCCATGTTTTCGAGGAAGGGGGTATTCATGTTGACCCACTCGTCATACAAGGGCAGTTTTTTGCCGTTGCCGGCACAGGTGTCGACAATAATATTCAGTCCACCCGCACTGATTAAAAAGGCGTGAATACTCAATATCATATCGCCGTCATCATCGAGAAAATTGGGGCGCAACCAATCGTCGTAGGCCGCCAATTCCGTGGCATTGCGGTCGGGAAAGAGGGAGGGGATAGGGGCTTTAATCACCACCTCGACCAGTCGAGTGATGGATACCTTGCCAATTTTCCAGCTGAGTTGTTCGTAGCGTCGGTCGGTCATAATTTGTCAGGCCTTATTGTGGTGTTATTTGTGGTTCGATCTTAACCCAATTCCCGGCACGCTTGTTTAGTGTGACCTAAAGGCTTGTCAATTAGGCAGGTACAATGCTTGCGCGGCAAAGAAGGGCGTTGTTATTATTTATTCCGTTTGGCGGTAAAAGGGTCGGGAAGCGGCAGTAAATTTGCGTTTCCCTAAGCGGTATTTTAATTAAGGTTTATTTTATTCAGGGAGAGAAGTTGGTGTTGAAATCGTTGTTAGCCATCGGGCTAGTGCTCGCTTTTGGCAGTGCCGGGGTATTTGCAGGGGGTAAGCCGAATGGCGATTATCCGATTAAAGATCGTTTTGCCGCCACGGTCATTGGTACGCCGAAATTTTATAAAGCAGATCTGCCGGCTGAAATACCGGTAAAAGAATATACCTTGCCAGGTTTGCACCCGGTGCCTAAGTTGTTTTGGTACAGTGCTGACTTGCGTTTTTCAGCCGCTCTGCAGAAAGGCCGTGCGCCGTTGGTGTTCAATATTGCCGGCACGGGTGCGGGTTATCAATCGACGAAAATGCTGACCCTGCAAAAAGCGCTGTACCAGGCGGGCTTTCATGTGATTAATCTATCTTCTCCGACCCATCTTAACTTTCTCATCAATGCCTCTCAGTCAAATATGCCGGGTTTTTTACCCGAGGATGCGGAGGATCTTTATCGGGTGATGGAGCTGGCCTACCAAAAAGTTGAGGCCGATGCTGAGGTCAGTGAATTTCATGTCATGGGCTACAGCCTGGGCGCGGCCCATGCCGCTTTTGTTGCGCAGCTGGATCAGACGCGCAAGGTCTTTGATTTACAAAAAGTGTATATGATTAACCCGCCGGTTAATCTCTATCATTCGGTCGACATTCTCGACCAATTGCTCGACGACCATGTTAAAGGTGGGGTCGAGGGGGTGGGTGCTTTTTTAGATCGAGCACTCAATCGTTTGGCAGCAAATTATGAGCCTAAAGACGGTATGCACTTCGATGGCGACTTCCTCTACAAGGCCTACTCGTCCTGGGATCCTTCACAGCGCGGTGCTGGGCCCGAGGGGCGCAATGGTGCGGCGGCTTTAATTGGCACTTCCTTTCGCATCAGTTCGGCCAATGTGGTTTTTGCTGCTGACCTGATGTCCGGCAGTGGCTATATCATTCCCCCCGGCACCGAGTTCGGGCGACGTGAGCGGCTGGATTACTATGCCAAGGCCAGCCATGTGGTGAAATTTACCGAATATGTTGACCATCTGGTGATTCCCTATCTACAGAAAAAGTATCCGGGGAAAAGCCGCAAACAATTACTGGGCGAGGCGAGCCTGCAACACATTGCAGGTTTTCTTGCCGATAATACTCAGGTACGTGTGGTGACCAACCGCGACGAAATTATTTTAGCGCCGGGAGAGCTTGAATACATGGAGGGTTTACTGGGTGAGCGAATCAAGGTTTTTGATCACGGCGGGCACTGCGGCAATATTGATAGTAAGGAAAATGTGGCCGATATGCTGGCATTTTTACAGGGTGGCCAATAATGACTATTAAAGGACAGTGCAGCGCGGCTATTCTGGCTATTGCTTTATTGGGCGCTCAATCCTGGGCCAGTGAGGAGCAGGGCGCTGCTCAGATTGGCAGAGAAAAGGTCGTAGACCTTATGGAAGCGCAGGCACCCGAGCAAAATGAGGTGCAGCGACTGATAACTCCGGAAGTGCCTAAAAATGCACTCCTGGTTTACGACCCCTGGGAGCCGATGAACCGAGGTGTTTACAATTTTAATGCCCGTTTTGACCGGGCAATATTTCTACCAACCGTGCGGGGCTATCGGGCCCTTACCCCCGATATCGTCGAAAAGGGGGTGAGTAATTTCTTCTCCAACCTGGGTGAAGTGAGTAACCTCGTTAATAACTTGTTGCAGCTGCAGATGAAATCCAGTGCCATTACCCTGTGGCGCTTTGTGGTGAATAGCTCCGTCGGTGTTGGCGGGCTGTGGGATCCGGCTGCGAAATTTGGCATGTATCAGCAGCAAGAGGATTTTGGGCAGACCCTTGGTTACTGGGGTGTGGGCAGTGGTCCCTATGTCGTCCTGCCCTTCTTTGGTCCATCTAGCCTGCGCGATGCGACGGGTCTGGGTCTGGATTACGCAGTCGATTACAATGTCGATCTGCTGAGTCTTAATGATGATGCCAATAAAGATGATATTCGTCTCGGGCTTACCCTGCTCGATGCTGTTGATACGCGCAAGAACACGGCCTTTCGCTACTATGAAACGGGTTCGCCCTTTGAGTATGAGCTGGTACGTTTTGCCCATCGCCAGTGGCGCGATATACAGATTGAGAAATAAGGGCTTTATACGGCAGCCTGTTGCTGTTTGATAAAAAGGCCTTTTTAAAGGCGGATGGATTGAGATGGAAAGCTATGAGCAGTTAATTTCTACCCTGGCGCTGGTGCTCGGTGTCGGCTGGGCCAGCGGTATTAATCTCTACGCCGCCATTGCTGTACTCGGTTTCGCCGGTGCCACTGGCAATCTTCAGCTGCCCGCGGAGCTGGAAACCTTGCAAGCGCCTCTGGTGATCGGCAGCGCCTGCCTGATGTATGTGGTTGAGTTTTTTGCCGATAAAACACCGGGTGTCGATAGTGCCTGGGATACCCTGCACACCTTTATACGCATACCCGCTGGCGCCATGTTGGCGGCGGGTGCCGTGGGGGATGTGACACCGGCACTGGAGATTGGCGCCGGTCTGCTCGGTGGCTCCATGGCCATGGGCAGTCATTTCACTAAGGCTTCGACGCGCTTATTAATCAATACCTCCCCAGAACCCTTCAGTAATTGGGGTGCCTCTATTGGTGAAGACCTGCTGGTGTTTGGCGGTCTTTGGGCGATGCTCAATCACCCCTGGGCATTTTTGGCTTTGATGCTGGTGTTTATTGTGCTGGTCATCTGGTTGTTGCCGAAATTATGGCGTGTGGTGCGGGCGGTGTTTCGGCGCATTGCTACCTGGCTGGGGCTTGTTAAAAAGCAGGCCGACACTAGTGGTAGCGGAGAGGGCGGATTGATGGCGGATGCGCCGATTGTCGAAAATACAGACAAGTCCACTGCTCAAGCGGGCATCGGCTCTCCGTTCAAGGGCCGCTAAGCTTGTGAGTCAGCAAAGCGATAGTCCGGTGTCAGATGATCCCGTAGCAGATGATCCTACGGCAGATCATTCTGTGTCGGCAGAGCCTTTCTCAGACAATGTGGCGCCGGTAAAAAAGTCATCGGCAAAAGACCTGCGTCTGGGTGCCATGAATATATTGGCGCGCCGGGAGCACTCGCGCAAAGAAGTCTCCGACAAGTTGCAGCAAAAGTTCGAGCCCGATAATGACTTGCTCAACACGGTGCTCGATACCCTGGTGGCCGATGACCTGTTATCGGATCAGCGCTTTAGCGAGGCCTTTGTGCGCTGGCGGGTGGGCAAGGGGCAAGGGCCGGTGAGAATTCGCATGGAACTGCGCGAGCGCGGTATCGATGGCGACGGGGTGCTGCGTGAGTGCGAGGTCGACTGGTTTGCCCTCGCGGTAGCGGTGGCGCATAAGCGTTTTGGTGAGCTACCTGCTGTCGATATGAAGCAACGTGCCAAGCGTATGCGTTTTTTACAGTACCGAGGTTTTAATGGTGAACAGATTCGCGCCGCCTTAAATGATTAAACCGGCGTCGGCTAAAAAGCTCGAAATCAATAAGAAGGTGTTAACAAAAGTGAAAGTTGGCTTGAGTATTTTGTTGTGGCTCTGTGGCACATTGTTTATCCCCCTGGCTTGGGCTCTGGAATTTCAGGGTGTTTGGCAGCAGGGCGCGATGCTGGTGGGGCACACAGAGCCGGGTAATACCGTTGTTTTTCAGGAGCGTACGGTCAGTCTGACCTCCCAGGGCTACTTTGTGATTGGCCTCAGCCGGGATGTTAAGGGCCCGGTGGTGGTGCAGGTGGGCAATGGCAAAGACAGCCAGCAATACACTTACCCCGTGGTACAGCGTGAATACAAGGTGCAGCGGGTTGATGGTGTGCCCCAGCGCACAGTCACCCCACCCTCTGCCGAGGTGCTTGAGCGCATTCGTCGCGAAGGGCGCCTGGTGCGTCGGGCGCGAGCGGATAATGATCAGCGGGAAGATTTTCTCCAGGGCTTTATCAAGCCCCTTGAAGGGCCCATTACCGGTGTCTACGGTAGCCAGCGGGTTTATAACGGGGTGCCCAAAAACCCCCACTACGGCCTCGATATTGCCCGCCCTACGGGCACTGTGGTGATTGCCCCAGCCGCCGGCATCGTCAAGCTGGTTCACGCCGATATGTATTATTCCGGCGGTACATTAGTGCTCGATCATGGCCATGGGCTGAGCTCTTCTTTCATTCATCTCAGTGGTGTATTGGTTGAGGAGGGGCAGCGAGTGGCAGCGGGTGATGCCATTGCCAAGGTGGGGGCTAGCGGCCGTGCCACGGGCCCCCACCTCGATTGGCGGGTTAACTGGTTTAGCGTGCGACTCGACCCGGCCCTGGTCCTGGAGTATTTTCCCGCTGCTCAGGGACAGTAATTTCTTTATTGCGCGCTTTCCCTGTTTGCATACAGTTTGAACATATCCGCGCAAGCATGGTGTTGGGGCGGGTATTGCCTTAAAATTCACCGCCTGTAAATGGGCCTGTACCGCGGACGACAATTATGATCGATAAACAGCTACTGAGTATTCTGGTTTGCCCCGTTACCAAGGCACCCCTCGAGTATGATCGCGAACGCGATGAACTGGTTTGTTACGCCAGTGGTCTGGCTTATCCGGTGCGCGATGGCATTCCAGTAATGCTGGAGAGTGAGGCGCGGGAGCTGACAACGGAAGAAAAAGAGCAGGGCCGCAAGCGCTAGTAGACTCTGCACCGACTGGTGAGTAGAGCGCCGGCAGGGCACCAACAATCTTTGAGGATGAAAGTAGATGTCAGAAGAAACGCTGTTCAGCAAAATTATTAAGGGTGAAATTCCGGCCGATATTATTTATCAGGACGAGCATTGCATCGCCATTAAAGATATCGCGCCCAAGGCTCCCGTGCATTTACTCGTCATTCCACGGAAAATTATCCCGCGCATTATCGATGCCGAAGCAGAGGACCAGGCCTTGCTCGGGCACCTGATGCTGGCCGCTGGCAAGATTGCCGAAGAAGCTGGCATCGGGGAGGCCTTCCGCCTGATTATCAATAATGGCGCCGGTGCCGGGCAAACGGTTTTCCACCTGCATGTACACATACTGGGTGGTAAGAACTTTTCCGAATCTTCGCTGGGCTTTTAGCCCTCAGTTTTAATGCGCATTTAGAGAAGACCCTTCTTTTAGTTTTTAATTTATTTGCTCCGTATGGGGTGGGATACTTATGTTAGATGTAAAATCGAGTGCGGACATCCGTCAGGCCTTTTTAGATTTTTTTGCCGAGCGCGAGCACCGCGTCGTTGCCAGTAGCAGCCTGGTGCCGGGCAATGATCCCACGCTTTTATTCACCAATGCAGGCATGGTGCAGTTTAAGGATGTCTTTCTCGGCGTCGAACAGCGCGACTATCAACGCGCCACCAGTTCCCAGCGCTGTGTGCGCGCCGGTGGCAAACACAACGATTTAGAGAATGTTGGTTACACCGCCCGCCACCACACTTTTTTTGAAATGCTCGGTAATTTTAGCTTTGGCGATTACTTTAAACGTGACGCCATCAAATTGGCCTGGACCTTTCTCACCGAAGTATTAGGCCTACCCGAAGAGCGCCTCTGGATCACCGTGCATATTTCCGATGCCGAGGCGGAAAAAATCTGGCTGCAAGAGATGGGCGTCAGTGCCGAACGCTTTTCCCGGCTCGACGAAGACAACTTTTGGCAAATGGGTGATACCGGTCCCTGCGGTCCCTGCTCGGAAATCTTTTACGACCACGGTGCCGACGTGCCGGGTGGCCCGCCGGGCAGTGAGGATGACGACCTCGACCGCTATATCGAAATCTGGAACCTGGTATTTATGCAGTACGAGCGCGACCGCAATGGCGAGATGACGCCGCTGCCCAAGCCCTCCATCGATACCGGCATGGGCCTGGAGCGCATCGCCGCCATCATGCAAGGTGTACACAGCAACTACGAGATCGACCTGTTTCAGCACCTGATTAAAGCGGCCGCCGCGGCTACGCACTGCGCTGACCTCGAGCACAAGTCCCTGCGGGTGATAGCCGACCATATTCGCTCATCGTCCTTTTTGATAGTCGACGGCGTGCTGCCCTCTAACGAGGGGCGGGGCTATGTGCTGCGACGCATTATTCGCCGCGCCCTGCGCCACGGCCACAAACTGGGTATGAGCGGCATTTTCTTTAATACCCTGGTCGCGTCACTGGTCGAGCAAATGGGTGAAGCCTATCCCGAGCTTGTCGCCAAGCAGGCCCTGGTTGAAAAGGCCCTGCTGGCCGAAGAGGAGCAGTTCAGTAAAACCCTCGACAAGGGTATGGGTGTGTTGACGGCTGCGCTTGCGGATTTGTCCGGTAAAACGATACCCGGCGAAGTGGTGTTTAAACTCTACGATACCTACGGTTTCCCCCTCGACCTGACCAACGATATTGCCCGTGAGCAGGGCTATGAACTGGATGAAACGGGCTACGAACGCTGTATGGAAGAGCAAAAAACCCGCGCCCGTGCGGCCAGCCGTTTCGGTGTCGATGACACGGCCCAGCTCGACCTAGGCGGTGAAACGGCCTTTGTCGGCTACCAAGGCCTGAAGGCCAGCGCAAGAATTACCGGCCTGTTTCGCGAAGGTGCAGCAGTTGCAACCTTGAATGCCGGTGACGAGGCGATGTTGGTACTCGACAACACCGCCTTTTATGCCGAGTCCGGCGGTCAGGCCGGTGACAGCGGTGAGCTACTCACGGCGGATGGGCGCTTTGTCGTCAAGGATTGTCAGAAGCAGGGCGCTAACCATATTCACCTCGGGTACTTGGCCGAGGGCACAATGCGTGTTGGCGACAGCGTTGATGCTCAAGTCGATACCGTCAAGCGACAGGCGACAGCCGTCAATCACTCCGCCACCCACTTGCTACACGCGGCCTTGCGCGAAGTGCTGGGCGATCATGTCGTGCAGAAGGGCTCGCTGGTTGATGCCGAACGTTTGCGTTTTGACTTCGCCAACCCCCAGGCGATGACGGCGGATGAAATTGTGGCGGTGGAGGCCATGGTGAATGGCCAAATTCGTCAAAACAGTGGGGTGCAAACCGAAGTGATGTCGATGGATGAGGCCCAAAATAGCGGCGCGATGGCGCTGTTTGGCGAGAAATATGGCGACAGCGTGCGGGTACTGACCATGGGCGATGGCTTCTCCGTCGAGCTCTGTGGTGGCACCCACGCTCAGCGCACGGGCGACATTGGTCTGCTCCATATTACTTCCGAATCCGGTGTCGCGGCCGGTGTGCGGCGTCTTGAGGCGGTGGCCGGTAGCCAGGCCCTGGCCTGGTTTGCCGAGCTTGAGCAAACGTTGGATAAGGTGACGTCAACACTAAAGGCCGGGCGCGCCACAGTGCTGGATAAGGCGGCGACCTTGGTCGAAAGCAATCGCGCCTTAAATAAAGAGCTGGAAGCCTTGAAGGTAAAGCTGGCCAGTGCCTCCGGGGGTGATTTGCTCGATGAGGCGAAAACTATTGCTGGTGTTTCAGTGTTGGCGAAAAAGATCGACGGCGCCGATGCCAAAACCCTGCGCGATATGCTCGACCAGTTGCGCTCACGCATGGACAAAGGCGTGATACTGCTGGCGGCGGAGAGTGATGGCAAGATTGCCCTCAGCGCCGGCGTCACCAAAAACCTCACCGCCGATATTAAGGCCGGTGCCTTGATGCAGTTCGTGGCACCGCAAATTGGTGGTAAGGGCGGCGGTCGCCCAGACATGGCTCAGGGCGGCGGCACGGATAGTGGTGCACTGCCGGCGGCACTCGACTCCGTCTTTAGCTGGGTTGAAGAGAGCTTAAGTGCTTGAATGCCCAGCCTTATTCTGCCTAGTCGGGTTTCTCTTTCTGGTTGATTAGTGTACATTTGCGCCCCTCGTCGATGGGCCTCAATTCGCACTGTGTTTTATTAACTAGCGGCGGTGTTGTCGGGCCCATCCGCACTGTTGGATTTTGAGTAAAGAAATGAGTTTAATTGTTCAAAAATACGGCGGTACCTCGGTGGGTTCCGTCGAACGCATTGAAGCCGTGGCCGAAAAAGTGGCCGCCTGTCGCGGTCGTGGTGATGACATCGTGGTCGTCGTTTCGGCCATGAGTGGCGAAACAAATCGCCTGCTGGGCCTAGCCGATGGCATTACAGAAACGCCGACACCTCGTGAAATTGATGTGCTGGTGTCCACCGGTGAGCAGGTCACGATCGCTCTGCTGAGTATGGCGCTGAATAAGATCGGCTGTGAGGCGCGCTCCTACACCGGCGCTCAGGTGAGAATACTCACCGACGATTCCCACACCAAGGCCCGTATTGAAGAAATTGATGTCGAGCGCATGCAGGCCGATCTAAAATTGGGTCGCGTGTTAGTGGTGGCTGGTTTTCAGGGCGTCGACAGCAAGGGCAATATAACGACCTTGGGTCGTGGTGGTTCCGATACCTCGGCAGTGGCTCTGGCTGCCGCCTTAAAGGCCGATGAGTGCCAGATTTATACCGATGTCGATGGCGTCTATACCACCGACCCTCGGGTCGTCGAAGGCGCTCGACGGCTGGAAAAAATCACCTTCGAAGAAATGCTGGAGATGTCCAGCCAGGGCTCGAAGGTGCTACAAATTCGCGCCGTGGAGTTTGCCGGTAAGTACAAGGTACCCCTGCGTGTTCTATCGAGCTTTAAAGACGGCCCCGGCACATTAATTACCCTTGAGGATGATGACAGCATGGAAAAACCCATAATTTCCGGCATCGCGTTTAACCGTGACGAGGCCAAGCTGACGATTCAGGGTATCCCCGATACGCCCGGTGTGGCGTCGCGGATTCTCGCGCCCATTGGCGAGGCCAATGTCGAGGTCGACGTGATCATTCAGAATGTCTCCGAAGACGGCACTACGTCGCTGACCTTTACCGTGCACCGCAACGACCTCAATCGCGCTCGTGGCCTACTCGAGGGCATCGCCCTGCAGCTGAAGGCTCGATCGGTGGTCACCGATGATCAAATTGCCAAGGTATCGCTGGTGGGTGTCGGTATGCGCTCCCATGCGGGCGTTGCTTCGCGCATGTTTACCGCCCTAGCGGAGCACAATATTAATATTCAGATGATTACCACCTCCGAGATTAAGATCGCAGTGGTGATCGACGAGAAGTACCTCGAGCTGGCCGTACGGGCCCTGCACTCAGCCTTTGAGCTGGAGAGCGAGGCAAAATAACAAGTTTGGTCTATATTTTTCCCCATGGATGAGTATTTGTTAGCCGATAGACGGTATTAGACAATTTGCTGCTAACAGGTAGAATGCCCGGTCGTTACGTAGTACTAGCGAAGGTTGTATCGGAAATAAAAAATACTCGCCGATATTTTGGAGGCATCATGGCTGGAAAAGGTCGTGGTATTAATTGCAAAGTTAAGGAGAAAGGCAATGCTTATTTTAACAAGGCGTGTCGGAGAAACCCTTGTAATAGGTGATGACGTAACGGTAACCGTACTGGGCGTCAAAGGTAATCAGGTTCGTCTCGGGGTAAATGCGCCGAAAGAAGTTTCTGTGCACCGAGAAGAAATCTACCAGCGCATACAAGATGAAAAAAACCGCGAGTCTGGGGCTGTTTAGCCCCTTTGTTTTTACTGGCAGTATGGTATTATGCCCGCCGCTCAGAAGCGGGCTGCCAGTTTCCTGCGTCTTTAAGTACATATTATAAGACGCCCTGTCTCAGCTTTCCGAAGAGTTAAATAATCACCTGATTAATAGCCGGGTTCCAGGTTTGCTCAGTATTGAGTCAATCAAGAATCACTCGCTAAGTATTGACAGAACTTAGTGCTGGCAAGTTGTTTGGGTGGATACAGTTTCTGGTGAGGTGGCCGAGTGGCCGAAGGCGCTCCCCTGCTAAGGGAGTATACCTTGATCGGTATCGAGGGTTCGAATCCCTCCCTCACCGCCATAAGTAAAAAACCCCGTCGCCGTAAGGCGATGGGGTTTTTTGCTTATTGGGGTGAGGAAGCTCGGATTTGAACCCCGTTCGACAAACTCGGCCACGAGTTTGGACGAGGAGCGAGCGACGAAGCCCCGCAGGGGTGATAAGGGCCCCTAGGCGCTTATTATCAACCCCTCAACTTGTGGTCAGAGCCCTAACATCTCCTCCGCATGAGAGCGGGTCTTCGTAGTGATCCTCTCCCCCCCCAGCATGCGGGCAATTTCCGCGATGCGCTGCTTCGCATCTAAAGTGACAAGACGACTTTGATTGGTCTTTTCGCCTTTTTGCTTCTGCGCCAACAAGTGGTGATGGGCGCAACTGGCCACTTGAGGTAGATGGGAGATACAAATCACCTGGCCGTTGTCGCCGAGTTCGCGCAGCAGTTTGCCGACGGTCTGTGCCGTAGCGCCGCCAATGCCGACATCGACCTCGTCAAACACCAGTACCGGGATGGTGGAGTTGTGTGCCGCGACTACCTGAATTGCCAGACTAACGCGAGACAGTTCGCCACCCGATGCCACCTTGTTTAAAGAGCGATGTTCCTGGCCAGGATTGGTGCTGATCAATAGCTCAACGGTTTCCAGCCCCTTTTGGCTGTAATTGTTAGTGAGGGGAGTGAGGGCGATTTGTAAGCTAGCGTCGGCCATCGCCAGTGCTTGCAGTTGTTGGTTGATCTTTTGCGCAAATTGTTTGGCCGCTTTTTTTCTCGCCACAGAGAGTTTTTTGGCCTTGCTTTGGTAACTGTCCGCCAGGGCTTTGACTCGCTCGGTGAGGGTCTCGGTATCATTGTCGTTGGCACAAAGACTGCTAAGTTCTACCTTCAATTGCTCACAGAGTTGCGGCAGCTCACTGGCCTTCACTTTGTGTTTGCGGGCCAGTTGGTAGGCTGTGGAAAGTCTGTCTTCGACCAGTTGTAAGCGGGCCGGATCGGGTTCCACCTGATCGACATAACTCTGTAGTTCGCCCAGTGCTTCTTCAACCTGAATGTGGGCGCTATCCAATAGTGTCAGTGCTTCTTTGAGGGCGGGGCTATTTTGTTCCATGGCGCCGAGCAATTGACTGGCGCGGCTCAGGGCGGGCAGTACGGTCAGCTGCGATGAGTCTTCGCCATCGCAGAGAATGAGTACCTGATGGCTGTCAAAAAGGATGGTGTCGGCATTGGCCAGTAGCGACTGTTCCCGCTCCAGGGCTTCCACTTCGCCGACCTGCAGGTCGAGCTCGCCCAGCTCCTGTGACTGGAAGGTGAGCAGGTCTTTACGTGCCAGAGTTTCATCGGCGCGTTGTTCGATGTCTGCCAGCCGAACCTGAGCCTGGTGCCAGTCCCTGTAGTCTGTGCCGACCTGCTTGAGCAGTTTTTGATGGCTGCCAAATTCGTCGAGCAGGGTGCGCTGATGCTCCTTTTCGAGTAGTGATTGATGCTCGTGTTGGTGGTGAATATCGATCAGCATGGCGCCCAGTGTGCGCAGCTGGGTCATGGTGGCGGGTTGACCGTTGATGAAGCCCCGAGAGCGGCCGTCGCGGGTCAATATGCGCCGCAACAGGCAGTCGCCGGCGCTGTCGAGGTCGTTGTCTGCCAGCCATTGGGTGGCCGGCGCGTTGCTATTGATCTCAAAGCTGGCACAAACCTCGGCGCGTTCTGCGCCGCTGCGAATGCGCTCGCTGTCGCCTCGATCGCCAAGGGCGAGGCCGAGGGCGTCGAGTACCAGTGACTTGCCGGCACCGGTTTCGCCGGTGATGGTGGTCAGGCCGGAGCAAAACTCCAGGTCCATGGCCTCAACCAAGGTGAATTGTTTAATTGTCAGGGCTGTCAGCAAGGGGGTGTCGCCAATTATTAGAGTTAGGCGCAGTTATACCGAAGAGTGGCGGGCAATTGCAATTGTCTATTGCAGTGCTGACTTGAAAGCGTTTTTTTTGGCCCAATATAGCTCTGGAAGTCATTATTGAGGGTTGCTAAAACGTGGCCACTGAAGAGAAGGGAACCGAGGGTTCCGAGCAAGAGCCGGAAGCACTACTGGAGCAAGAATCCGCAGCCGCTAACGAGACGGGCGCTGAAGAGGCTGGCGAGAAGGCCGTAGAACTCGATGCCGTTGCCCTAAGCGAAGCGTTGCAGCAGGCTAAGGATCAAACCCTGCGCACCCAGGCCGAGATGCAAAACCTGCGTCGTCGTGTCGATCGCGATGTTGAGAACGCCCACAAATTTGCCCTGGAAAAATTTGTCGGTGAATTATTGCCGGTGGTCGATAACCTTGAGCGAGCGCTAGAGGCTCTTGCTGCCGATGATGATAGTTTGTCGGCGGCGCGTGAGGGCATTGAATTGACCTTGAAGAGTTTTCTGGGCGTGCTCGATGGTCACAAGGTGAAGCAGGTTGAGCCCAAGGATGAGGTCTTTAACCCGGATTTTCATCAGGCGATTTCCATGGTGCCAAACCCCGATGTGGCACCCAATACCGTACTGGAGGTCTTCCAAAAGGGCTATACCCTCAACGATAGATTGGTCAGACCGGCCATGGTGGTGGTCTCAAAGAGCACCGAATAGCGAATTACTCCGTCGCAGGGTTGAATTTATCAATCCAGTGACAATATATAAGCGCATAGCAGCGCTGTACTTGAATTAACGAAATTAATGAATTGCGGTTTGGAGAAAACAGGCATGGGCAAGATTATCGGAATTGACTTGGGCACAACTAACTCTTGTGTGTCAGTAATGGAGGGCGACAAGCCCAAAGTGATTGAGAACGCTGAAGGGGGTCGCACCACGCCTTCCGTTGTCGCCTACACAGAAGAGGGCGAGACGCTGGTTGGCCAGGCGGCAAAACGCCAGTCAGTCACCAATCCCACCAACACCCTGTTTGCCGTCAAGCGTTTGATTGGCCGTCGTTTTGAAGACAACGTGGTACAAAAAGATATTGAGATGGTGCCCTATACCATCGCCAAGGCCGACAACGGTGATGCCTGGGTAGAAATTGACGGTGAGAAAAAGGCACCGCCACAGATCTCGGCCGAAGTGCTTGGCAAGATGAAGAAGACCGCCGAAGACTATCTCGGTGAGAGTGTTTCCGAGGCGGTGATCACCGTACCGGCATACTTTAACGACTCCCAGCGTCAGGCCACCAAGGATGCCGGCAAGCTGGCGGGCCTCGATGTTAAACGCATCATTAACGAGCCCACCGCAGCGGCGCTGGCCTATGGCATGGACAATGCCACTGGCGACCAGGTGATTGCGGTTTACGACCTTGGCGGTGGTACCTTCGATATTTCGATTATAGAAATTGCCGATGTCGATGGCGAAACCCAGTTTGAAGTACTATCCACCAACGGTGACACCTTCCTCGGTGGTGAAGATTTCGACATGCGTTTGATCGAATATCTCGCCGATGAATTTAAGAAAGATAACTCGGTCGATCTCAAGGGTGATCCCCTGGCCATGCAGCGTTTGAAGGAAGCGGCAGAGAGCGCCAAAATCGCCCTCTCTTCCAGCCAGCAAACCGAAGTTAACCTGCCCTATATTACCGCCGATGCCACCGGTCCTAAGCACCTGGTCGTCAAGTTGACCCAGTCTAAAATGGAATCCTTGGTTGAAGATCTGGTTGATCGTTCACTTGAGCCCTTAAAAATTGCCCTGAAAGATGCGGACATATCGGTCTCGGATATCGACGATGTGATTCTGGTCGGTGGTCAAACCCGTATGCCGCTGGTACAGAAGAAGGTTACTGATTTCTTCGGTAAAGAGCCGCGTCGCGATGTGAACCCCGATGAAGCTGTTGCCGTTGGTGCAGCCATTCAGGGCGCAGTGTTGTCGGGTGATGTTACCGACGTATTGCTGTTGGACGTAACGCCGCTGACCCTCGGTATCGAAACCATGGGTGGTGTTGCCACACCAGTGATTGAAAAGAATACGACTATCCCGACCAATAAGTCGCAGATTTTTTCAACGGCCGACGACAACCAGGGTGCGGTGACCATTCACGTGGTACAGGGCGAGCGTAAGCAGGCGGCGAGCAATAAATCTCTGGGTCGCTTTGACCTGGCCGATATTCCGCCCGCCCCACGCGGCGTGCCACAAATTGAAGTGTCTTTTGACATCGACGCCAACGGCATTCTCCATGTATCCGCTAAGGACAAGGCCACCGGCAAAGAACAGTCGATTGTCATCAAGGCCTGTTCCGGTTTGTCCGATGAAGAGATCGAGCAAATGGTTAAGGACGCCGAGGCCAATGCCGACAGCGATCGCAAGTTTGAAGAGCTAGCCCAGGCGCGCAATACCGCCGACGGCCTCGCTCACGCGGCGCAAAAAACCCTGGACGAGGCCGGTGACAAGGCCTCCGAAGAAGAAAAGGGCCAGATTGAAGAGGCCATTAAAGGTGTTGAAGAAGCGGTGAAGGGTGACGATAAAGAAGCCATCGATGCCGCTGCCGCGAAATTATCCGAAGTATCGGGTGGCTTGGCGCAAAAGATGTACGCCGAAGCAGAACAGGCAGAACCTGGCGCCGAAGCCGGTGGTGACGCTGTTGACGACGCTGAAGATGTGGTCGATGCCGAGTTCGAAGAGGTCGACGAAAGCGACGCAAAATAGCAATTTGTTCGGGTGAGTTCACCCGACCTTAGGCACCGCCACAGAACGCAGGTTTAAGCCCCTGCGTTTTGTGCCGAGTGGTGTAGTAATAAATTGATGAGTAAATTATGGCAAAGCGGGATTACTACGAAATACTAGGCGTGTCGCAAGACTCGGATGCGAAGGATATTAAAAAAGCCTATCGCCGGGTCGCGATGAAGCACCACCCGGATAGAAACCCGGACGATGCTGGAGCCGAGGCAAAATTCAAGGAGGCCAGTGAGGCCTACGAAGTGCTGTCCGACGAGCAAAAGCGCGGCGCCTATGACCGCTACGGTCACGAGGGCGTCAATGCCCAGGCCGGCGCGGGCGGCGGTGGCGGCGGCTTTGGCGATGTTTTCGGTGATGTCTTCGGCGATATATTTGGTGGTGGCGGTCGCGGCCGTGGCCCGGCCCGTGGTGCCGATTTACGCTACGACCTGCAACTCGATCTCGAAGAGGCCGCCAGGGGCTGTAAAACCACCATCCGTGTGCCGGTCAAGGTTAACTGCGGCGAGTGTAAGGGCAGCGGTGCGCGCAAGGGTACCTCGCCAATCAATTGCACGACCTGCCACGGTGTTGGCCAGGTGCGAGTTTCCCAGGGCTTTTTCTCCGTTCAGCAAACCTGCCCCCAGTGTCGTGGTCGCGGCAAGATGATTGCCGACCCCTGTGGCCCGTGCTATGGCAATGGTCAGGTCGAAGAGCAGAAAACCCTGTCGGTGAAGGTACCCGCCGGTGTCGATAGTGGCGATCGCATTCGCTTGTCTGGCGAGGGCGAGGGTGCCCCCGGCGGTGGCCAGTCCGGCGACCTCTATGTGCAAATCGTGGTGCGTGATCACGCTATCTTCCAGCGCGATGGCGCCAACCTCTATTGTGAAGTACCGATTGGCTTTGCCGACGCGGCACTGGGTGGCGAATTGGAAGTACCGACCCTCGATGGTCGCGTTAAGTTGAAAATCCCCCCCGAGACACAAACCGGCAAGCTATTTCGCATGCGCGGCAAGGGTGTCGCCCCGGTGAGGGGTGGTGGCATTGGTGATCTACTCTGCCGCGTCACGATAGAGACCCCAATTAAGCTCAATTCCAAGCAAAAGGAATTGATGCGCGAGCTGAACGAGTCACTGAAACACGACAAGCACTCGCCGCGGCGCACCTCGTGGTTTAAGGGCGTAAAAAACTTTTTTGATAGCTTTAGCGGCTAACTAAACTGGGCGAATATGCCTGGCTACTGGCAGCGATTGTATAGATGGTAATTGAGGATAATAAAATGATTAGAGTTGCTGTTACCGGTGCCGGTGGTCGTATGGGTAAGACCTTGATCGAAGCCATAGCCAACAACGACCAGGTTGAATTAAGCGCCGCCATCGAACGCCCCGATAGTTCACTGATTGGCGTCGATAGCGGCGAGCTGGCGGGCATTAGTCGCAATGACATTGTCGTGGTCGATAGTCTCGAGGCCGTGATCGGCGACTTCGATGTGCTGGTCGACTTCACGGCCCCCGTGGCCACTGCCGCCAACGCCACGCTGTGTGCCGCCAATAATAAGCACATGGTGATTGGCACCACCGGTTTTACCGACGAGCAAATGACGGCGGTCGATAACCTCGCCAAATCAACAGCCATTTGCATGGCCACCAATTTCAGCACTGGCGTTAACCTGTGTTTTAAATTGCTTGATGTTGCCGCCCGCGTACTCGGCGACGATGTTGATATCGAAATCGTCGAAGCCCACCACCGTCATAAAGTCGATGCCCCCTCGGGCACGGCACTGAGTATGGGCAAAGTCGTCGCCAATGCCCTCGATAGAGATTTAAATAAGGTTGCCGTCTACGGCCGTGAAGGCCAAACCGGTGCCCGCGAGCGCGAAACCATTGGCTTTGCCACCGTGCGTGCCGGCGATATTGTTGGCGACCACACCGTTATCTTTGCCGCCGACGGTGAAAGAGTTGAAGTCACCCACAAAGCCTCAAGCCGCATGTCCTTTGCCCGTGGTGCGGTGCGTGCTGCCGCCTGGGTGGTTGCTCAGCCTGCGGGAAATTTTGATATGCAGGATGTGTTGGGTTTAAAGTAGTTACTGGGTGGTTCTGTTTGAGTCGGGAGGGTTGCCAAGCAGCCCTCCTCATAACGGGCTCGTCGTAAATACCTCCCTGTAGACTCGTTGGCAGCATCCCTCGGCAATGGCTCCTGCATTGCTCTATCTCCTGCGTCCATGCAGTCGTGTTGCCGACGGCCCGACATAAAGAGAGCTGCTTGTCGGATAACTACACTACGGGTTCTGCTTCAATTAAAAAATAATAAATTGCTTAACGGCTTCTTTAAGAATCAGTTGTGGTGTGGAAAGCCGTGGAAGTGGTATAGAGTTTTATGTCTCATGACGTAAAACTATCGCATCCAGGCAGGCGGGAGGTTCGCAACTTGTTGTAATTAATGGTTTTTATGAGCTGCTTGCCGATTTTGAGCAGAGTGCGTCCGGTGACGCAGATTTAGTTATGACAAATTTTCAAGAATTTCATGGCAGGTGCTTATCAGCTGTTTTTGACTTTCTTTTGTTAGCTCTACTCTGCATTCCATATTCGTAAAAATATGTGATGTTTTCAGTCTTAAATTCTTACCTGTTTCTGTCAAGATAACTACTTTTGCTCTTTTGTCTTTAGGTGAACGCTCGTACTGTAAAAAACCTTTATTGTTAAGTTTTTTCAATATTGCGGTAAGTGTTGCTGCATCAAGTAGTGTTTGTGTTGTTAGGTCTTTTATAAAAACACCATCTTTATTCCATAGGCTCATCATTACTAAAAATTGAGGGTATGTAAGATTATATTCGGCAAGTTCAGATCGGTATTCTCTTATCATTGTGTTAGAGGTTGAGTATAGGGAAAAACAGATCATTTCAGAAAAATTGAATTTTTGTGTTTTCAAAACTAATACCATAATTGATATGCGATTTGAACTATTATGCGCGCAAAGTAGTTGACAGTCATTATAACTCCTCTTATATTTAGTTTGCGTGCAAACTAAATATAAGAGGAGTTAATGAAATGAATGTTAATCTAGAAGGCGTAACCGCCATAAATTGGAAAACAACACAAAGCAATGAGGTAGCTCCTAACATTTTTGAATATATTGTCTGGGAAGGTATGGGAGGTAAGAAAGCGATTGTATTTAAGTTTAATCCAGGCGCCAAATTTCCAGGACTTGATTCCCATGATAGCGGAGCAGAACAAATTTATGTCATATCAGGTACATTCAGCGATGGTGAAAATAACTATAGTGAAGGTAGTTTTATTCACAATCCTCAAGGAACAGCTCATATTCCACAAAGCATGAATGGTTGCGTTGTTTTAGTAATATATCCCGAAGGTTAAAAAATTAAAGTCAGAGGCATAAAAGAAAAACCTCCTGGTATCAAGTTGCTGCACGCGGACTCCGTAAGCTGTCGCGGTTTTTGCAAAAAATGAAAAAACACGCGCCAACTTACCCCACCGATGAGCAAAACGTTATGGTCGCATTGTGAATAGACTACTTTTAACTGTTCTAGCTTTGTCTCTTGCTTTTTTTGCCAATGCATCTCAAGAAGGAGTGCTTTCCTTTTCGGAATTCTCTATCAAGTCAAGGGGTATCGGTAAATCTGGAACAGTTGAAATCATCGGCACTAAGAATGAGAAAGGAACCTTCAGCTCAATTACAGTTAGCGCTTTTGGTAAAATGTATTCGTTTCCAGAAGACATTCTGAGCCAAATTTCTGCAATAAACCAAAATGGTATCCAATTAACCTATGAGGCTGGTTATCGGTCACTAGGTGGTAAAACTATATATATTCAATTTCAAAAAGGTCTTGGATTCAAATCTGAAGTGCATAACTTGATGAGATAGAAGAAGCGGTTAGCTGCCTGTAGGCTAATCGTCTTTTCTCCGGCAAGAGATGCAACAATG
>MAAU01000029.1 GCA_002162825.1 Gammaproteobacteria bacterium 54_18_T64
ACCCGCCAAGATCATGCAGGAACATTTGCTAAAGATTGCGGCTTAAATGTTATGCACTTCGAAGTTGAATCCAAGAATTGGCTAGAAGCCAACGATAACTATCAACCTTAGCCTGACTTCTTATACGCCAATCCCAAACACTTAACCGCCCTACGCATCGCCTCATCATCACGTAAATCATAGCGCGCCGTTGTTTCAATACTGCTATGCCCCACCATTTGACGCACCGTATTCAGATCAACCCCCGCCTGCAATAACCACGTGACATAGGTGCGACGTAGATCGTGAGGCCTGCACACGCCAACCCCTGCAGTCTCTGAACGCCAACGAACAATGTTGTACAACGATTGGGCTGACATGCCTCTATTTGCAATGACCCCACCACGGTCAATAGGGTTAAATAAATAGCCCTCCTCCCTCCCCCGCAGATTAAGCCAAGGTCTGATCAAGCGTCGCCACTCAACATCGATCAATGCGACACGTTGTTTATTGCCCTTCCCCGACAAAATATTCAGCTGCCCATTGCGCGAGTTGTAGTCATCCAACTGCACCGTCACCACTTCCGAGCGCCGCAAGCCTGTCGCTAGCATAAGGCCAATCATCGCCCCATCCCTTGTACCCAGCGCACTCTTCTCACGCTTGCACGCTGCAAGAATAGCTTTGGCTTCACGCTTACTTAATGCGCGCCCTGAGGGTAATTTAGCCCCCCTCACAGGTTTAACTTCTCGCAACATCAACCACTTGTCGCCTGAGATGAGACCTAAGCTAAAGCATGCGCCCAATACCCCTTTCATGGCTGACAGGGTTAGGTTAATCGTATTGGTCGACTTCCCCGCCTTTGTCAGTATTGTCCTCAGATCCGCCAAATGCCGAAACTCAATCAGGTGCCAAGGCTGCTGTTCTAAGACATCATCAAATCCTAAAAGCAACATTGCTGTATTCAGCAAGCTTCGCATTGAACGCCTCCCACTTGGGGCAAGGTTATCCAAATACAGCGCTGCAGGGTTGCTGCCAGTTTCGTGAATCAAGGCGTAGTACTGCCCCAACTTTTTTTCAAAATCGTGTTTTTCCATGGTCGTATTTTTCATACAAAATTCTCCAGCAGCCTGGGCACCTCACTTGTAGAGCAAAGGCACCAGGCCACATTTTTAGAAGAGTCATCGATTGTTTTAACAAGAGATCGCACCCCAAATTCGAACCAAAAAAACAGCATCAACACACACGACAGCACGCAGCCTAGGCAGTAATAGAGACAGCAATTAACAACACCTAACGACCTTTTAAGAGGTCTTAACATAAGCTAGAGAGAAGCGTGAATGGTGAAATAACCCCCTGTTAGCGGGCTATTTGTCGTGCAGAGCGTTGCAGGTTTTTTTTTGGGGATTTTTCGAAGCGCTAGAACGCACTCACTGAGAGGAGACTGACGGTTAAGCAAACAGCTTTAGCCTTGCTGTATCAAACCCAATTCAGCCATTGATACCGTCCTCGCCCCTCCTACAATAATGTGATCAAGTACACGCACATCGACCACCGCAAGCACATCCTTTAATTGCTGCGTAATATTGATATCGCTTTGGCTGGGTTCTGGTACACCTGAAGGGTGATTGTGAGCCAGGATAACGGCGGAGGCATTAACACTGAGCGCCTCTTTCACAACCTCCCTAGGGTAAACACTTGCGCCATTAATCGTGCCTCTAAACAACACTTCGAAGGCAACAATTTTGTGCCTCGTATCAAGAAAGATGATGCAAAAAGCTTCATGCTCTAACTGACCCAGCTTCAATGCCAAAAAGTCTTTTGAGGATGCAGCACCGTCCATAACCCTGCCTTTAGAAAACTGTCTGTTGATGAGCTTTTTCGCCATCGCGATAATATCGGCTGAAGAGACGGGGCCTTTCACAAAATAATGGCCTTGTTTACCACTGCTTTTAAATGGTTTCATAATGAATACCTATAAGAGATCGCCAATGACATGATTGGCAATAGGAACGTTTCAATTCGTTAAACACACTGATTGGGGCGGGCACGGATGAGCCTGCCTTAAAAAGACATACCTCTCTGACGAAGCCTATTTTTAGGGAGTGACTAACGAAGGTTTACGTTGAGGTCGCTTGGCTTTTCGAGATTCAACCAAGCCCTTTGGGTCGAGGCTTTTGAATTCACCCTAACCAGAGAAAGTAGGTGTGGGTGGGTAATAGGATATGCGTTGTTAAGCGCTGATCACTGGGTAAACAGCAATGCGCACGCCTGAAATACTGCAATTGATTCGAGTCGTACAACAACACCCGCTTATCCGTCACCTCCCGAATCAAGGTCCAATGATCGTAAGTGCCATCAATTCCAATAAGAATAATGCCCCCACTCTTCTCCAAAAAATCTTGGCAGTGAGATAAGAAGTGATCCAATGTCGTGTCATGATCTTGGTGGTAGGGCTTGGCGCGGCGGATGCCATAGCGGGGACAGATAATTGTCTTTAACACTGAGGCGATTTCCTGCAGGTAAGTGCCTCCTCCCGCCAGCCTCGCAGTGGTTGATAGCCCCTTTTTCCTATTATTGAGGTGTGTTAATACATTCTCAATCAGCACCTCATAATGACGAAGGTGCCGCCGAGGGCCTAGGTACCTGACCGCATTCATTAAGACGTAAACCCCACACAATGAGTCCAAGCCTCCCTGTTGGTAGGGTCGAGGTTTTACACGCAGTTGTCTTGAGCTAGGCTCACAATTCGCCTCTGGTTGTAGGTTGGTAATACAGCAGGTGGGCAATTGATTAAACGGCGGGGAGTTCCTACCCTCCCTGTCCATCAAACATCGCCCCAAATAGTGGTACTAACCGCAAACACACCCCACTCAAAATACGCACAAAAGTTACTTTGCCAGACAGCAAAAAGTTCCCAACCATCAGCAATCGGGTAACACTTCCCCATCTGCTGAAAGACCCCAGCAGCAAAATCAAAATCCAGCTCTTTATCAAGTTCAGCAAAATCACCTTGCCCCATATAGGCAAAGTCCGTGATGTACTGAATGAGGCCATTTTTATCGAGCATGATTTCGACCGGGTGATACCCTCCCTCTTTAGCGCGATACGAAGGGTCTCTAAAATTCAGTATTACGCATTGAGAGCACGCTACCCCCTTTTCAGCTAACACCCCCTCAATAAGAGCAACCAGAGTCTTTTCAATAGGCAACGCTAGAGCATCTTCTTTGATTTTCATAAACATTCTCCAAACGACAGGCACAGAGAAGCCTGAGGGGGAGCCCCTCAGGCCATCAGCTATACGCTGGTATGATTAGTAGTTAAGTTGAATCGTGACTTGAATCGCGTCAGCAAGCACAGAGATCTCTGTAACCTGCTGTTTTGCATAGATAATTCTACGCAAGCTGTGTGAGAAAGCGCGTTACCATTATATCATATTCTATTATGGAATAACAGGCGTTATTTTTATTCCAAATTATCAATAAGCCTGTTTGCATAGCTCCTTCTACACCCACATAAGCGTCTCAAAATCCGCATTTCGACACGAGCACTTGAGGCTAGTGCTAAATTTTGTCTATATTAAGGTCTACTCAATCCAAAGATTCCTACAATGAAACTCTCCAGGCACATTAAACCCATTAGCGACCTCAAGGCCCATATTTCTGAAATCTTCCGCAAACTCGACAGCCAACGCGAGCCCATGATTATCACTGAAAATGTTGATGCAGAATGTTAAAAGTTATGAACAAGCACAAGAAACCCTGACCCTGATAAAGATACTGGCTTTGGGTAACCGCCAAATTGAAGAAGGCAAGATTCAGCTGGCCTCAGAGGCCATTCAAGACACGGCGGCGCTTTGCACGGCCAAAATGGATACGATAAAAAAACCGCCTTTCGGCGGCTTTGTCATACTAACAATTACCACATCTGAAAACTCTATCCTCCACGTGGCCGAGGAATTCCGCTGGAGCCTGCTTTTCGGCCACTAGAACCATGGTTGATCGTCTCTTCCTGAATTACACTGTCCACATGAGCCGCTGATACGCTACCTGAGACTCCACCGATAGCCAATAAGGCTAGTACTAAAGAAAATATTTTCATGTTAACTCCTAATAATAAGATGTTGCTCTTTTTTGATGAACGATAGCGCCTAACACCTCCTCTGAAAAGTGACGCACTTCCACGGGTCCTTGATAATGTTGCCTATTGTCCCAGGGCTTTCTGGATCAACGCCTATGACCTTGAAAGCATCATCACGAAATTTCGGGATAGCGGCACTGTCATCACCAAACGGCTTCCCATTCAGAACTTCGCCCATATCAATGCGCGTCATTCGTTCCGGAAGAATCAAAGATAAACCGCCAGTACCCAAAATAACCCCCAAATCTGCCGCGAGTTGAGCAGGAGCAACAGAGTCCATACAGCCTTCCGCGCTACCTGCTGCGTGTGCTGCTCCAGTTTGGTAACGGTTAAAAAGCACACCATACTTGTAGGTAATCGGTACAAACTCCCCTTCAAAATCGACTACATATTTTGAAGGGTCAAGACCAGCATCTTGGATGCGCTTAATTTCTTTCTGGAGATCTTGCAATGCGGGCATGTACGTGGCTTTTACTTTGTAAATCTCCTTACTGTATTCACCTTCACAATAAGAACCGGCTATCGCAGAGTTAATACCAGGAAGCATGAATGCGGAGATCGTCGTAGCAGTTACGATAAATTTATTCAATTTTTTGCGGAACATTTTTATACCCTCTGAGTGCTAATGACTCTATTTGTGAAAATTGAGTAAGCTACATTGCTTACGGTTTCCACTATAGTTAGTCAGAGGTGGGATTGAACTACACCAGACAATGCATGTATGCAGAACCGAAAACACGCATTTTTTCTGGTCTATTTGCACTTTTTTATCTGAACTTATTGTTATGGTAGATGCCATAAGAAGACGTCATTTACAAAGAAGGAGTCACTCATGGTTTCAAACATTAAATGCGGAGAGATTCAGTACGCACATAAGATAATAACTGGGGATCGTAAAACTGATACTCAGCTTGCTGGAGAGATTCCGATATCCACAAGAGGCTATTCAAAATTAAAAAGGCCTGGATACCGCCAATCATTCAAATACCTACCCGACATTCTGAAATTACACCGCGAGCTAATTAATAGTCCCTTTCCTGAGTACTTAGAAAGACTATTCGGTGAATACGAAATAGCCAGGTCAACGAATCAAATGACTCTCAAGAATTTTATTGAGAAGGATATCGACCTATTATTAAGTTTCGTAGGCTCTGTATCACAGCTTCGTAATATAGGTATAGGGATTGATGTGGACAAGTCCATCGAATACGCTCGTCTGAACTGGTTGGTGGGTTTTATGCTGGCCGATAGTTCTTCTAAATGGGGACATCATGATGACGAATTAGCAGCTACAGCTAGAGAATACATGCAAACTGCTGTCAATCTTCTAACCGAGCATAGAGAACATCTTGGAATGTTTGCACAATATTACGTTGACAGGGTAGAACACGCTATCGTTTCAAGTCTCTATAATACGAATGAAAAAAGCATACTATCTTGTAAAAATAGCCGCGCGAGCTTTATAAAAACTCTGCAAGAAAAAGACTACTTCAATGTTATAGAAAGTATTTTAGAAGTTGTTCCAACAGACCATTTAGTCGTGAGGAATTCAATTTTAGCTGGTGCTGTAACCGAGGATATAGATTACATATCCATAATGTTGCAGCGTTTAATCAAGTTGGATAGTCGTTTCAGTGACCCAGACTACAAGCCAACACCAAATACGCCATCCTTTCGCGAAGAACTAATTATGCAACCCTACCTTAATTTACTTTTCACTAGCAAAGCGGCATAGGAGAAATTTACCATGAAAAAATTATTTCTATACTTAGTAACTACGTTGTGGCTTGTCAGTTTTTCTGGCCATTCTCTAGCTAACACCATGCAAAGTGAAGATACATATAGTCTTTTACAAGACCGTTCGCATATATTCAAAGGGGGAATGGATAATTAAGTAACCTAGGAGCCTGCCCGAGAATAGGGTGATTTGAAAACCATCCTATTTTCACATATTCCATCTATCCCCACATCCGCCCCGCTAATGTGCGCTCTTCGTCCCCCATCGCATCCATGTAGATCACCGTGGTTTCTAAATTCCGGTGGCCCAGCTATTTCTGCACCAGGCGCGGATTCCGCGTTTCGCTTGCCGCCCCACGGCCTGCGTATTGGGGGTACCTATACCGAGTGTATCTTTACGGGTGGGATAGGGCTCGAGAAATGTCATTGCGCTTTACTCACGATGGCTTATCAGCTCTATGTGTTGTCTTGCCTTGAAAGCCCCAGACTATCTAACAACTCACCTAGCTTAGCCAACCACTCCCTTTTTTCATTTTCGTAAGAATGTCTATTATAGAGGCCACCAACCCCAGGTAACTTATGGTGCAATATTGCCTCCGCAACCTCAAATGGACACCCTAATGCAGCCAAATGCGTTCTAGCCGTCTTACGTAAGTCATTAGCAGCCCAATTAGTCACGGGGCAAAGAATCTTGTTTTTATACCTGTTTGCAGACGATCGTCCAGAGTATTTGTAAATCTCCACACCAAGAACTTTTTGCCCTATATATGAATAAACTCTCGAAGGAAACCAGTACCCACAACCCGATCGCTTTTTAGCAACAGCAAGCGCTGAACCCACCAAGGGAACACGATGATCCGAATGCTGCTTTTTCATTTCAGATGAGGGGATCGTCAACCACCAACCATCCTGCTCTTCTTCCACCCAAGCATCTCTTAATTTACACACCTCCCCACTTCGTAAACCGAGATACAGCGTCAAGCGCAGAGCATCAGCTACAGTATCAGAGTAGTTATCCATCCAAGGCAGCAGAAGCTGAAGCTCAGCCGTACTCAAAAAACGCTCTCTCTTACCTTGTCTTAACTTTCCACCCGTATCGCTATTGATTGGGCAGGGGATGCTAAGTCGCCCTGTATTGGACGCATAACGCCAAGCTCTAGAAAGCTCAGCCCTGAAAGCCAGCGCTAAGCGAGGGGCTCTGTCTGCAATAGCGAGAATATGATTGTGAATCTCCACAGGTTTGACATCCTCCACTAAACGCGATGCCAACCCACCCATGTCATAATCAAATAACCGCCGCGTTTCCGCCGCCCCTTTGAGTGTACGATCTTTCTCAATCCTTTCAACTAGATATAAATCCACCATCTGGGCAAAAGTAAAATTGGCCAACTCTGCTTCTAGTCTTTTATTAGCGGCCACCCGTCGCGGGTCAAGATCTTCCTCTCTCAACTTCTTTTGAGTAAGTAGTGCCCCTCTTGCCTCAGCCAAGGTCATTGCAGGGAAAGAGCCTAGCTTCAGCTGTTTCAATTTTCCTGCAATTCTATACCTATAAGTCCACGTTTTAGATCCGTTTTTATTAGCCCGTAATCGCAGCCCCTGGTGTGGAGCGGCATCAGATAAGATCCCAACGTTATGACGCTTTACCTGCAACGCTGTTAGGGGCCTTGATAGATCGGCTGACCTTTTTGAGTGCGAGGGTGTAGGAAAAGCTATAACATCCTGTGCCACAAGTAATCCCCCCTATATCCACATCCATAATTTTATGCATAGGCTTTCCCATGCTACTTTCATCTCAATTAACCCAAGGCAACTCGTTAGCCCATGCACGATATGCTACACCAAATGTTATACTATATGCTATACCAAACACCGTTATTCCGTGCAACGGCATGACACGCCCTGCCACTTTACGGAAGTAAAAGCCTCAAAATAAATACATATAACTTATTGAAAAATATGAATAAAATAAAGAAAACGACCGGAAAAACAAGTAGTGTGAAAAGTGGCGCTAAACAAGAACACACACCGATGATGCAGCAGTTTATGCGCATCAAATCCCAGCACCCCGATACCTTACTTTTCTATCGCATGGGCGATTTTTACGAGCTTTTTTTCGACGATGCAAAAAAAGCCGCACGCTTACTCGATATCACCCTAACCTCTCGGGGCAAGTCGGCCGGACAACCCATCCCCATGGCCGGGCTACCCTTCCACGCCGCCGACAACTATTTGGCCCGCCTGGTGAAACTCGGTGAATCCGTGGCCATTTGCGAACAGATCGGCGACCCCGCGACCAGCAAGGGACCCGTTGATCGCGAGGTGGTGCGCATCGTTACACCGGGCACCATTACCGACGAGGCACTGCTGCAGGGCAGCCGCGAAAACCTGCTGGTTGCCGTTAGCTGTGCAGATGAGAAGTACGGCATCGCCAGCCTCGACATCGGCAGCGGGCGTTTTCTCATATTAGAGGTCAGTGGCAGCGATGCCCTGCTCGGTGAATTACAACGTCTCAACCCCGCCGAATTATTAGTCAGTGAGGAGCTTGCCGAAAATGGACTGGTCGCTAATTTTCCGGGCCTACGCCGCCAGCCGCCCTGGAATTTTGATCTCGATACAGCCCGCACCAGCCTCTGTGAACAATTTTCAACACGAGATTTATCGGGCTTTGGCTGTGAGCATTTGCCACTGGCGCTGATGGCCGCTGGCTGCCTGCTCAATTACGCCAGGGAAACCCAGCGCACCGCCATGCCCCATGTGCGCGGTATTCACCATGAAAACCACGATGACAGTGTCATTCTCGATGCCGCAACCCGACGCAACCTCGAAATCGACACCAACCCCAGCGGGGGCGACGAGCACACCCTATTGGCGGTGATGGATAACACAGCTACGGCCATGGGCGCACGGCTGCTGCAGCGCTGGCTCAATCGGCCACTGCGCCAGCTCGCTACCTTGCAGGCCCGCCAACAGGCCATACTCGAGCTACAGACCGACTACCGTTACGAAAACAGTGCCGAGGTCTTAAAAAATATTGGCGATATCGAACGTATCCTCGCCCGCATTGCCCTGCGTTCGGCCCGGCCTCGGGACCTGGCGCGACTGCGCGATTCCCTGGCGGTGCTTCCCGATTTACACGCCACACTCGGTACCACTTCGGCGCCACGCCTGAGCGCACTGTGCGCACAAATTGCCACCTACCCGGCACTGGTATCTCTGCTCAACAAGGCCGTGATCGAGAATCCCCCGGTAGTGATTCGCGAGGGCGGTGTCATTGCCGAGGGCTTTGACAGCGAACTCGACGAACTGCGCGCCATTAGCAGTAATGCCGGCGGCTACCTGATTGAACTGGAGAAACGTGAGCGCGAAGCCAGTGGTATCGCCACCTTGAAGGTGGGTTTTAACCGAGTACACGGCTACTTCATTGAAATTAGCAAGGGCCAGTCCGATCAGGCGCCCGCTCACTATATTCGCCGCCAAACCCTAAAGAATGCGGAGCGCTACATCACCCCCGAGCTCAAGGGCTACGAAGATAAGGCCCTGAGTGCAAAAAGTCGTGCCCTGACGCGAGAAAAAGCGCTCTATGAAAACCTCATCGACAGTCTCAATGACGACCTCGCCCCGCTACAACAAAGCGCCGCTGCCATCGCCGAACTGGATGTATTGCTCAACCTTGCCGAGCGGGCCGAGACGCTGAACCTGGCCCCCGCCCAGCTTTGCGAGGAGCCAGGCATTCAATTCACCGACGGTCGCCATTTGGTCGTCGAGCAGGTACTGGATTCACCCTTTGTGGCCAACGACCTTGAGTTCAACCCGCAGCGTCAAATGTTGATTATCACCGGCCCCAATATGGGGGGTAAGTCGACCTATATGCGCCAGGCTGCACTGATCGTATTGCTGGCTCATATCGGCAGCCCTGTGCCAGCCACACAGGCGCGCATCGGCATGGTCGATAGAATTTTCACCCGCATTGGCTCGTCCGATGACCTCGCCGGCGGGCGCTCTACTTTTATGGTGGAAATGACGGAAACCGCCAACATCCTCAATAATGCCACCGAGCAGAGTCTGGTATTAATGGATGAAATTGGCCGTGGTACCAGTACCTTTGATGGTCTTTCGCTAGCCTGGGCCTGCGCCATCCATCTGGCCGAAAAGGTAGGTGCTTTTTGCCTATTCGCCACCCACTATTTTGAACTCACCGCATTGTCGGAAAGTATTGAGAATGTCGCCAACGTCCACCTTGATGCCTCTGCATACAACGACGATATCGTCTTCCTACACCGCGTACAGGATGGCCCCGCCAGCCAGAGTTACGGCATACAGGTCGCCCGCCTGGCCGGTTTGCCCAGCGATGTCTTAGACAATGCACGACTTGAATTACAGCGACTTGAAAGTACATCAAGCCCTACAGTGGGCATCGAAGCACCTCGGGCACCGCAGCAAAGCGACCTGTTCACAGCACCTGTAAACAGCCAATTGCTCGAAGCACTGAACCAGGTCGAGCCCGACGAACTGAGCCCGCGGGCAGCCCTTGATGCGCTTTATAACCTAAAGCTATTAAGCAAGGGGAAATAGGCTTAGCGTGCGCTGCTATCAAAGCCAGTTTTCAGCTATAATCCGCCGCCTTTTCATTCTTTAGCTCGACCGGGAGAGCTCTGCCATGACATTTATCGTCGGGGAAAACTGCATTAAATGTAAATACACGGACTGTGTGGAAGTCTGCCCTGTCGATTGTTTCTATGAAGGGCCAAATTTTTTAGTGATCCACCCCGACGAGTGCATCGATTGCGCACTGTGTGAACCCGAGTGCCCCGCCGAGGCAATCTTTGCAGAAGATGAAATTCCAGCGGGCCAGGAAGTTTTCTTCGAGCTCAACACCGAATTGGCCGACGTCTGGCCGAACATCACCATCAAGAAAGACCCACCTGCCGATGCGACAGAATGGGACGGTAAAAGTGGCAAGCTGGAGCTACTCGAGCGCTAAGCCACTTCCACACCCGCCCGGCAATTGCCGGGTTTGAGCTCTAGGCCCCACCAAACAGCATATCGCTCTCAATGCCCAGCTTTTTCATGGTTATACGCAGCTGTGCGAGTATCTCGATCTGTATTTGCCGAACCCTCTCACGGGTCAGCCCCACCGCCTTGCCGACCTCTTCCAAGGTGGAAACGTCATAGTTGCGCAAACCAAAACGACGGCAAATAATCTCCTGCTGCTTCGGTGTTAAGTCGCCCACCAACTGATCCAGGGTCGCAGCAATATCGTCATCGCCGCTCAACACCTCCGGATCGGAGACATGCTCATCGGCAATGGTATCAACCAGCGTCTTTACATCATCGCCAATTAGCACGTCCACCGAACCCACTCGCTCATTGAAGCGCAAGAGTTTCAATACCTGATCGGGGGTTTTGTCTAATTTATTGGCAATATCCTGGGCCGTTGGCGTGTGATCGAGGGACTGGCTCAGCTGCCGAGTCGCGCGCACACACTGATTCAGCTCCTTCACCACATGTACCGGCAGGCGAATGGTTCGCGTCTGATTCATCAGGGCACGCTCAACATTCTGGCGAATCCACCAGGTGGCATAGGTCGAAAAACGAAAACCCAGCTCGGGGTCAAACTTTTCTACCGCACGAATCAGGCCGAGATTCCCCTCCTCCACCAGATCGAGCAGATTCAAACCGCGATTGACGTAGCGCCGGGCGATTTTAACCACCAGGCGAAGGTTACTTTCTATCATTCGCTGCCGCGAGGCCTCATCACCATCGCGAGCTAATCGCGCGTAGTAGACCTCTTCTTTTGCAGATAACAGGGGGACATAGCCGATTTCACGCAAGTAAATACTGGCAGAATCGACTGAACTAGCGGGGGTTCTTGCAGGTACGGTGCGGCCAGAACCAGCCTTACCGGTAGCCTTTTGTACATCCTTTACTTCTCGCTGCGCTAATTTCTGTGACACTTTTTGCGGCGATGTTTTCTGAGATAATCTTTCCTGTGACATAGTGGACGCCTTATAAATAGTTATCGATAAGAGCCTACCCCTGCCAACAGCTTTAGGGTCTTTCACCCTGCCACCATGCGTCCTTCGCCGCAAGTTTATTTAGACCCAAAAAACACCAATATATATACAAGAAAAGAATATATCTTACCCACCAGCCACTACTCGTCTACGGGGCTCGCCAGCCACCAAGAAGGCGGGGCGGGGCTTTCAGCCAGACTGCGAGTCCAATTAGGCCCAACGCTTTTAAATTGAGGCGTCAATGGCTGTAAACTCATCGATACAAGCCACCGGCTGGTATGCCAAAAGACGCTCGCGGCAATGAGCGCCATAGCTCACCGCCAGGCGCGGTACCTGCGCCGCCCTCGCCATTTCCATGTCGTAAGTGGTATCACCCACCATCAAGGCCGATTGCGGCGCCACCCCAAATTCATCGAGCAGGGAAAACAACATCGCCGGATGGGGTTTTGACGCCGTTTCATCGGCACAACGTGTACTGTGGAAAAAACTACTCATCTCGACGGCCCGAAGTACACGGTCGAGACCTTTGCGACTCTTGCCCGTCGCCACGGCCAGAGTAAAACCTTGTTCACGCAGCTTTTCCAGATGCTCCCTGACACCAGGGAAAAAGGCCGAGGGCGTGCTGTCTTCGCGGATGAAGTGGGCCGAATAGGAGGCCCGTAAATTCGCGGTTGTGGCACTATCGGCACCGGGAAAAAGTTCGGTCATGACCTCATCAAGACCGAGACCGACAATATTTTTTGCCGCCGCCAGGCTTGGTGGCGGTAAACCGACATCGGCTGCCGATAGCTGTAAACAAAGAGCAATCCGCGCAAGAGAGTCACAGAGGGTGCCATCCCAGTCAAAAATCAGTAATTCAGGCATAGAGCCTCCATTTATAAATGCAGTAGAAGGTCATCGAATGAATCCGAACACCTGTAGTAGGTCGCACCGCACAAGGCCGGCTAGAGTTGCTGCAGCAAACCTTCCAGCTCGTCCGGCAGAGGTGCCTGAACCTTAACCTTCTCACCCGTCGCGGGTGATATAAAAGCCAGTTGCGCGGCATGGAGAAATAAGCGCTTCAAGCCCACCCCCTGCAATATTTGATTGAAATTTTCATTGCCGTACTTAGGGTCACCCGCCAGTGGATGGCCAACCAATTGACAGTGCACTCGTATCTGATGAGTGCGACCGGTCTCCAGTTTCACCTCCAGCAAGCTCGCATTGGCGTAGTGCTTCAACAATTTAAAGCGCGTCAAGGAGGCCTTGCCCTCGCTGTTGGCCCGCACTATGCGCTCACCCGAGGCCACCGTTGTTTTCAGTAGCGGTGCATTTACCTCGCGCCGCTCCTTGGCCCAGCGCCCCGAGACCAGCGTTATATAGCGCTTATCCATTGAGCGCTGGCGCATCTGGTCCTGCAAATGCTTGAGTACACGGCGACTTTTGGCAATCAGCAAACAACCGGAGGTATCGCGATCGAGGCGGTGCGCCAGCTCAAGATAGGCATGGGGCTCGCGCATCGCTCGCAGCGACTCGATAACACCCAGGTTAATACCACTGCCACCATGCACTGCCAAACCGAAGGGTTTATTGATCACCAGGAACTCTTCGGTTTCCAATATGATACTTTCGGCCAAAATACCGCGCAGAGAGCGACCGGGTAGAACGGAGACCTGTTTAGACACACGAATAGGTGGAACCCTGACTATATCGTCTTCTTTCAGGCGATACTCCGGGCGAATTCGGCCCTTATTAACCCGCACTTCACCCTTGCGTAGCAGCCGGTAAACACGGGACTTAGGTACGCCCTTTAAACGGCTTAATAGAAAATTATCGATGCGTTGACCGGCCTGGTCAGCACTGATCTCTAGATACTGCACCCGATCAAAGGCTGATTCTGTTTCGCTCACCTTACCCAACCTGCTAATGAATCCGTCTATTCTAACAATAAGCGGCGATTTATTCTTTCAATTGAACAACTTACTAAATATTGTTATATTCGCGCTCGAGCAGAGCCTGACAAACGTGGTGACGCTCAACAAGGCCATAATGGCCCGGTGATACAAGCCCTTAAAATCGGCTTGGCACCAAAGACGTATGGTACAAAAACCAGCTAAAGGAGAGCCTAAATTAAGGCTCTCCAAAAGTGAATGAATTTTATCGAGTGTCTGCCTCGCAACAGTAGAGCAGGCACTTTTCATCAATCGTGTTGAAATGCACACGATATGCCCAGATGCAAAGCACAAATAAGCAATACTGTTTTTAGCAAGTTATGGTAAATAGGAACTGAGAATCACGCTGCGCTGTCGGCCCGCAATCAAGCGGCCGAACAAGACAGGAAAAGCGCACATTAAGCTGGCTATTTTGAGCAATCAAACCTAGCCCTTACTAATACCAACCATAACCGGCCACTAACAAATTTAGGTCACCCAAAGGAATTCGAAGCTAGCTTTATACCCAGCCTCAAAACCGCAGTCACCCAACAGTAGGTGATTGGTAACAAGCGACCTAATGACGACGTAACTAAGGAAGTACCAGCCCTTAACAGGGGAATACGTACTATTTACAAACAGTTACGACCAATACGCTTTTTTGTGCCGACTCCGGGCATTTTCGCTGCAGCGATACACCGCAGGAAAATGTAGGAATACCATGAAAAGAATGCTGATAAACGCCACCCAACCCGAAGAGCTTCGTGTGGCACTGGTCGACGGTCAACGCCTCTATGACCTCGATATCGAAAACCGCGCCCACACCCAAAAGAAAGCCAATATTTACAAGGGTAAAATCACCCGTGTAGAACCCAGCCTGGAAGCGGCCTTTGTCGAATACGGCGCCGACCGTCACGGCTTTCTCCCCCTTAAGGAAATTTCTCGCCAGTACTTTAAAAAGGGCTCCGGTGGCGGTGAGGGGCGGCAAAAAATTAGAGACCTGGTCAAAGAGGGCCAGGAAGTCGTTGTCCAGGTCGAGAAGGAAGAGCGCGGTAACAAAGGCGCAGCACTGACGACCTTTATCAGTCTGGCCGGACGCTACATGGTGCTGATGCCCAACAACCCCCGCGCCGGTGGCATTTCACGACGCATTGAGGGCGACGAGCGCAGCGAATTGCGCGAGGCGATGCGCAGCCTCAGTATTCCCGAGGGCTGTGGCATTATTGTTCGCACCGCTGGCATCGGTCGCTCCGCCGAAGAACTGCAGTGGGATCTCGATTACCTCCTCCACCTCTGGGAAACCATCGATAACGAAGCGCAACAATCCTCCGCACCCCACTTCCTGTTTCAGGAAAGTAATGTGGTGATTCGCGCCATTCGCGACTACCTGCGCCCCGATATCGGCGAGGTCATTGTCGACAGCCCCGAAGTGTTCCAGCTGGCCTCTGCCTTTATTCAACAAGTGATGCCCAACGATCACAACAAGGTGAAATTTTACGACGATAAAATTCCCCTGTTTAATCGCTATCAGGTCGAAAATCAGATCGAAACCGCCTTCGAACGCGAGGTTAAATTACCCTCGGGTGGCTCCATCGTTATCGACATCACCGAGGCGATGGTTTCCATCGACATCAACTCCTCCCGCGCCACCAAGGGTGGCGGCATCGAAGAGACCGCCTATCAGACCAACCTCGAGGCAGCCGATGAAATTGGCCGTCAGCTACGCCTGCGCGATGTCGGCGGCCTGATCGTTATCGACTTTATCGACATGTTGGCCAGCAAAAACCAACGCGAGGTCGAGAGCCGCGTGCGCAAGGCCCTGGAAATCGATCGCGCCCGTGTTCAGGTTGGCCGTATTTCCCGCTTTGGCCTGCTTGAAATGTCGCGTCAGCGGCTCAAGCCCTCACTGGAAGAGATGACCTTTAAGGTCTGCCCGCGCTGTAGTGGTCAGGGCACCATCCGTGGTACACGCTCCATCGCTCTCTCCATCCTCCGTCTAATGGAAGAGGAAGCGCAAAAAGAAAGCAGCAAGGAAATTCGCGCCATTACCCCGGTTCCGGTCGCCACCTTCCTGCTCAACGAAAAGCGCAATGAAATAAGCGAAATCGAACAGCGCAATAATATCCGTCTCACCATCCTGCCCAACCCCTCAATGGAAACGCCCCATTTCGAGGTGGAGCGCATACGGGCTCAGGATGAAACCGGCGATGAGAAAGAATACAGCTATCAGCTCGCCGCTGAGGCTGCCAAAGAAGATGCCGCGGAAGTCATGGAGCCCTCCAAGCTACCACCCATACCCAAACCTGCGGTACAAAACCTGCCCCCTCAGACTCAGGCTCCAGCACCCATTGAGAAGGCCCCCGACACCAATAAAGACAGTGGCACCACCGAAACCACGCCCAAAGCCAAGCCAGATGGTATGTTGAAGCGACTGTGGCGCACGCTGTTTGCCATCAGCGAAGCACCCACCACAGAGCCCGCTGAGGAAGCCAAAAAAGAAACCCCGCCGCCACGCAAACCCCGTGATGGCGAGAAGCGCCAGGATGGTCGCAACAGAAATTCCCGCAATCGCAACCGCTCATCTGGCAACCGCAATCGCGATCGTGACAACTCACGCAATAAAGATAACACGCAAAGCACCGATGATGCTGGCAAGGGTAGCGCCAACCAAAGAGGCAACCGCAATAAAAGCGCGCGCACCGATAACAAAGACCAGGCTGAGCGAACCAGCAACAAGGACCAGACCGAACGAACCGGCAACAAGGACCAGACCGAACGAACCGGCAACAAGCGTACGCGCCCTGAACGTGCTGACAAGGATCAAAACAGCACAGACGCTCCAAAGTCTGATGCTGAGAAAACCCAGAGTGCAGCAGCAAAGCAACTGGCTCGCCGCCCTAGCGGTCACCAACAAGCCCCAAAGCGACGCCGGGAACGCAAGGAGATCCCCGAGCACTTGCTCGCCGACACCGCGGCACAAAAAGCCGATGCCAGCGAGAGCGCCAGCCAAACAACAGCTAGCCCAGTGCAGGCATCAACTACACCGGCAAGTAATGAGACTAGCCAGGTAGCGGCCGCCCCTCAGGAACAAACCGCTGTTACAGAGCAACAAGCAAGTAGCGCCCCTGCACAACCAACTGCAGTGGATGAGAGCCCCGCGCCAACAGCTGCTAGCGAAGTCGACGACAATTCATCGCCAACAGCAGAACAGGTAAGCTCAAAGTCAGACACTGGCAGCGAAGTAGCGATGACTGACGAAGCTCCAGTTGAGCAACAGCCAGAAATCACTGAAACGGCCGACAATGAGGAGCCTGCCGTAACAGAACAGCAGCAAGCACCTGAGTCGCGCACGTCAAAGACTGCAGCCTCTGAAGAAAAAACCGCTACAGATACATCTGAGCCCTCACCGGAGCAGGTTACTACTGCGTCGACTGAGCAAGCATCTGGTGAGCCCGAGGTCGTCTCGGCAACAGGTCAAATCGGCCTGCCCTTCGCCGATAAAGCCAGCACCGAGCAAGCCGGCAGCAAAAAACCAGCATCGCCCTCTGCCAGAGCCAGTAATGACCCGCGCTTAAAAAGTAGCAAGGTTGAAACCGTGGTCAGCTCCAATGCCATCGAACTGGGTTTGTCCGCACCGCTGGACACCACCCAGAGTGCCGCCCTGGCCCAACCTTCAGCACCGATAAAACGCGCTAAAAACGATCCTCGCTATAAGAGCGAGACGATCGACGAGGCCGAAACAACAAAGAACGAAAAGGAATAAAGTTTTTCTTGTTTACTGTTTTTCAGGCGGTATAATCCCGCCTCGAAAGGAGGGGTGGCTGAGTGGCCGAAAGCACCGGTCTTGAAAACCGGCGACGGGTGACCGTCCCAGGGTTCGAATCCCTGCCCCTCCGCCATTCAAACGTACGTGAGCCTGGCCTTCCAGGCCAGGCAGTAGTAAAAAGGGACTCTCTCGGGACTTTTCCGGGACTGAGAACGCGAAGGGCCGGTTAATTAACTGGCCCTTTTTCGTTAGGGAAATGGATCTTTGATGAAACTCTGCTTTGTTTACTGCAAGCACTGTAATCAGCGACTTAATCGCACTGCAAACGCCACGCAATGCCCCCACTGTCAGCAACCCAAACCTCTAGCCCTTGGCGCATTCTCCTGGATTGCGGCTATCGTGCTCGGATATGAGCTTTTGATGCAGATATTCGACGGTGCCAGCCTAAGCCCGCAACAAATCAGTCAATTAACACTTAAAACCTATACAGAACTCAAGGTTGATGAGCGCGAAGCCGTGGTGGCCCAAAGTATTGGTGAAACAGCCCCTGCCACTCGTCGTGATCAACACCTGGTGTGCATGAGTGACTTTGCCGCGAACAAAGGCCAGGATCTAAAATTTAGCCTAGTTATGGGCTGGTGCCTTGATGAGGCAGAGCGATTCCCCGAAAAATTCTCTGAGCACTATGACGAATTGGCAGATCGGGCGCGCAAACTCGACATCGATGCCCTGGTGATGTGTAAAACCCTGGTCAAAAACTCTCTCCAGCTGCCAGGCTCTGCCGAAATCCCCCTGTCCGCCGAAACGGCCCAGCATCGAGGCCACGGCCGCTACACCTTCGCTTCCAGCGTTGCAGCAAACAACCAGTTCGGACAGCCACAGCGCCTAAACTGGAACTGCGATATCCAGTTTTCTGGTAGCGGTGACGTTTATGCCGTTGAAAACTGGCAAATACACCACCTAGAGATCTTATAAGTCAGCCAAAGCCAAGCTGCTTATTCGCCAGCGCGGTAAAACTCACCGGCTGACCCTCCTGATTATCTCCTCTACCCTTTTTCACCGACAGCACCTGCTCACTAATAGTGGTATCGCGAGAGAGCTGTATTTGTTCGCAACACATCATTTACACCTTCCAGAACAGGCTATTCATGGCCTTAGGCCCACTACAGAACGCCCCTTCAGTAGCTGTCCTCGCAACCACCAGCAAGCCTTTTCCGTCTCGACCTTCCTGCCAGTACGGTTCCTTCACCAGAGCAAATGTGGTAGCTTAGGGGCTACTAAAATTATCAAAAGAAACGGTGTACGACATGACTCGAGTCCACAAACTACTGCCAACAGCAGGCCTGATGGCCACACTGCTGTTCTCTATCTCCGCTTACGCTGAGACCGCCAAAAGCTCCGGTTATGAAGCTCCGCGCAATTCTCAGGGCCAGCCCGATATTCAAGGCGTATGGGATTTTCGTACCTTGACACCTCTCGAGCGCCCCAAAGCCCTGGGTAATAAAGCGGTATTCACTGCCGAAGAACAGGCCGCCTTCAGACAAAAGGCCGTCGATGCAACGGATGTCGATAAGTTGCGCGAAAAAACCGCCGAGACCGACGCCGATACCGATATTGAGGGGGCGTATAACAACTTCTGGATGGACTACGGCACCTCAATGAACGAGGACAGAAGAACATCCCTGATCACCGTTCCCGCCAATGGCCGTCTGCCCAAATTAACCGACGAAGCTATGGCTCGGATGAAGACCGATCACCTGCGCCAGACCCCGGTGCGCGGCATCGTTTCTATTGGTCTCGTTGATTTTCGCCCGGTAGGCCCCGAGGCCCTGGGTCTTTCTGAACGCTGCCTGTTGAGCTTCAACGCCGGCCCACCGCTAATCCCCAGCGCCTACAACAATAACCTGCGTATCATTCAAACGCCTAAGGAAGTGGTGATCTTCACCGAGATGATTCACGACGCACGCGTTGTGCGCATGGATGGCAGCCCACACTTACCCGCTGAAATGACCAAATGGACGGGCGACTCTCGCGGCCACTGGGAGGGCGACACCCTCGTCGTTGAAACCACCAACTTCACCGGTAAAACACCCACCTTCCAGCTACCACTCAACCTCGCCGAGCCCGAGATGAATGGCGTGGTTGGCACCGGTGAAAACTTCACCTTGATCGAGCGTTTCACTCGCACCAGTGATTCGCGTGTGGTCTACGAGTACACGGTCAATGACCCCAGTACTTTCACCAAGCCCTTCACCGCTGCCATTCCCCTGAAAGCGACTGAAGACCAGATGTTTGAATACGCCTGCCACGAGGGTAACCACGGTGCAGCAGGTATGTTATCTGGCGCCCGCCAGGAAGAAAAAGAGGCCGCTGCCAAGCTCTAACACTGCTATTGAGACCAAGCTCTGTGGTGTGGCTGCTATAAGCTCACCACAGAGTTTTAGAGTTTATCAATAACTCTAAAACAGAGGGCCGTTCACGCTAAGTCGCCCTTCCCCCCCCCTACAAGAAACTAAATCCACGCCTGTAAACAGCCCCATACTTTAGCCCTCGCCGTTTCAAATGGCTCTCGCCAATAATTGTGCTCCCCCGCCGTACCCAGTTCCGCATTTCTCTCCAGTCCAGCGTCGACCGAACAACAAACAAATACTTAAGCTCAAGCACCTCGTGCTTTCTACAATTTCATTGCACCACCAGAACAGGGCAAAACGAGCATCGCCAAGGGCTGCTAGTACAACCATCAATGTCAATGAGCCACGCTACTAAGTGCATTAGCACACCACCACCCATCACCCATCACCCATCACTTTGTTACAAAAAGCTGCCTGGAACAAAGCCTAAAAAAAGAAAAGCTGAAACCTGCTATTCACCACCGTCAACATAGCGCCTCAACTAGCAATCAACTGTAGTGATACCAGAGAAGCTTTATTCGACATAACCCTCGGGGTTCTGGCACTGCCAACGCCAACTATCTTTCATCATTTGCTGCAAACTCAGTTCCGCCTGCCAATGGATTTCCCGCAGGGCTTTACCTGATTCGGCCCAGCAGGCGGGGATATCACCGGGGCGGCGCGCCGCAATTTTATAGGCTACCTTGGCATCCGTTGCCGCTTCAAAGGCTTTGATCATCTCCAGTACCGAGTAACCCTGCCCCGTACCCAGGTTCCAGGTATGGCAACCAGCATCATTGTTTTCATCCAATAAATATTGCAGGGCTTTGACGTGACCGGCGACAAGATCAACAACGTGGATATAGTCGCGCACCCCGGTGCCATCGGGGGTTGGGTAGTCGTCACCGTACACGGTGAGCTCCGCCTGCCTGCCAAGCGCCACCTGCAACATATAGGGCAAGAGGTTATTGGGTATGCCATTAGGGGCCTCGCCGATCATGCCGCTGGAGTGGGCACCGACCGGATTAAAATAGCGCAGCAAACCTACCCGCCAAAAACCTGCCTTCGCAAGGCCATCGGCCATAGCCAAATCACGAAAGATATCTTCCACCATTTTCTTTGAAGCGCCGTAGGGGTTGGTAGTCTGCAGCGGAAAAGATTCGTCGATGGGCACGGTATGAGGTTCGCCGTAAACCGTTGCCGAGGAGCTAAAGATAATACAACCAACACCATAACCTTGCAGCGCCTCACAAAGGGTCAGCGTACCGGCGACATTGTTTTGGTAATACAGCAGTGGATTAGTGCAGGACTCACCTACCGCTTTTAAACCGGCGAAATGCATTACCGCATCGATTGAGTACTGGGTGAATATCTTGTCGAGGGTTTTAGCATCGCAGATATCGCCTTCGATAAAATCAAAGTCTTTACCGGCAATGCTTTTTACCCGCGCCATAGACAGGGGCGAGCTATTGACCAGATTATCGATCACCACAATTTTATAGCCCGCATCGAGCAGGGCAACACAAGCGTGGCTACCGATATAACCTGCACCGCCGGTGACTAATACTGTTTTGTTTCCTTTCATTGATACGCTCTTCCTGTAACTGAGTAGCATTGCACGTAAAGTCAGCGCTTTGACCCACTGATAATAAAATCGCCAGTGCTAAATTATATTACAATCCCCCTCGCTCCGAGCAAGACCACGATTGAAAAACGAATAACACACGTGCAAGGGATGACACTGGGAATGACCGCAAAAACTCTCTTTATTACCGGTGGGGCAGGCTTTATCGGTTCGGCCCTGATCCGCTACCTGATTACCGAAACACCCTGCCGCGTGGTGAATGTCGACAAGCTCACCTACGCGGGCAATCTCGAATCCCTGGCCAGCGTCGCCGACAGCGAACGCTATCATTTTGAACGAGAAGATATCTGCGATGCCGCCGCGATGACGCGCCTCATCGCCCACTATCGGCCCGACGCCATTATGCATCTAGCGGCAGAGAGCCACGTCGATCGCTCCATTAGCGGCCCGGCTGCCTTTATCGACACCAATATTAACGGCACCTTTACCCTGCTCGAAGCGGCACGACAGTATTGGGACGGATTGGCAGGCGAGCGCAAGGCAGCCTTCCGCTTCCACCATATTTCCACCGATGAGGTGTATGGCGACCTGGAACCCGGCCTGCTATTTACCGAAGAAACTCCCTACGCGCCCAGCTCCCCCTATTCCGCGAGCAAGGCGGCATCCGACCATTTAGTCAGGGCCTGGCAGCGCACCTATGATTTCCCGATATTAATCACCAATTGCTCCAACAATTACGGCCCCAACCACTTCCCCGAAAAACTCATCCCGCTGATGATTCTCAACGCCCTGGCGGGTAAGGCACTGCCCATTTACGGCGACGGCCAACAAATTCGCGATTGGCTCTATGTCGACGACCACGTGCGCGCCCTGTATTGCGTATTAAGCACGGGGAAGATTGGCGAGACCTATAATATCGGCGGCCATAATGAAAAAACCAATCTCGAGGTAGTCACTACGCTTTGCCAGATACTCGAACAACTGGCACCCGATAAACCCGCAGGCGTAGCGAACTACGTCGACCTGATTACCTATGTCACCGACCGCCCCGGTCACGATCTGCGTTATGCCATCGACGCCAGTAAAATACAGCGCGAGCTGGGCTGGCAACCCGTCGAAACCTTCGATAGCGGTTTATTGAAAACCGTCGAATGGTACATCAACAATGACGCCTGGATTGAAAACGTCAGCAGCGGCGCCTACCAACAGTGGATGGAGACACACTATGACGACTAATATTCTCCTGCTCGGCGCCGATGGGCAGGTGGGCTGGGAATTGCGCCGTTCACTACTGAGTGTCGGCAAAGTTAGCGCCATCACCCGGCAAGATTGCTCGCTGACCGACAAAACGGCTGTTACCGCGCTAATCGTCAGCCATCAGCCGGACATTATTGTCAACGCTGCCGCCTACACCGCCGTTGATTTGGCCGAGAGTGAAAGCGAACAGGCCTATGCCCTGAACCGCGACCTCCCCGCTCTACTTGGCGAGCTGGCCCGCCAGCGCGATATTCTCGTCGTCGACTACTCCACCGACTACGTTTTTGATGGCGGTAAAAGTGAGCCCTATTGCGAACACGACACCACTGCACCGGGCAATATTTATGGCGCCAGCAAACTCGCAGGCCTGCAGGCTTTGCAAGATAGCGGCTGTAGACATTTGGTATTTCGCGTTAGCTGGGTTTACTCGGCGCGGCGCAGTAACTTTATTAAAACCATTCTGCGACTCGCCGCCGAACGCGATGCATTAAGTATTGTCAGCGATCAAATTGGCAGCCCGACACCAGCCAGTTTAATTGCCGATGTCACCGCCAACTGTTTACTGTTACTCGCCGCAGGTGTCGGCAAGGAAGGGGTTTATCATTTGGCACCCACCGGACAAACCAGCTGGCACGGTTTGGCTGAGGCGATTGTCCGCCATGCACAAACTCTAGACATGCCGCTCAAAATTAAGCCCGAAGACATCCAGGCAACACCGACGTCCGGATACCCTACCCCGGCGCAACGACCGGCAAATTCGGTAATGAATAGCGACAAACTCACGCGCACTTTCCAGTTACACTTGCCCGACTGGCGAGAACCCCTGGAACACCTGCTGAAGGAAATCAGCACCAACACCTAGCACCGGGCTCGCAACCTTGCCAATTAAAGAGCGCGCCCAAAAGCCAAATAGAGTAAAACAAGGAACGAACAGGACATGAGTCAACGCAAAGGCATTATTCTCGCCGGTGGTTCGGGCACGCGCCTCTACCCCATCACCCAGGTTATCTCCAAGCAGTTACTGCCGATCTACGACAAGCCGATGATCTACTATCCCTTATCAACACTGATGCTGGCGGACATTAAAGATATTCTGCTGATCTCGACACCCCAGGACACGCCACGCTTCGAGCAACTGCTGGGCGACGGCAGCCAATGGGGCATCAATATTCAGTACGCCGTACAACCATCGCCGGATGGTCTTGCCCAGGCCTTTATTATTGGTAAGGAATTTATCGGTAATGACCCTTGCGCCCTCATCCTCGGTGACAATTTGTACTACGGCCACAATCTAAGCCAGCTGTTACAGCATGCAAATGAAATGAAAAGTGGCAGCACGGTATTTGCCTATCCCGTCCACGACCCCGAGCGTTACGGCGTGGTTGAATTTGATAGCGCTGGCAAGGCCGTGAGCATTGAAGAAAAACCCACGCAGCCCAAGTCCCGTTACGCCGTGACTGGCCTGTATTTTTACGACAATCAAGTCGTCGATATCGCCGAACAGATCAAACCCAGTGCCCGAGGCGAGCTGGAAATTACCGACGTCAACCAGGTCTACCTCGACAGACAGCAACTTAATGTTGAAAACCTGGGCCGTGGCGCCGCCTGGCTCGACACCGGTACTCACGAGTCCCTGCTGGAAGCGGCGACCTTTATTAAGACCATCGAAACCCGACAGGGCCTAAAGATCGCCTGCCTCGAAGAAATCGCTTATCGTATGGGGTATATCGATGCCGCTCAAGTTGAAAGACTTGCCGAACCACTGAAGAAAAACGCCTACGGTCAATACTTACTGCAAATTCTCAAAGAAGATATTTTTTAACGCGCTATTGAAATAAGCCGAAAATAATCGCTGCCAATAAGGTCACCAATGGACGTTGAACAAACTGAAATACCCGAAGTACTGCTGATCAAACCTGCTGTTTACGGTGATGAACGAGGTTTTTTTAAGGAAACCTACCACCAGCAACGCTACGCTGAGCTGGGTATTAAGGGCAACTTTGTACAGGACAATGTGTCCTTCTCCAGCCGGGGTGTACTGCGCGGTCTGCACTATCAATGGCCCAATCCTCAGGGCAAATTGCTCTATGTGCTACAAGGTGAAATCTTCGATGTCGCGGTGGATATTCGTGCCGACTCCCCCACCTATGGGCGCTGGGTCGGGTGCTTTTTATCCTCTGACAATCATCACCAACTGTGGATACCCGAGGGCTTTGCCCACGGTTTTCTGGTCACCAGCGAGACGGCATTAATCACCTATAAATGCACCGCCCTCTACCACCCTGCCGATGAAGGTTGTGTGCAGTGGGACGACCCCGCAATTGGCATAGCATGGCCCCTGGATAAAATCGAGGGCTCACCCAGCCTGTCCGGCAAAGACCAGCAGGGTAAATCACTCGCCGCTACCGCTCTAGCTCTCGACCTCAATAGCCACTAAATACGCAACCACTAAGAAGATCTCGTCGAAACATGCCAAGTGCTCTCAGTCCCAACAAGCTCAGACGGCCAACACTCACCAAAGGCCTGGCCGGCTGGTTTCTGCCAAATGCCGCACCACGCAATGCCTATATTGAACTTGACGCCATGCTGGCGGGGTTAAATACCTCGCTGCATACGGACACCCACACCAGTCATATATATTCCTGCGCGGCAACAGAAAAGTTATACGCCCTCAGCAAGCAGGGTGAAGACGGTGGCATGGTCACCATCATTGGGCAGCCCCAGTGGAAATCTGCCCACCTGGCCACCATCGCGGCTGAGGCCAGCCACAGTGCTGCACTGGCTGCAGCCTATGGGGAAAATAGCGACGCTTTTCTCGAGCAGATCGGTGGCAACTTTGCCTTTGTGATTATTGATAGTGCCAATGGCACAGTTTTAACAGGGGTAGATCGTCTCGGGCACTTCCCCCTGTACTATTGCCAGACTAGTAATACTCAGGACAAGGGCCTGGTATTCGGCTCATCGGCCAGCACCGTGCTGGCCCACAGCGGTGTCGAGCGCAAAATCCTGCCTCAGGGTATTTACGATTTTATTTATTTTCACATGGTGCCCAGCCCAGCATCCATCTATCAAGGCCTTAGTAAGCTGCCCGCCGGACACTATTTAAAATACAGCGCCGGCAATATAGAAATACACAACTACTGGCAACCCCGCTTCTCGGAAAGCTCGGATAAGAGCTTTCATAGTATGGCCAAAGAACTGCGCCCCCAGCTCAAGTCTGCCGTCGACCGAGCCGTCACCGACTTCAGCACCACCGGTGCCTTTCTCAGCGGTGGACTCGACAGCTCCAGTGTCACCGGCATGCTCGCCGAACTGAGTGAGCACCAGGCCCGCGCCTATTCCATCGGCTTTGCCGCCGAGGGCTATGACGAAATGGCCTTTGCCCGTATTAGCGCGAAAAAATTTGGCGTTAAACTCAACGAGTACTACGTCACCCCCGACGATGTGGTCGATGCCCTGCCCGATATCGCCACCAGTTACGATGAACCCTTTGGTAATTCCTCGGCGCTGCCCGCCTACTTTTGCGCCAAATTGGCGGCGGAAGACGGTATTAAATGCCTGCTCGCCGGTGACGGTGGCGATGAAATATTTGCCGGTAATGAACGCTATGCCAAACAGGGGATTTTTGAGGCCTACCACAAAGTGCCCCTAGCATTACGCAGCCACGTGATAGAACCCTTTACACAGGCACTGCCCAGCCAAATCAACCTAGCGGCCAAGGCAAAGAGCTATATCGACCAAGCCAATGTGCCCCTGCCCGAGCGCCTGCAAAGCTATAATTTCCTCAACCGGCATCGTCCCGAAGAAATCTTTTCCAGTGACTTTCTCGCCCAGATAAACACGGCATCACCTGCGGCCCTGCAACAGCGGGTTTATCAACTGCCGCCCGATGCCTCCACGTTAAATCGCATGCTCTACCTCGACTGGCAATTCACCCTGGCTGACAACGACCTGAGAAAGGTCAACCATATGTGCGCCGTGGCGGGTGTCGATGTCGCTTACCCCATGCTCGATGATGAGTTAATTGCCTTTGCCTGCCAGGTGCCTGGAAAGTGGAAAATAAAAGGCAAAAACCTGCGCCATTTTTACAAAAAGGGCCTGCACAACTGGCTGCCCGATGAAACCATCAACAAGAAGAAACAGGGCTTCGGCCTGCCCTTCGGCGTGTGGATGCAAAGCCACCAACCCCTACAGGAGTTGGCCTACGACAATTTGCTGAAGTTGAAAAAGCGACAGTGGCTGAATCCAGCCTTTATTGATGAGCTGATAGACCTGCACCGCAACGGCCATGCGGCCTATTACGGTGAGTTAATTTGGGTGTTGACGGTGTTGGAGTTATGGTTGGATACCCACTTTTCTAATGGGTGACCTGCTTAGCCCCTGTCTTAAACGTTAGAAAGCCTACCGTAAACTTATTACGAGCAATCCCCTAGAGTCCCCAAGGTGCCACTGGCAACCTCGGAGGAAGCATTGCAGAAATAATAAGTCGTTCCGACTTTATGCAAGGTCCAGGTATAAGTTCCCCCCGTACCATAATCATAGGTGACATTATGGGCGCTAGTGCTCCAAGTACCGACTTTCACAGCGGGATCAACTACCGTACCGGCGCCGACCTTCCACAACTCGCCAGAAGTACCCGAACCACAATGAGACTCCTTCCAATTGCCTCCGCTACCAGAGGCGTCAACAGACTGCCCCACCAAAGCGGATGCCAGCTCTTTGGTCGACGCGCTACAATCTGCCCTTACATCAACCGCCCCAATCGCTAAAACCATACCTGCAAGTATTAATTGCTTCATAACCTATTCCCTCAATGAATTAACAAATCAACTCGTTTGTTTTTACTACTGATACCTTAGCTACTGGCACTGCACTCAGCCACCTACTGCAATTTAGTGACGGGTATTTGTTTCACCCCAAAAAGTAATGCCACACAGAATGCCATTAAATAAAACAACAGTGAACTACGCGCCACGTCCATGGTACTGCCCAACAAGCCCACAGTAAATAAGGCGACAAATGCCGCAAAGAGAGCGACAGCTTGAAGGTCTCCCTTGATTAAAGGACGGTATAACACCCGAATCAAAACCAGCATTATTAAAATCAGTGCGAGCAAGCCCAGCGCCCCCTGCGCGAAGAAGACATCAAGCCACTGCTGGTGAATATGCCAGGCAAGGTCTTGATCACTTACAAACAGCCAATGTTTGAGAGCTTCAGTAAAACTGCCATTCTTAAGCACCTCAGAGCCATCACCCCTTTTCAACCGCAGATCGGTGATGTCGATGACACCACTGGCCATGTGCAGGGAGAGTTTCACTGGGCGCAGGGACCACAGGCCTGCGCCCATATCAGCGGAGTCTATGGTTAGCACCTCTTCTCGCCACTCCTTTGTCAGCCCCTCGGTATTCACAGACCCCTTGCTACAGCCAAAGGAGTACAGCAGCGCCTTTTCACAAACAAAAACACTCAAGGCGGGACTAGCGGCTGTAGCAGAGCTATAGTCAGATTGCCGAATACGCAGTGAAAACTGGTAGTGCTGCCCCGTCGAAATATCGATTCGCTGCTCAAGGTAGGCCGTCTTGCCCGCCCTTAAGAGCAAGTAGTTTGTTCCCGCATGTTGTTTAAGTTGGTAGCCACTCGATAGCTCATCTTCACCTGCATACAAAAGATGATTGACCGGGTATTGCCCAAAACCCGCACCCAATACTTTGCTCAACAAACCACCATCCATCAGCCCAACAGCCTGCTGCCAATGGTGGAGCCTGAAACTAAAATCATCCGCCGAGCGCGCAAGCCGATATTGAGCAAAACCACTAGACAGCAGCGGGATAAGCACTGCCATGACGACAAGGCCTACCCCCATCAACAGGGCCGTTTTTTTAAGTACCGAAAGCCTGCCAGCCACTCTTAACCAGCCCGCGCCTACCATCACAAAACCCAGGGCCAGAGCGACGTAACCGACGCGAGAAAAGGTCACAAACATCGCGTAAACCGCCAGCACTATCGCCACCAGGCCCAGGGCCTTCAACAGCCAGCGGCGTTGGCCCAGTGTTACGACTAGCAGTGCCGGAAAGGCAAAGGCAATATAGGCTTCTATGTAGGCCCCCCCGGTGCGCATGCTGGAAAAAGTACCCGTTACCCGAAAAACATTATCGAAATTGCTCAGACCGACAAAGACGTAGCGTTCGGCGATCACCACCAGTGTCAGCAAGAATAAGCCCGCACTTAGGCTCCATAATATATAGTTTCTGGCTGTTTCAAGCTGATCCCCTCCGGTTCGTCGAATCACCGGCACCAACAACAGAGCCCACAATAAACCCTTGCCCACCATCCATGCCTCAATGGGTGAATGTGAGCCCGGTTGGCGCAAATTCGCCTCACTCAACAGGGGCCATAGCGTAGGCAAAACAGCAACCAGCCAGCTGAACCACAGTAGACCCAACACCAGAGGCAACAATGGGCTTGGCCAGTTTAAGGACGGCTGGCGCACAACTCGTAGACTACTGACCAGCAACGTCACCAACACAAACAGGTCAAACTCATCCAGTAACAAACGCCCCGTGTGCTGGCTTAAATCAAGCAACGGCGAGAGCAAAGGAATCACAAATAGCCACAACAGGGGGCGACGCCATAACAAAATTGCGTAAACCAGCAGGGCCAATGCCAATAGCAATGAAAGTGTGGGGTAGTCGTACCAGCCAAAGCCGATACACAGGGCCAGCGGCAAGGCATACAGAAAACGCAAAAAGTGTGGCCCTGTTACTGGGCCAGCGGCTGTCACTGGGCGCGTAGAAGACCTGGGAGTCACAGCATTGCTACTAAGTGGAACATCCACAGCAACATCATCGTTAACACCAGAAAGTACTGGGCTTGATGACGGCATTTCAGCCTTTTCTACCAGCGCCCCCACCAGCCAGCACATACACGAATAGCTCAACACAGCAGCCACTGCTGCGATCAACAAATTGGTAAAGTCAGGGTGTTGAGAAGGAGCCAGCACCTTGCCCAACTCAATAACGAGAGCAAGTGCCACTGCAGCCAAAGCTGTAACGCGCGCGCCCCCCTGTCGATAATAATGCCCGCGGGGAAGTGATCTAAGTACCCGGCCCGCCGTAACAACCTGTCGAGACCATACGAGCAGGCCAATGGGCATATACATCGCCATATTCGCCAACAGACTCGCCATCGCCTCTGGCTCGGTCGAATAATAGTGATAGTAAAAAGGCATCATCCGTACATCGGCAAGGCTTACAGCGAAAAGCGACAGCGGATGCCAGGCCTCGTTAAACCAGCCTGCTAAGAACACCAGGGCAAGAAAATAAGGTAGAAAAAGCCAACGTGAAAGCGAACAAATAAGACGGGCCAGAAAGCCGACACCCAAACGCCTCAAAAGATGACCGAGCAGTACACCCGCCGACAGACCACCAGCACGGGCCAGCACTGAAAGGCCCTGACTAACACCCGAGGCTAAAAAGAACTGTAGCAACTCAAGGCAGCAGCCAATTGCAGCACCGACAATAAAGGCCCTTTTCAGCCCCCCCTTATTATCTAAACTCAAATCAGGATAAGCCAATGCCGCCAGTACACCCAGAGGTACGATAGCCACTCCCTCGCCCAGTAAACGGGCTAACGCACGCAAGGCAGACGCACCATCACCCGCCCAAAATAGCCCATAGTGACCCGAGCCCATCTTCCACTTCAGCTCGTCGAGGGAAACGACAATATCAAAGGGAAACAAGGACTGAGTAAGATAAAACAGCCCATAAACACTGAGCATCGCAACAATGGACTGTTGCCCTCCCCGCTCAAATGACTGCCATAAATGTAACAAACGATGCCGCCCAAACAGCCACAAGGCAATGCCCCCAAGGCCACCCAGGGTTTCTGCGATCAAGTCATTGATAGACACCGTGC
>MAAU01000063.1 GCA_002162825.1 Gammaproteobacteria bacterium 54_18_T64
GTAGAACAGCAAAGGGGGCAGGCCTCGGTGATTAACCGTGAACCTGCCCCCTTCGCCACTGCATTTTTTTCTGACGCCATTATCTAATTAAGAGTTTAATTAACAATTTAATCAACAATCATTCAGCGGCGCCGCTGTCGCGATTAATCGTAAACGATAACGCCACGGGCATTTTTACCGGCTTCCATATCGGCAAAAGCCTGACCGACTTCATCGATGGAGTAGGTCTGGGTAATCATGCTGTCGAGATCCAGCTTGCCCTGCTTGTACAGATCGAGGTACTTGGGGAAATCAACCTTGAACTCGGCACTACCGTACATGGAACCCTTAATGGTCTTCGCCGTCATGGGGAACATCAAAGCATTAAGTTCCAGCTTCTGGCTCAGTTTGCCCACGCCGACAACGGTCATGGTGCCACCGCGACGGGTCACTTTTTGCGCCTGATCAACAACGGCGGGAATACCGATCGCTTCAAAACCGTAGTCGACACCGATGCCGCCGGTCATGGCCATGATTTCTTTCATCACCTCGCCGCTAGCATTGACCGTGTCGGTGGCGCCGAGTTTCTTGGCGGTCGCCAGCTTATCGTCGGACAAATCAACGGCGATGATTTTCACCGCACCGGCAATGCGTGCGCCCTGAATGATGGACAAGCCAACACCGCCGGCACCGAAGACGGCAACCGTACTGCCAGGCTTCACTTCAGCTGTTTTCAAGGCGGCACCAACACCGGTGGTAACACCACAGCCAACTAGGGCGGCGGCTTTCATGTCGATGTCTTTGTCAATTTTGACTAGGCACATTGAAGGTACAACCGAGTACTCGGCCATGTTGCCGAGGAACTGCATAACATTAAGGTCTTTACCGTCGAGCTTAACGCGCGAGGTGCCGTCCATCATTTTGCCATCGGGTGTGCTCTTCAGGCACAGGTAGGGCTCGCTGCGCAGGCAGTGGTAGCACTCACCACAGTTGGGCACGAAAGACAGGGTCACGTGGTCGCCCACTTCAACATTGGTAACGCCTTCGCCCAGGGCTTCGACAACACCCGCGCCCTCGTGGCCCAGTACCATGGGAAAAGGCACGGGAATGGTGCCGTTAATCACCGACAGGTCAGAGTGGCAGATGCCCGTTGCCTTGATTTTAACCAGTACTTCACCCGCCTTGGGCGCGTCAATCGTTACTTCTTCAACGGCGTATTTGTTGAGTTCATGAGCCACAACGGCCTTCATCGTTTTCATGTCATTCCTCTTGGTTTGATCCCAGTAAAAAGCGGCGCTTAGTCTACCATCAATCGGCTCGATTACACGGGGCCGGCCAAAACTCGAGCAATATAAGCTCGATGCCTGGCGGCGATATAAAAACCCAAGATCTGGATCTAGCATGCCGAGTAATCAAGAGCGCTTACCCACAGCGTTGTCAGCACCAGCGCGTAGCAGCCATGATTGTCTATAGTTAGGTCAGTACGCGGCTTAAAAGCCCACCCGCTCAACACTTGAACTCCAGCGAACTTCAGCCAAGAGGTCGGCATTGTGCTCTTGCAGCAACTCAGCTTTCTGCCAGAGGAGGATCCACTGGCGGCCTTCCCTCCCGGCTCTCCCTTTGAGTTGCTGGATACCCTGGGGCGCGACTTACCCAGCCTCTTAATGGACAGCGACTGTCGCAACTATCTCGCCAGTCTGGACATTCCAGCGCCCAGTAGCGCACCCGAGGCCCTACAAACCCTGCCACAGCTGCGCCTCTACTACCTGCGCATTGGTTTTTTAGCCTCGGCCTATATCAATCAGGTGGGGCAACCCGCAGCGACCCTACTGCCGAAAAACATCGCCCGCCCCCTCGTTGAGGTCTGCCAACAGCTCCGGCGCCCTCCCATCCTCAGTTACGATGGTTACGCGCTGTTCAATTGGCGCCGCTTTGACACTTCCAAGGCCATCGCCCTGGGCAATATCGACACATTGCAAAACTTCGTCCATCGCTACGATGAACACTGGTTCATTCTCATTCATGTGGAAATCGAAGCATTGGCAGAGGCAATATTTTCTGCCATTGCCGAAATAGAAAGGGCCCTTACCAGTAGTGACGAAGCACTCTTAAACAGCGCCTTAGGCGCCATCGGAGAGGCTCTGCAACGGCAGATAGCGGTACTGGAGCGCATCCCAGAGCACATGGATGCCCGGCTGTACTACAAGACGTTTAGACCCTATATCCGTTTTTTTGAGAATGTCGTGTTCGAGGAACTGTCCCAGGCCAGTGTCAATTTTCGCGGTGAAACCGGTGCCCAGAGCAGCATTATGCCGATGCTGGTTGCCCTGATGAAAATACCTCACCGCGCATCCCCCCTCCTCGACCACCTTATCGACATGCGCAACTACATGCCGGATGAGCACCGCGACATCATTGCCTATGTCGAGCAGATACCCGATTTTAAAGATCTGGCGGGCCGCGATGTCTACAACGAGGTCCTGGAGGCCATGGCCCTTTTTCGAGACGTTCATTATGAATGGGCCCAGCAGTATATTCATCGCTGGGTGGACGACCCTCGCGGCACCGGCGGCACGCCCTATATGCAATGGCTAAAACAATTAATCGACGAAACCCGTGCCGCACAAAAATAGCCTGTTGCCTATTTCCAGTTGCCACTGATTAATTCTGGCCTAAACTCTAAACTCTATATACAAGCAAGCGCACACATAGCTGGATTCAGGATAGAGTGTCTGAATTGGCACCTGGGCCAATCGACCGTAGGAGCTTAGGGCCACAGATACACTTCATTTATTCCAGGGCGAAGCTCGTGGATGTCTCCAGCCTAATTTATGCTCCAAAAAAGGAAGAAACCTTGCAAAGACTGATACTTATTTTGACGATTTTTATGGCTCCACCAGGCCTGGCCAATGTCTGGAATCAACTCGATGGCGTCTACGCCGTGACATCGAGTAGCGTTATTAACCAGGCCGAACACCTACCAGACAATAGTCACTATCGCTTTACTTTAAGGGGCGATAGCGCCAAAGACTTATACTTGGCCATGCCAGCCACCCCCAGCATTGATAGCTGTACTGGCGCCACCGCCAAAAACATTCAACAGATGCAATGTTTGTTTTTCAACAATAAAAAATATTACGAATGCCATTTTTCCATCGATATCGCACGACAGAAAATTGAATATGGTGTGCCATGCTAATAGTACATAGAGTACTTAAAACCGGCCGCTTCATTTTGGCAATCTACCGTCAAACCCGGCCTGGGGATACTTCCTTGAGAACCTTTTACACCAGGACAAGTCCAAGAATCGACCCCGATCAACGCGATCATTGATAAACCATAAGCCAGCTAAATAAACTAAGCGCAGATGCCATGATAGATGTAAAGCGGACAAGCAGGGCCCGAATAGCGGTGGCGCAACAAGCTGCCAGCTTGTGCTTAATTATCCTATTATTGGTGCTTTTGACAATTTCGCTAGCGACAAAGGCCTGGGCCGAAGCCACGCTGTCGAGCAAGGGTTCTGCACCGCTAGTTTCGCAAGACATTGCGAGCTCTCAGCTCAGTAAAACCACCAAACAGAGCACCAACTCAAGCCCCTCGCTAACGACAAGCACACCGAGTTCCGCCGCGCCTCAAAGTCCGTCGGCACTTAGCAATCACTATGCCACCCTACTAGATTACGAAACCGAAGGCCCCTACCACCAAAACGCATCCGAGGTTCTGTATAGCCTAGGACTGGCATTACAACAGCGGGGGCAACACGACGCAGCCCTACAGGCCCTGCGCCGCGCCATGCACATCAATCGGGTCAACAACGGTCTCAACAGCTTGTCCCAGGCACCAATGTTGCGCGGCATTATTGACAGCCAGAAATCCCTGGTGCACATTGAAGGGGTCACCGCCAGTTATAAGCAATTCTTGGGCCTGCATATCGCCACTTACGGCAAGCATGACCCGCGCTTAATCCCCCTCCTCAATGAACTCGGCATGTGGCACCTCGACGCCTATCAGTTTGATGACAGCGAAACCCGAATCGACCACCTGACTTCGGCCTATAGTCTGGTGATATCAGCACTAAAATTAAGTGAAACCCAGGCCAGCTCCGAGTCCGGCACACAAATAGAGATTCTACGCACCGTCGCACTGGTCAACTTTTTCCTCTCTCGTCACCAGGGTGACGAGTGGTCTGCCTCCACCGACTCTTTCTATAGTCTCAGTGCCGATGGCTTCGCCACCACCAACCCCCAGCGCACCGGGATACTTTCCGGCGCCAGTTTTCGCCGTGGCCGCGTCTGTCACGAACGCATAGTCGAACTCACCAACAGCGATGCCGGTGCCAGCCTACATGACAAAATCCAGGCACAAACCGAGCTCGCCGACTGGTATTTGCTGTTCAACCACAAAACCGAAGCCATGGCCCGCTACCAGCAGGTGCTCACCGACATTGCCGCATCGGATCAGGCCGAGACCTTGCACCGACAAATATTTGCCACGCCGCGTCTCTTGCCAGCCCTGCGCATGGAACGGCGCCAGGGCGCCATTGCCGGCTTGTTCATGAGCGCAGATATGGATATTTCCAGAAGGGGCTGGGGCAAACATATTGACGCACCCGCCGAGACCCAGCTTCCCGGCCAAAGCCAGGTCAAGAACAAGCGCCTGCGTTACAAGATGATCGACGCCATCAAAGGCGCTCGCTTTCGCCCCCACTTTGTCGATAATAAGGCGGTCGGTATTAACGATGCCACGTTAATACTACCCTTCATACACTAGGGTCAGCTTAGGGAAAGCCATGACACAAACCATAGCCATTAGCACTCACGTCTGTCCGCAACGCTCTCGCAGATATTTCTGCACCGCGCTGTCGAGATGTCTTTTATCTCTGTTTTTACTGGCGCTTTTTTTGAGTGGCTGTAAAAGCGCCAGCACCCCAACGCAAACACAAAGCCAGGCCCTGCCGCAAAGTTCAGCACAGGCAGCACCAAGCCCTGGCTCTAGCACCACCAGCGGCAACACGCCGACAACACATGGCGGCCCCACTCGCAGCGATGCAGAAATTATTGACGATTTCGATGCCGAGCTCGATGCTGCCATTGCCGTTTTCGATGGCATGATTGTAGGCGAGCGCAACAAAGCCGAGGCCATTGAAGCCAGTATCGGTGGCGCCGGCGATGCTGGCGGCGCGGCGACTGGGGCCGGCGGTTCCGGTGGTGACGGCGAGCTCTTTGAAGATGGCGATATTTATGAGGGACTGCCCGGCTACGGCGAGTTCCCCGATGATGGCGAAGAAGGCGATGTTCAACAGGTCGACACTGGCGAGGCCGGTGACGGTAGTGCCGCCAGTGCAGCTGTGGATAGCGCCTCTGCCGAAGGTGGCGCCACCAGTACCAGCGGGCCACAGACAAGCCGGCGCGGTGGCATACCCGAGGATATTCAAAGCGGCAGCGACGACGATATTGTCGCTCGGCAAATACGCGAAGCGGCACTGCAGGAAAAAGATCCGCTGTTGCGCGAGAAACTCTGGGACGAGTACCGCAAATACAAAAACCAATGATGAGCCGCTAAATGCCCCTAATTAAAGCCTTCATAAATCTACCCACTAGCTGGCCCCGGCCCGTCTCTCGTCCTATTGCCTGCTTGTTGGCAGGTCTATTACTGAGCGCCTGCAATGCCCCCATTCAGGTTAAATCCACCACCTATACGCCCCTACAACTGGAAAACACGGAGATAGCCGAGGCCGAACTACTCGACCTCGGAGTACTGGCCTTCGATCCCGGACTCGATGAATTGAGCGACAAGCAGGCCGAAACTGTGCTGCCCGCCGTGCGCGTCGCCGAGGGTCACTACCTCGCCAACCAGCTCGCCCGCACCATCCAGGACAGCAGCGCCTGGGGCGCAGTGCGTGTGCTGCCCAGCAGGGAGGTCGTCACCGACGTCTACATTGAAGGCAGTATTCTTCACTCCGACGGCGAAAAGCTCGAACTGAATATTTCGGTGAGTGACACCTCAGGACAACAGTGGTACCAAAGAAGCTATGCCCAGGAAGCCAGCAAGTACGCCTATGAGCGGCGTAAAAGCCTACACCGCGACCCATTCCAGGGCTTGTTCAACCGTATTGCCAACGATTTAATCGAGCACCGTAAGACCTTAAATAGCAAGCAAGCGACGACTCTGCGCGATATATCCACCCTGCGCTTTGCCCGGGATTTCAGCCCCCAGGCCTTTGACCAGCACATTCTTGCCGATCGTCAGGGCAGGCTCGAAATTAAACGCCTGCCGGCCAGTAACGATCCCATACTGGCGCGTATACAGCGTATTCGCGAGCGCGACTATCTGTTCGTCGATACCACCCAGGAATACTACGATGCCTTTTCCCTGCAAATGGCAGCGCCCTACCAAAGTTGGCGCGCACAAAACTACGATGAGGTACTCGCCACGCGTCAGTTAAAGCGCCAGTCGCGGGAGAGAACCATCGGCGGCATCGTCACCGTTATCGCCGGCATCGTGGCATCGGGTAGTGATAGTGGCTCCGCTCGCGCGGCCGGTGCCGTGGCCATCGGCAGTGGTGCCATGTTGGTCAAAAGTGGACTGGCGAAAAAGGGCGAGGCGCAGATCCATATCGAGGCCCTCGCCGAGCTGGGCCAGTCCCTCGAGACCGAGGTAGAGCCGCGCACCGTCACCCTGGAAGATCAAACCATTACCCTCAACGGCAATGTGCAGGCTCAATATGCCCAGTGGAAAACCCTGCTACAAAAAATTTACAGGCTTGAGCGGGGCGTCACTGTGCAGGGCGCGGCTAGACAAAGCGGAGCGCCAGCGCTGAGCAACGACGAGCAAAGCCTTTAGTAATGACTGCTAACAAAGCCGGCAGTAACACTGCCTTTGAAGCCATTGAGCCGGCCGACATTGACCTTTCCCAGGCCCCCAGCTCAGAATCCAAGCAACCCGGTACCGGTGCAGGCAACATCACACCCAGGATCTCACACCGGCCCTGGATACTTGGTGTCATACTGCTCGCCCTGGCCGGTGTATTGGCACTGCTGATCACCACCACTGACCAAAGCAAGTCGCAAGACCCCGCAGCTAAACCGGGTGATGAGCAACAGCCTCCCGCTATAACGCAGCCAGGTGCTGTCGAAGAGAGCCCCTTCCAAAGTGCCCAACTGGCTGCAGCCCGGCGCAGCGCCCAGGATATTCTCGCCGCAGTACTGCTAAAGCAACAGTCCCTCGAAGCCATCAACATTCAACAATGGGCAGACGAGGAATATCAACACGCACTGGCAGCGGCCACCGAGGGCGACCGGCTTTATCGCGAACGCGCATTCAGCGCAGCCATCGAGCACTATAAAATGGCCTGGGGTCGGCTCGACAAACTCGCGGCAGAGCGTGAACCCCGCACTGCCAGGCTACTGAAGCAAGGTTTACTGGCTATCAATCAAGGTCGCGGCGATGACGCCCAGCAAGCCTTCGACAAGATATTATTAATGACCCCCCGACACCCCCAGGCATTGCAGGGTAAGCAGCGCTGCGCCTCACTGCCCGAGGTCTTCGCCGCCAGCGAGCGCGGCAGGGCACTGCAGACTGCAGGCAAATATGCCGCCGCATTGGCACAATACAGTCTCGCCTTGAGTCTCGATCCGCTGTTTGAGGCCGCTATTCAAGGCCGGGTAGAGGCACAAAACTTGCTGGACGATGAGCAATTTCAAAGCGCGATTAATCGCGCTTATCAGCACCTGCACCGTGGTGAGCTCGCCACTGCGCGTCGGCATTTACAGCGGGCACTGAGCCTCAAACCCCAGTCGCCTGTCGCTCACGCGGCACTGGCACAGGTAGACAATGAAATCGCTCAAAAAACCATTGCGCGCTTGCTCAACAGCGCCGCTGCCGATGAGAACGAGGAGCGCTGGCAGAGCGCCCTCGATACCTACAATCAAATTCTCGACCGCGATCCTGCCGTTACGGGTGCCACCATCGGTAAAATCCGCAGCGCTGTGCGCCAACAGCTCGATGCCCGGTTGCAAGATTTTATTCACCAGCCACTGCGCCTGGCCACTCCGGCGGTCTATCGCGATGCCCAACAAAATCTCACCGATGCCCGGCAAATTGGCCAACCCGGACCGCGGTTACAGCGGCAGATCGATGCGCTAAGTCACACACTCAGCAACGCGCAAAAGCCACAAACCGTGGTGCTGCGCTCCGATAAGCTCACCCGAGTCAGTATTTTTAAATTCGCTGAGTTCGAGCCCTTCACGGAAATGACCATTCAATTGAAGCCCGGTAAATACATCGCTGAGGGCATACGTCCCGGCTACCGCGACGTCAGGGTAGAATTTACGGTATTTGGGGCCGACACCAGCCCGGTTGTGGTGCAATGCAGGGAAACGATTTAATGGTAGATGACAAAGCCAGCGGCGCTACTGCCACTCTTAACCCCGCCATTCAGCCCATCGATTTTAGCCCCATCGAACACTCTCAAAAAAAACGCCTGCCCCCATTGCGCCCCCTACCAATAGTGCTTGTGGCCTTGCTGTGCAGCGCCATGGCCCTGCTCTGGTTTCTACTGACGGCGCGCTCGGTGGAACTCAAGCCCACGCCGGAAAATGCCACGGTGACGGTTTCCGGCGGACTCTCTTTCCACCTCGGTGGGCACTACCTGATGCGCCCCGGTAACTTTCGGCTACGACTCGAGGCCCCCGGTTATTTTGAACTAGAAAAAACCTTACTAGTCAGCGCGGAGGATCAACAGAGCTACCCACTGGCATTGGTGAAAATGCCCGGTCATCTCGCCATTAAGACTCATCCGCAGGGGGTCAAAATTAGCCTGCAAAATGCCTCTCATGAAACCAGGTACGGTGAGACACCCCTTACCCTGCGAGATATTCCCCCCGGGCGCTATACCTTGCTCGCAGAGGCACGCCGCTACTTTAGCCAAAGCCTGGAAATCGACGTGGAGGGGATGGATATTACCCAGCCTATCGCTATTGACCTGCGGCCCGCCTGGGGACAGCTGCGCATCCATTCCAGACCAGCTGGGGCCGAGATTCGACTCGATGGTAAAAGTCAGGGCCTCACGCCCCAGTTAATCAATATTCTGGCAAGCGGCGAGGAAGTGACTCTACAACTACCCGGTCATAAAAGATGGCAGCAGACCCTCAGTGCGCCCGCCGGCGAACAACGCGACTGGCCGCTGATTGAGTTACAGCCAGCCGATGGTCTCCTGTCACTGCGCTCCCAACCCCAGGGCGCAAGTATCACCCTCAATGGTCATTATTTGGGCATCAGCCCCCGGCAAATAGCACTGCCCCCCGGCACGCCACAGCAATTGCGAATTTACCTCGATGGCTACTACCCCGCCACTCACCGTGTCGACCTTGCCTCCGGCGCGCGCCGCGAATTAAATATCACCCTCAAACCCAAGCTAGGCGCACTCAGTATTCATGTCCAACCCGCCGATGCCAGGCTCTATATCGACGGCATCGCCAGGGGCCGCGCCCAGCAAAGTCTCACTCTACTGGCCCGGCCCCAACGCATCGAGATTCGCAAACAAGGTTACACCAGCCACTTTGTGACACTCACCCCACAACCGGGTGTTGGGCGCACATTGCGGATAACATTAAAGACAGAGGCACAAACCCGCGACGCCAGTATGGCCGCCACCATCACCGCCCCCAGTGGACAAACATTGAAACTGTTTCGCCCCGACACGACATTTAGCCTCGGTGCCTCCCGCCGTGAGCAAGGCCGCCGCGCCAACGAAATACTGCGTAAAGTCAGCTTAACGCGAGCCTTTTATTTAGCCAATACCGAGGTGACGAACCAGCAGTTCCAACAATTCCAGGAGCAGCACAGTTCCAACCACGCCAGCGGTAAGACTCTAAATCAACTCCAGCAGCCGGTCGTCGGTATCACCTGGGCCAGCGCTGCTCACTTTTGCAACTGGCTGAGCCGGCAACAGGGTTTAGCGCCCTTTTATATTGAGAAGGATGGGGAGATCACCGGCTACGTCCCCGAGTCCAGCGGCTATCGTCTGCCCACAGAGGCCGAATGGGCCTGGGCCGCACGCTGGCAGGATGAGCAGATGGTTAAATTCCCCTGGGGCGAAACGCTTTTACCGGCCAAAAAGACCAGTAATATCGCCGACCGCAGTGCCGCCAAAATTCTGCCCCGCGTACTCAGGGGCTACAATGATGGCTTCGCGGTCTCCGCCCCCGTCGCCAGCCTGCTACCCAACAATAAGGGGCTCTATGATATGGGTGGCAATGTTGCCGAATGGGTTAACGACTTCTATAGCATTGCTGTGAATGTCACGGGCAATGTCGAAAGCGACCCCCTAGGCCCCGACAAGGGGAAATTCAAGATTGTCCGAGGTGCCAGCTGGCGGCATAGCGGAAAAACAGAATTGCGCCTGTCCTACCGTGACTACAGTGATAGCGCCCGCGACGACCTCGGTTTTCGCATCGCCCGTTACGCCCAATAAGGTAAACTATTTACGTTATGCCATTAAAAATAAAATATTTTATTACAAGCGCTCGATCAAGCATGATTAGACAGGTTGTTACAGTCGCCTGCGTTCTCGCAATCAACTCAGTGCTGGCGCAAGAAAGCAGGCCGACGGCTGATATAGAGCTTAAAACGTCCCAAGCTGAGGATTCAGACAGCGAGGTAAAAAAAACCAATAAAAACTCAGCCACCAACCAAAAGCCGAGCACTAAAGTGAAAGCGCCCTCTCGTTTTAAACCTCGCGAGGAAATATCGGAGGATTTTTCCGTACCCTTTCCGGTCGACATTTAAATATTTTTTGATTTTATTAGCGGTAACTAGCAGCCAAGCCCACTGGATTTATTATGAGCACCAACAATCAAAATATTAACAACCAGCTCTCCAGCGAATTTCTCTACCAGGTTTTCGCCCTACTGGCGGCGGTGATTGTCGTACACAGCATTTATCTAACTCTGATTCGCCCCAACGCAGCGGCCATTATGGAGGCGCAACTGGCCCGTGAAGCGGCGGGACAAGTCATCGTCGCCGAGCGCTCCTTTTACACCGTGGTGAAAGATTACGAACAAGAGACCTGTTTTATTCTGCTGATTTGGGCGACCGCGATTATGGGGTTTAAGGCGCGACGCGCCCTGGGCGAGCGACAGCTATTGCAACAGCCCCTGCTACAGATTGGCGAGGGCAACCGGGTACTACCCGAAGACGCTCGGCAAATGTCCCGCCCCCTGGAGGCCCTGCCCGCACAGCAACGGGGTTTTTTACTGGCTCGGGCCCTGCTCGCCGGTCTGCAACGCTTTGGCGCGACGCGCAATATTCAGGATGTCTCCGGCGCCATCAGAGACGTCTGCGATGGCGAGTCCGACCGCCTCGACTCGGAGCTTTCCATGGTGCGCTACATCGCCTGGGCCATTCCCTCGATTGGTTTTATCGGCACCGTGCGCGGCATCGGTGAGGCCCTCAGTCAGGCTCACCGCGCGGTGCAGGGCGACATCGTCGGCGTCACCTCCAGCCTTGGCGTGGCCTTTAACTCCACCTACATCGCCCTGGTGATCAGCATCGTGGTGATGTTTTGCATGCACCAGCTACAACTGCTACAGGAAAGACAGGTACTGGATATTCACAATTACTGTGACCAAAACTTACTGCGCCACTTAAAAACCGATTAGCCGGCAGCGCTAAAGACGCGAGTATGGAGTCGACCTTGAGCAAAGCGATTATCGAATTATGAGCACAGCAATTATTGAATTAAACGACAGTGGCATTCTTTGGCGTTCACCCAACAGTACAGAGACCGCGCCCCCCAGCCCCGGTTATGCTCTGCTACAAAACCAGGGTGTTGTCACTGGCCAACAGGCCCTGCAGCAGGCCTGGCTACAGCCCCAGCAAAGCTTTAATCAATACTGGTACCAGCTTAGTCTGTCGCCATTAAGCCTAAACAATCACCACGCCCGCCATCATGCGGATTTGGCCTACGCCCAGCTACAGCAGCTGTATAGCGATACCGGACAGGCCCAACAAATGATTTTCGCCATGCCCAGCAACACCACGGCCGAACAACTGAGTATATTGCTGGGACTGGTTAAGGCCCTGCCCTTTGCCGCCGCCGGCCTGGTCGATGCCGCCGTTGCCGCCACGAGCCAGGCGGGGCTACAGGGCGTGTTGTTACACGCCGACATCCAGTTGCACACCACGGTAGTGTGCCAATTAAATAGTGTCGCCCTGGTGCAGCGAGAAAGTGTCCATCAATATCCGGACATTGCCCTGAAGGCAATTCACGATACTTGGGCACAGTTTATTGCCGACCGTTTCATTCGCGAATATCGCTACGATCCCCTGCACACAGCCGCCGGCGAACAGCAATTACACGAGCGCTTGCCCGGCTGGATTGTGCAACTCAATAGCGCAAGAGAAATCGAAACCGAACTCAGCGCCCCCCAGGGTAACTTCCGTCTGCGCATACAGCGCAGTGACTTTATTGCCGCCAACCAGAAACGTTGGCAACGACTGGTCGAGGCCCTGGCCAACACACCCTATGACAGCCTCTTGCTCAGTCATCGCCTCGCCAGCTTGCCGGGCGTGCTCGACAGCCTCGAAACCGCCGGGCACCGCAACATTGTCACCCTCGCCGCCGACGCCACCATCACTGCCTGTCTTGCCCAGGGTGATAGCATCGCCGCCGGCGACGACAATCAAGGCGGTGATAGGCCATTGAGCTTTATCACCGCCCTGCCCGCTTTATCACCCGTTGCTACCAGACAGAATTCATCAACAACAAGGCGACAACAAGGCTCCGCCAGCCACCTACTTCACAAGCATCGTGCCTACCCATTGGCTCAAGGTTTAGCCCTACTCAGTGATGGCACACTCTTAATCAGGGGCGAGGCCACTGACAGTATGTCCGGGCAGCTCGCAGCAACACTTGGCCTCGACGACGGACGGGTCGTCTTAACACAGTGTAATCACTCCATTGCTCTTAGCTGTGATGGCGACTGGCACAATTTACACAGCGGCGATGTGATTGCTATCGCCGCTCAAAACCTGACCCTGATTGAAGTCGGCTAATGCCCCGCAAACGTCGCCAATTCAATACTTTCAGCCTATCCTTCCTGGATATTATGGCCTGTGGTTTTGGTGCCGTGACCCTGCTTTTCCTGATTCTAAAACATGAGCCCAGCACAGCCTCCGTAAGCGACGCAGGTAAACTCTTGGAGGCGGCACTATTACAGGATGATATTAGCGACGGTGAGCGCCAGCGCAGCCTAGTGCGCAACAGCCTCGACGCGGTGGAGGAAAAGCTCGTTACTACTCAGGGTCTATCGGACCGGGTGCTAGACGACATCAAACAAAGTCGCCGCGAACTCAGCAGCCAAAGTGAGCCCGCGCAAGAAATCGCCCTGTTGCGCAAACAGCTTGAAAGCCTGGAACAAGAAACCGCCGAATTACAGGAGGCCGGTGCCAGCCAAGATGTCCGCCAGTTTGTCGGCGACGGTGAACGCCAATATTTAACCGGACTGAAACTAGGCGGCAAGCGCGTGCTGATACTGGTCGATGCCTCCGCCAGTATGCTCGCCGAAACAATTATCAATGTCCTACGCCGACGCAATATGAGCGTTGCCATAAAGCGCCAGTCGCCAAAATGGAAACGCACCCTGCGCACCGTCGAGTGGCTGGTTGCCCAGTTGCCGGCGCACAGCCAATACCAGCTTTACACCTTTAACACTGAGGCAAGGCCGGTAATCAATAATAGCCACGGACAATGGCAGGATGCCGCCGACAACATCACCCTGGATACCGCCATTACCCAGCTGTACAAGACCCTACCCGAGGGTGGTACTAGCCTCATCAAGGCCTTTGCGGTAGCCAATGATTTCACCCAGCGCCCAGACAATATCTTTCTGCTTACCGACGGCCTGCCCACTCAGGGTGAAAATACACCCAGCAAAAACACCGTATCGGGCAAGGCTCGAGCCAAGCTTTTTGAAAGCGCCACCGCCACCCTGCCCAGGGGTGTGCCGGTGAATATTATTTTATTCCCCATGGAGGGCGACCCAGAGGCGGCCGCATTATTCTGGAAGCTGGGTCTATTCAGCAAGGGCGCGTTTTTAAGCCCCTCGCGAGACTGGCCCTAGGCCAACTGGAACATCAACGATGAAGCGCCCGCGCCGCCAGGCACTAGAAGTCAGCATTTCCTTTCTCGACGTGATCAGCTGTGGCTTTGGTGCCATTGTGCTGTTGCTATTAATCGCCAAAAGCGTCGAGTTCAGCACGCCGCAACCAAGCCCGCCGCCAACACAGAATAAAAGTATCACGCTATTGCAAGAGCAATTATTTAGCCTGCGTGGTGAGACCCAGATAATGACGCGGACACTGAGTGGCAAGCGGGAACAGCTTTCTGAACTAGAGCAAAGTATCGCCCGCCTCCGCCAGCAACTGGCCAGTGTTAATCGACAATTGCTGGCGAGCGCCCAGGCCGATACCACCGAGCGAGATGAACTCATTCTCGCGCAACAAATACTCAGCGAGGAAATGCAACGCCTGCAACAACTGGGCAGCCGGAAGGCCAATCAACTGATTGGCGGTATTCCCATGGACAGTGAATACCTGGTTTTTATTATCGACACCTCCGGCAGCATGGTCGATTACGCCTGGCCCAAGGTGCGCTCGGAGTTACTTAACATTCTCGACATTTACCCCACTGTGAAGGGTATTCAAGTGATGAACGATATGGGGGACTATATGTTTCCCAGCTATCGCGGCAAGTGGCTGCCCGACACCCCCGGGCGACGCCGCGCCATTATTCGACAAATGAGCCACTGGCGGCCCTTTAGTAACTCCAGTCCCGTGGAGGGCATACAGCGGGCGATACAGGCCTTTTACGCCTCGGATAAGAAAATAAGTCTCTACGTCTTTGGTGACGATTTTACCGGTGGCTCCATCCACAAGGTGCTCAATACGGTCTCGCAAAGCAACCGCCAGCGCGGCCGAAACAAGCAGCGGGTACGCATCCACACCATCGGTTTTCCCGTCCACTTTCTCGCACCCGGAGGCAGAATGGAGACCGCCAGCCGTTTCGCAGCACTGATGCGAGAACTAAGCTATCGTAATGGTGGAACCTTTGTCGGCTTAAGCAGCCTCGATGAGAAACAATAAATGCCCACCATAACAACAAGCACAGCGCCGCAATGAAGGCGCGAGTATTTATCACCCCTTTGCTAGTACTGTGTGGTTTATTAGCCAGTGCTTGTTCAACCAAGCTAGAGGTCGTGGGCAACTTCCCCCCGGCCCTCACCGCCAAACTGCCACTGCGCACCATCGTCGTGTTCGAGCCCGACTTTGCCAGCTACCGCTTTGACAGCACTGTCGGCAAGGAGGTCAGTGTTGCCGTAGGACAAATTCAGGTCGAACTCTTTACCGGCCTGGCCGCCAATTTATTTCAACACAGCAGCACCGCCAGCAATATGCCGAACGATGGCCCAGCCGATTTAATCCTCGTGCCCCGTGTCGAAGATGTGCAAATTTCTATGCCCAATGAATCCCAATTAAAAGTCTTTGAGGTTTGGATAAAATATAACTTGCAGCTCTTTGACAGCAACCACGAGCCCGTTGCCGACTGGATCATGACCGCCTACGGTAAAACCCCCACGCGCTTTTTGAAATCCGACACCGAGGCCTTACAACAGGCCTCTATGGTCGCCCTGCGCGATGCTGGCGCGCACTTTATTACCGGTTTTGCCCGGGTGCCAGAAATACAGCAATGGCTGCGCCAGCGCCCGACCAGCGCCCAGACCACAAACGCTAGCAGCCAGCCATGAAGCAACTAGCCATCGGCACCGCCCTTGTACTGCTCCTCACCCTGAGCGCCTGTACCACCACCACCGTTGATGAATATCGCGAGAACGATATCTCATTGACCCTCGGTAGTAGTGAGCGGGTGGTGGTGCTGGGCCGACGCCACTATGCCGACTACGAAACCGAACCCGATTTTATCGACTGTATTGGTGAAAAATTAAATGCCGACAAGGTGGTTGCAGTCCTCCCCGAACGTCAGTTTGTCGACCTGCTCTACCCCTGGTTTGAACCCCGCACCGCACCCCTGGGCCTAAAGCGCCTGGCCAAAATGCTCGATGAACCGATGATTGCCAGACGCTTTAAAGAGCAGGGCCTGCGCTATATGATCTGGATTGATGGCAGTACCGAAACCACCGAACGAGACGGCTCGGTGAGTTGCGCCATCGGCCCCGGCGGCGGTGGCTGTTTTGGCTTTGCCACCTGGGAAAAGACTGGTACCTATGAGGCCATCATCTGGGATTTACAGACTCTGGATGAAAGTGGTCGCGTCAAGGTCGAGGCCAGGGGCTCGTCCTACATGGTGGCAATTATTCTACCCATCCCCATCATCGCCCAGGTACAGGACCAGGCCTGTGATGGGATCGGCCGCCAATTGCGCAGCTTTTTTATGGGCAACAGGGCTCGCGAAACTACTGCGCAAACACCATGAAAAGACTGCTTTGTTTTTTCATCTACGGGTCTCAACTACTACTGATCGCCACTCTACTGTCCACGCCTCTTCCGATTCACGCTGAGCAGGCGCTGATGATGTCCGCTAAAAAAGCCGCCAAGATCGGCCAGGAGATGTACGATGAGGTAACCGCTCAGACCCCGGTGCTTGTGGATAAAAAAATCACTGACTACGTCAATACGGTGGGACAAAAAATTGCCCGCCACAGCGATGAGCCCGATCAGCAGTACACCTTTACCGTGCTCGACAGCCCCGATATTAACGCCTTTGCCACACCCGGCGGCTATGTTTATATCAACCGTGGCCTGCTCGCCTATATGAATTCGGAGAGCCAGCTCGCCGCCGTGCTCGGCCACGAGGTGGCCCACATTACCGCCGATCACGCTTCCCAACAGCAGCTCGCCCAAACCGGCTCCAATGTCATTGCCGGGGTGCTGACCATACTCACGGGCAGCGTCGATGTCGGTGAGGCCTCGGCGCAGTGGGGCGCGGCTTCGGTCAAGGGTTATGGCCGTGAAATGGAATTGGAAGCCGATGCCCTGGGCAATACATTTTTAAATCGTGCCGGTTACGACTCCGAGGCCATGATCGCCATCATTAGCCAACTCAAGGCCCACGAGCGCTACACCAAGAAACGTAGCGCCGATGCCGGAAAAAAAACACAAACCTATCACGGTCTCTTCGCCTCCCACCCGCGCAATGACAAACGGCTACGGCAGATGCTAAAAACCTCTTCAATTAAGGGGGCTAAACAAGGCGCCGAAAAAATCACCGCCAATATCGACACCGGCAACTTTCGCGTCGCCACTAACGGTCTCGTATGGGGCAAGGATTCTGCCCACAAAGAAAGAAAAGCCACGCGCTTTTATCAGGATAAATTGCGCTTTCAATTTGACTACCCCAAAGGCTGGGTGTTTAAGGACCTGGGGCTTACTATCGAGGGCGAAAACGAAAAAAAATCGACCAGCCTCAGTGTCGCGATAAAAGTTCGCACTCTCGACAGCCCCCGCGACTATATTAAAAACAGCCTCGGCATCGCCTTTATCAAAAAATCGGAAAGCCTCATTATCCAAGGTCTCAAGGCCCATACCGGCATCATTGCCGCTAAAAACGGTACGCCAGAGCAACGTCTTATTGTGATTTACTATGGGCGGCGAGCCTACATTTTCCGTGGCCAGGTAAAGGACGGCAAGCTAAATGACAAAGCCAGCGCAGAGGCCCAGCAAAGTTATGACCGAGATTTTCTCGCCATTGCATCCAGTTTTAAACCCCGCTCTCTACGCGAACTGCAAAGTCAAAAAGCTCGGGCTATTTACTATGTAAAAGCCAAGTCTGGGGCCACCTATGGACGCCTCGCGCAACACCTTAAGCTTGGCCGCTACGGTGTTGACCAGCTGCGTCTAATTAATGGTAACTACCCCAGTGGCGAGCCTACACAGGGCCAGTGGCTAAAGATCATTCGTTAGTGAGCCACAACCCATATTTATTACTTCTACAAGGACTACTTAGACAAGGGCAAGCACCCCGACCAGCTGTTACTTCTAGCAGGTTTTGAATTAGCCCTTAAATACCAGACTAGTTCCTCAAACAACTTTATCGTCATGTTTAAAATACATAACCACCATCGAAGGCCAATGAAATACAGGTATTCGGCAAATTATTTCTGCCGGCAGTCAACTCCTGTGGCCTCAATACATTAGAGCGCTAAAAGTAAGATATTGGGCCGGCTTTGATCTCCAGGAATAAACAGCTTAGTAGAACAACCTAGATCTAGGCCTGACAAATGCCTCGGCATTGCTTGTAAAAAACCATACCGACACCAACAAACACCCATTACCAGACAACACATAGCAACTGAGCAACTGAGCAACTGAGCAACTTTATTCTGGAGTGGGCTCCGAACCGAGCACACCCATTTTTTCCAGTTCGGAAATTTCTTCACTGGAAAGCGACAGATACTCGCTCAACACCTCGGTATTTTGCTCACCTAAATAGGGCGCAACCAAGGGTAAATGACCGGGAAACTCTGAAAAGCGCAGTGGCATACCCGGTGCCTGAAAATCGCCAATGCTACGGTCAGAAATGGTTCGTACCGTCTCGCGCTGGATCAAATGGGGATGGGCCATCGCCTCCTCAACCTCGAGAATGGGGGCCACTGGAATGCGCGCCTGCTCCAGTATTTTCTGCACGGCATCGTCACTGACTTGCTCGGCCATCCACTGCTCAATAATTTTTGCCAACTCGAAACGGTTTTCAATGCGAATCGCCGGATCGGAAAAACGCGGATCCTGCTGTAACTCTGGTTTATTAATCGCATCACAAAAGCCGGGCCACTGGTGGGTGAGGGCGACAATAAAAAAGTAGCGCTCCCGGCCCTTGAACATACCCACCGGTGCCGCCACATTGTGGTGGGTACCCAAGCGCCGGGGCAGGGATTGACCCTTGCTGGCGCTGTAGTCCTGGACGTTGACTTCGTGGTGGTGGAAGTAGGTATCGAGCAGGGAGATATCGAGATACTGTCCCTTGCCCGTGCGCTCGCGGTGAAACAGGGAATAGCCAATCGCCGTCGCCGCATGGACACCCGTTGAGGTGTCGCCAATAGCCAGCCCAACCAGCGAAGGTGGCCCGTCGGCAGGGCCAATCATTGCCGACACTCCAGAATAGGCCTGGGCGATGTAATCAAAACCCGGTAAGTGGGCGAGTGGCCCCTCCTGCCCAAAGGTGGAGATGGAGCACATAATTATTTTCGGATTGAGTTTTTTCACCTCCTCCCAGCTAAAGCCCAGGCGTGCAATCACTCCGGCCGAGAAATTTTCAACCAGCACATCAAAATGGGGGATCATCTGGCGAATAATGTCCTTACCCCGCGGCGATTTCAAATCGATGGCCAGAGATTTTTTACCGCGGTTTTGCTGAACGTAGTAGCCACTGCGGCCGTCCTCGGCCTTGAAGGGAAAATGACGGGAGTTATCGCCAATCGTTGGCTCTTCGATTTTGACAATCTCCGCACCCATTTCCGCCATCAGGCGGGTCGCAGCGGGGCCGGCGAGAAACTGGGTAAAATCGAGTACCTTTATGCCATCGAGAATGTGTGACTGGCTCACTTTAAGATCCTTTTTATTATTTATTTTCGAACTCATAACATCACAGGAGATGTGCAAAATCAATTTCGGGACATCGCTCAATTAGCGCGGCGGACACCAAATACGATATTCTAGATACCTTCATGGCGGTGCCGGCCACAATAAAATTGCCGCCCGTGACCATGCGCAACCCAGGTTCCTCCAGATAGTGAAACAACAGCAAACCAAGCACCGCGCTGAACGCAACTACCAGTTGCAGATTCGTCGCAACCTGAAACGCAATTTTGCCGCCCACCTCGCCCACGGTCTGCTGGGGCAAACGGGGTTTCGCCTGCTTACCGCCCCCACCTTTCTACCGGCCTATGTAATGCTACTGTCCATGGGCTCCAATGTGGCGGTAGGCATTGCCCTCGCCATGCAGTCCCTCGGCATGGCCATCACGCCACTACTGGGCGCTAACCTTATCGAGCATAGAGTCCGAGTCCTGCCAATGGGCTTTCTTATTGGCGCCGGTATGCGAGCAATGGTGCTGTGTATCGCATTAGCGGGGCTACTGCTATCTCCTGCCTCCGCACTGCTGGCAATCTATGTGTTCCTGGCTCTGCTGGGACTCTTTCAGGGCATGCAGGGTGTCATCTTCAACGTATTGATGAGCAAGGTCATACCGATCGATCAACGCGGCTGGCTGACGGGGCTGCGCAACTTCCTCGCCGGCATTACCGCTGCCAGCGTTGCCTACCTGGGTGGACACTACCTGATCGGTAACAACCCCGACGCCTTCGGCTACTCGATGACATTTTTGCTCGCTTTTGCACTGACTAGCATTGGCCTGGTGATGTTGCTCTTTGTACGCGAACCTCAGCCCCCCTCCGTCGCCGCCAATGTCTCGCTGCGCGAGCGACTGTCGCACATCCCCGAGCTACTGCGCGACGATCCCGCCTTCACCCATTATTTTTTAGCTCGCTCCCTGGCAACCATGGGTCGCATGGCGATGCCCTTTTACATTCTCTACGCGGGACAAACATTGGGATTAAGCGGCACCGTACTCGGCACATTAACGGTGGCTTTTACATTGTCGGGTACCATTTCCAATCTTGTCTGGGGCTTTATAGCCGACCGGCGCGGTTTCCGCCTCGCCTTCCTCTCCTCCATCGGCCTGTGGATAGCCTCTACCCTGCTGCTGCTGTTTAGCCAGGGGCTGCTCGTCAATATACTCGTATTTATTGGCATCGGCGCCGCAACACAGGGCTTCCAGAGCACCGCCATTAATTTAACCCTCGAATTTGGTCACCGCGACGATGTCCCCCTGCGTATCGCCATTGCCAATTCGAGCTCGGAGGTCGCTGGGTTTATAGGCCCCTTGCTAGGCGGTATCCTGGCTGCATGGCTAGGCTATGAAGCCGTATTTATCTGCTCCGTCGCCTTTCTTATTCTTGGCGGGGCGATGGTCAACATCTATGTGCCAGAGCCCCGCTGGAAGACAATAAAATATCACTGAATATAAAGTCGGCATGCAGAAATGCTGTAGGGCCTTTAAGCCTATCTTCGATTGCGGGCCTTTCCTTTCATTCGTGAAAACAGACAGTTGCTGCTAAGTTTTTCAAGTTTTGTCCGACCCCGAGGTCGAGACGTACCGCAGGCACGACAAACAGAGCCTACCCAAGTAATGTCCGCGCCAAAATCAGAGGATCAGGTAATAATTACGCCTATAAAACCCATTTATACTTTCGATAAGCATCTGAAATAACCCAGTATCTACACATACAGCAAAATCACACAGCTCGACTACACTTCACCAGAGCTCAATTCAAAAAGCGTTATCTATTCCACCTCCCGCAAATTTTAAGACGAACTTTTCGAGACGGATAACTCTGAGTAAGACAACGGAACTAAGGTTCAACCCAACAGACTTATAGGGGAACCACCGTGGCAATACACATTAAAAAATATGACATCGATTACAGCCGCCGCTTCTTTTTAGAAAAGATGAGCAAAGGCATAATGGAGGCTGGTGTGCTGACGTCTCTGTGGCCTCTGATCGGCGAATCGGCCGACATCACCAAGGCCTATCCCGATGAATTATTGTCCATCGAAGCCTTTACCCAGGGCGCACTGAAAGACGGCGATATTCTCGATGCCAGTAATGTAAAGATCGTCAAGGACCTGCTTGACCCCGTTGTCTACCTACAGGTTGCCCAGCAGGGGCGACGCATAGAACTGGTGCCCACCACCACAGATGCCACCGAACTATTTCCCCACGATTATCTCCGCGCTACTCTGTCAAATCAAGGTAGAGCGGTACTTGATGTAAACGGTAATGTATTTGTTAAAGGTAGTGGCGATCAATGGATTGGCGGCACGCCTTTTATCGATCCTCAAACCGGCCTGGAGGCTATTGCCAATATCACCTTGAGCTGGGGGCGTCACGACACCACGATTTTTGTCGTTGACGACCACGATATCGGGCCCAGTGGCAATGTCGATTACGAATACAAACTCGCCTGGTGTGAAAAAAACTTTAGCGCACTGGTCAGTAACCCCAGTGGCCCCTACCTAGAAGGTTTTGACAAAAAGCTTCGACATTCGTCCCTTTGGTTTACCGCGCCGGACGATGCACGGGGCACCTCATTTTTAAATATCTGGAAATATGATCAACGGCTATTCCCCGATCTCTTCGGTTACCTGCCCTCATTCAAGCGTGTTAGGCGCTTTCCCACCAACCAGCGTTTTGAACCCCTGGCCCCAGGCATTAATTTTTATCTTTCCGATGCCTGGGCTGCCGGAGATCCAATGCTGACCTGGGGCAAGCACAAAATCATTGCTCGCGGCCCCTTCCTCGGCTCCCAGTCTGGCATGTGGCAGGGGGATAAGGAGAATTGGTCCAAAGAGCACCTGGTACATGGCGGTAAAAAAGGCAAAACCTTTTACCAAGTAAAGTATCAACTCTGTCCCGAAGTTATCGTCGTCGAAGCTGAACCAACGGGTTTCCCCCGAGCACCCGTGAGTAAAAAGCGTATCTGGCTCGACGTTAGAAACATGGCTCCCATCGGCTATGTCACCTACGACCGGCAAGGGAAAATTTGGCGCTCCTTCGAAATGGGGTTCTGTCAACAAAAGAAAGGCGAATTTGCTCATCTCGATGCCAACGGTAATCCTGAGTGGTCCTGGTCATACGTGCATTCCCACGATGTACAGAGCGACCGGCTTTCCCGCTTCAATCAAGCCGAAAAAATAGGTGGTGTAAGAACTCAGTTTGACAGTGAAAACGCCTATGCAAAATACCTCACTGTACAAGCAATTCGCAAGCTGGGGAGTTAACTGGCAAGGCCTGTCTGCAGTACTTCATGGTAATTAGCCTAACCGAGCAATGAGTAGGGATATGGCAATGAAACGATCAACATTTATCACCCAACTAGCAATGATACTTACAGTGAGTCTGCTGCTGATACCCACTGCCCACACCATAGAGGTCAATGTATCGGGCTTTATTCGTCAGGAGATGGCCTACAGTATCAGCAATGATCAAAACCCCATGAATCGGGGCACCGCCATCGTTTCAGGTACCGTGCCCAATACCACGGGTGCCCCAAGTTTTATTAAGAAAGATTTCGACTATGACAATGACTGGAACCTGATGGCGACCCGGGCCGAAGTCAATTTCAGCATTACCATCAACGAGGATATCAAAGCCTTTATCAAGGTCCGAGGCTTTTATTCTGCCGATGTCTTTAATGATGTCAGCATTAAAAGCGGTGCCAAAGATGTCAATCAATTTAAGGTTGATCATCACGGTAAATGCGCGACTATTTTTGAAGTTTGTGACGATGACTTTATGATCGATCTGCCATCTGCCTATATCGACTACTCTCTGGGGGATTTCTGGTTCCGCATCGGCAATCAACAGATTGCCTGGGGTGAGGCAATTTTCTTTCGTGTCATGGATGCTCCCAACGGCCTCGATCTACGCCGTCACACCTTCCTCGACCTGGCCTCGGAGGAATATTCCGACGAGCGCATTTCAGCGCCAGGCATACGGCTCAGTTACAATTTCAACAATAACTGGGAGATAGAAACTTTTGCACAATTGTTTCAAGCCTCCGTACCACCGCAAACGGGTAGCTCCTACAGTATTATCAATTCACCCTTCCACATCAGAAATGATCTTGGTTTCGATAAGGTCGACAAGCAAATTAATGCCGGTATCAGGCTGCTCGCTCAATTCGATGAACTGGGGCTGCAATTTATGGCGGTGAGCCGACACAATCCAGACCCCATACTTGTCCTGGCCCCGGGAGGGCAGACCGCCCTCAATCCGGCCTTTGCACCCTTCGGTAACTTCTCAGATCAACCCTTCCGCAGTACTAGCTTCCCAGGTGCAATCGGCGCTCCCAACTCGGGGGTCTACGGTTCACTTGACTGGATATCCACGGCTCATTTATTGGGCATTAACGGGGTTGAAGCAATCAATGTTCTGGGGCAAGAATTCCCCTTCATAGGTAATTTCATGCAATTTGCCCTGGGCCTCAATGGCCCGGACTACGTTAATTCCGTTGCCGAGGCAAGTTTTGTCCTCGATAATTTTTTCACCGCCATTGGTGACCTTGAGGCCGATGTTATCCCCTTATACGCCTCAGAAAATGTCTTCGGCTTTAGTGCCAATTACATATTTTATTCGGAACCCGATACCTGGCTCGACCAATTGGTGGTACGTTTTGAGTTGACCTATACACCCGACAAAAAATTCACCAATAACAATTCCCGGCACTTCATAGTAGAAGATGAATGGGTCACTGGACTGGTTTTCGAAAAATACCAACGCTTTAGCAATGCCTTCCCTGCCACCTTTCTCGCCTTCCAGTGGATGCATAAATCGGAAAGTGATCTGGCCGGCAGGCATCTGCGACATCTCGGCGGTACAAGCACCAAGGCTCCAAGTGGCGGTGAGGAATCACACGGCTGGGACGCGATATCTTTCGCGGTTCAGCAACCCCTCCCCGGGCTCATTTGGAAGCTCGATATGATCATGCTTTACGACTTCAACGGTAGCTATTTGATCCAACCCGGTGTGCGCTATAAACCTAACAAAAACTGGACTATTGAAAGCTTTGCCAGCTTCCTCGACAGCAAGGACAACGCCGGTGCACTACAGCCCCTGGCCTGGGCCGACGAGGTATCACTGCGCCTTACCTATCAATTCTAAGACACCAACATACCACCACCGTAGTATTAAAAAACCCGGCAACTGCCGGGTTTTTTAATACTACGGAGAAAAATGTCAATCAAGCATTACGGCTACCAAATATCTTGTCGATATGCTCCCGAGGCAGTGCCGGGGTCAGCAACGACACCACAACAGTCGTCAACACAGACAAGCCCTCCCCCACGGTCGCACAGGCAAAGGGGTTGTTGGCCTGACGATTCATCCAGAATAAGCCCTGTTGCAGCACGTTGCCTTCGACATCACCCACCGGTAACCAGGCATTGCGCAGCACCGTGAAGGAAATGGCGCCAATCACAAAACCCCAAATCGCGCCCTGCTTAGTCACACCGCGCCAAAACACACCGAGGATTAATGGCCCGGCCAAGGCAGCCATCATGCCACCCAGCCCCGCCCAAACCATTAACGCAATATTCTGACCGATGGAATGCCAAGCCAGGACACCCGCACCGAGCAGTACCACGACGATGCTCCAGCGACTGATTTTCAACACATTGTGGTCGACCTCTTCTTCAGACGCATTGGGGTGAAGAACCTTCGACAATGAACGCCGATAGATATCGTTGGCAAAGATTTGCGAGGTGGAAATCACCAAACCATCGGCCGTGGACATGATGGCCGACAGAATCGCAACACCCAGCAGTGCCGCCAACCACTGAGGAAACAAAGCGATAAACAGAGCTGGTATCGCCTGATTGGGGCCTCCCGGGCTGGTCAGTAGCTCGTCACCCAGCACCGCGCGCGCCAGCACGCCGCCAAAGATCATGGCCGCCAGCACCACACCAAAAACCAGACACAGCAGTAGGAAACGGGTGCGCCCCACGCCTTCCTTTAAGGCCCAGACCTTATTGCCAATATGGGGTAGCATACCCAGGGATAGATGGGCGAGAAAGATGGCCACGAAGTCCCAGCTTGAATCGAGAATGCCCGAACCCTCGTAAAAGACACCCACCATCTTTGGGTCCAAATTCTGCAAGCGTGACATCACGCCATCGAGACCCCCCTCAACACCGACACCGTTGACGAACATAACGACGATGGCAACAGCCAATATCAGCATCATGGCACCCTGCACGCCGTCGGTAAGAATATCGGCGTGGGCACCACCCAATACCACATACACCAGCAGTACGAGAATGGTGACCGTCAGTGCCCAGAAGGCGTCGAGCCCGAGCATTTGCTCAAACATCACCAGACCCGCCAATAATTGGGCGGCCAGATAGAACAACAAGACAATGGAAAATACCGCGACGATAATACGCAGGACATTCGACTGATAGCGATCGCCGATAAACTCGGGGATGGAGCGATTGCCAAAGGCATTACCGGCCTTTTGCACCTGTTTGAAACACAACCAGACACCGAGATAAACGGCGAAGGGATATACCAGGGCATAACCGAGGGCTGGTAGGCCAAATTTATAACCCAGGCCGGGAATACCCAGAAAGGTCGCCCCGGATGCTGTCGTGGCCGTCATCGCAAAGGCCAGAAACCACATGCCATAGCCACCGCGAGCCGTGGAAAAATCGTCGCTATTTTGCACCTGGCGCATGCCGAGATAGCCAAAACCTATCATCGCGCCGACATAAAGAAACAAGAACACCCAGGCCCACACCTGCAATGAATCCATCAATAACTCCTATTTATAATAAGCTTCATTCAAAATAAAAGGCCGGGACAAATAGCCCCGACCTAAGAACGCAATTTCAGCGCTATTGCTAATAAATCGCAATGGGGTCAATCATTGCCTGTACCGCACCACGCACCCGGGGTACACCCAGCACAAAGAAAAACTCATGGGCATTATCGCGCACCAACACGCCGGTGTTCATGGTTTCGAGTAGATAAATGCCATGGTGGAGAAGCAAGGTGATGTGGCCGGCAAAAATATTGCCCTCCACCTCTGGCGGCACCGGGTCGACACCCCAGGTATCGGCACCCACGGCGACGACATTCTTCTGCGCCAAATACCTTGCCGTGGCCTCGGAAATACCCGGCTCGCTACTGCCCCAGGTTTTTGGGTCCTGCGCCATCATCGCGTCTGTCCAGCCGGTGTGGAACAGCACCACATCACCCTCTCGAATGGGCGTCCCCTGCTTTTTTGCCACCGCCTCGACATCTTCGACGGTTATTAACTGCCCTGCCGTCATATATTCGACACCGTGGAAGGCGGCCATATCGAGGACAATGCCGCGAGCGACAATGGGCGGGACTTTTTCGATACCCATTTTTGTCACTCCGGTAGTGGTGACAAACTCGGGCCCCTTCAGGCAGTTGTAAAACACCTGATGTTGACCAACATGACCAAGGCCGTCGAGCTGGGAACCAATACCAAACCAGCCCTGAAAGATATCATCGTTGTAGTTAAAACCATTGGCGAAGGCCTCCCGCCCCCATTCCTGAGCCGGCTGAACAATCTGTAAATTGAGTGAGCGTGGCCCAAAGGCCGGAGTGTCCTTATCAATAATAATACCGAGATGTTGAGTTTTCCCTTTTTTGATCAACTGCGAGGCTAGCAATACGCTTTTCGGTGTCACCAGATTGGCCGCACCGATTTCATCATCGGCACCCCATTTCACCGGCTTGCATTCCCCTGCGTACAAATTGTGATTCAGTGGCCCAACACTAAAAAAAACCACCAACGCGGCAGCCTTTAAAATCCGTGATTTTCGACCCATGACTAATACCTTATTTATTATTAATACTTATTAATGGGTTTTTCTTACTGGGGAACATTGAGTGGAGATGTAAATTAGCCCCGCAGAACGGGGCTAATCACCACAGTCTAAAATTTCTAGACAATTATTTTAGATGATTTTAGGCGACATTTTCAACTGTCTCGACATCGGGCAATTCTTTCAGTCGGGGTAAGACCTCTTTACTGAAGAGTTTAAAACTATCCTCTGCCATATCGAAAGGCATATCGGCATAGCTAAAGACACCGTTAAAACCGTTGTTTCCAATCTTGCTGCGAATATCGACAATTTTTTGATAGCACTGCTCAGGAGTTCCCCAGACCTGCAGGCTCATAAACATTTCGGCAATGGCATCGCGGCCAACATCATTAATCACATCGGACATGTCACCGTAGTATTCATAGCCCTTGCGCTTTTTAAAGTAATCCTTATTCATTTCGTAATGGTCGATCACACTCTGCCAATAACCGGTCATATATTTATAGGCCGCCTCTTTCGCCACATCGGCATCTTCATGGCAATAGGTCCAGCACGCCGCCAGTGGTGCCGGTGGGTTGGTACCGTGTACCTTATTAAACAGCTCACTGTAGCGCGCAATATCGACGGCCACTTCTTCCCAGGGTTTATGGGGAATCAAGAGCAAGCCCAAACCGAGTTCGGCCATGCCCAAAATGGAATCCGGCGACATAGAGGCCGCATAGCTACGCCCCTTAAAGGATTTGATCGGCGCAGGACGAATCGGTGCCTTGGGCTGTTTAACCAGCTCGCCGTCAAGTTCACAGTAGCCTTTCTCAAGGCCTTCCAGAACTAGTTTGGCCGATTCCATAAAGGTTTCACGGGCATCACTCTGATTGAGTCCAAAGGTATCAAACTCGACACGGGCCAGGCCCCGACCAAAACCAATGATGGAGCGACCATTGGAGAGGTTATCGAGCATGGAAAATTGTTCGGCAACCCGAACAGGATCGTGCCAGGGCAAGATAACTGCCATTGATCCGAGCTGAACCTTCTCGGTTTTACCGGCGATAAAAGACAACCACTGAAGCACATCGGGGCACATGGTGTAACCGGTGAAGTGATGCTCCACACCCCAAATCGAGTCGTAACCCAGGGCCTCGGCCTGAGAGGCGATGCGCACTTCGTGCTGATACACGTCGTGGTCGTTGAGGTTATTCCAGGGATTTTGAAAAATACAGGACAGTCCTACCTTCATGCTCTTAATTCCTCGCTCAGTCCATCATTGTTATTTATAGTTGTGTACTTTTAATCGACACAGATACCCTTGCCTCTTGCCCTGTTGGGTAGTTTATAAGCAGGCTTGCCGCAGCCTGGCCTCGCGTTATCACCAACAATCAAAACCAAGCCTACTAAGGATAATCTCGACCCGAGGGTATAGCCTAGCTACCCTCAAGTAAAGTCTCGGCGTCGGGAGGGGCGTCTGCGAATCGGTATTTATAAACCCGCACCGCCAAAGAGTAGGCAGGCTAGAGGCCAAGCTCTAAAAAAACAGGGGGTCATAGAGATATTTGGTAATACACGAGAAATAGGAGCTGGAGGCTAGGCTCCGCCGCTGACAGTAAGGTCCATCAATGGCAATTTTGCAAAGGCAGGATCGTATCAAAGGCCCCCGGACTTACATATCGGGCAAAAAGCAAACCACGCGGTTACGGCCCTGTTTTTTGGCGACATAAAGGGCCTTGTCGCTCTGGTCCAGCAAGGTGTCATAGTTCTCAGTACCCTCAACATATTCACTCAGCCCCAGGCTGGCTGTCACCGCAATGACATGCTCTTCGTAGTGGACGGGAGTTTCTTCAATCGCCTCCCTAACTCGATTGGCGAAAATCAAGCCGCCACTGGTATCGGTCTCAGGCAACATAATCGCGAACTCTTCACCGCCATAACGGGCCAGGCAATCTGTAGCTCGAACAATACTGCTTATCCTTTGAGTCACTTCAATCAAGACCTGATCCCCCGCCTGATGGCCGTAGGTATCATTCACTTTCTTAAAAAAATCCAGGTCGAGAAATAACACTGATAACTTGCCGCCGTAGCGCGCCACACGCTGAAACTCCTTGTCCAGCTCGGACTCCATATAGCGCCGGTTGTAAACGCCGGTCAGGGGGTCGCGATGGCTCAGTTCTTCGAGATCGGCATGTGCCTGCTGCACTTCCTGATGAGAAATAGCCGTATCGGTAACATCAAATAAGGTGATACAGACCAGGCTTTCCCCATCGGAACCCTCAAAGGGTATAAAGGTACAATTCTGGTACATATGGGTCACGCCACCGGTAATGGGCCGGTGATGTTTGAAGTGAAAAAGATAGGGCCG
>MAAU01000081.1 GCA_002162825.1 Gammaproteobacteria bacterium 54_18_T64
GCGGGTCTACTGCAGGCCAGTACCAATCTGATGATGGCCGATATCGACCTCACCATTAATTACATGAACAGCGCGGCGACGGCGATGTTCCGCGGCAACGAGGCCGACTTTAAAACCAGCCTGCCGAATTTTGCCGTCGACAAATTAGTCGGTAGCAATATTGATGTCTTCCACAAGAACCCCGCCCACCAGCGCGGCATCCTCGCCAATTTGACCACCACCATCGAGACCGAAATTCTCATCGGTACACGCATCATGAAGGCGGTGGTGAGCCCCATTATGGACGATCAAGGCAAGCGTACCGGCACCGTGGTGGAGTGGCTCGACCGCACCGAGGAGGCCAAGCGCATTGAGGAGGAGCAGGCCCTGGCGGTGGTATCGGCGCGTTACCAGGCGGGTCTGACCCAGGTCAGCACCAACATCATGATGGCCGATGCCGACTACAACATTCTCTACCTCAACAACAGCGCCACCCAGCTGTTTCGCGCCAACGAGGCCGATTTCAAAACCACTCTGCCCAATTTCAACGCCAGCAAGTTGGTCGGTGAAAATATCGATGTCTTTCACGTCAACCCAGCCCATCAGCGCGGCGTACTGAATGCGCTCACCTCGACCATTACCGCCGACCTGCTGATTGGCACACGCAATATGCGTGCCGTGGTCAGCCCGGTGAACGATGAGTCGGGCAGCCGCATCGGCACCGTGGTCGAGTGGCTCGACCAAACCGAAGAGCTGGCACGTTTAAAAGAAGAGGCCATCGTCAATGCCGAGAATGCACAAATTAAAACCGCTCTCGACGAGGTCACGGCCAATGTGATGATGGCCGATGAGGGGTTCACGATTAACTATATGAACAAGGCGGCGACGCGTCTCTTTGCCCGCAACGAGGCGGAGTTTCGCACCGATCTGCCCAACCTCGATGCCAAGCAATTGCTGGGCACCAATATTGATGTCTTCCACAAAAATCCCGCCCACCAGCGCTCTCTGCTCAGCGGCCTGACCCAGACCATAAGCGCCGAGCTGAATATTGGCGGCCGGGTGATGGAGGTGATCGCCACCCCGGTGAATGATGAAAATGGCGCGCGTCAGGGCTATGTCGTGGAGTGGATCGATAAGACCGACCAGGTCACCGCCGAGAATGAGGTCGACACCATCGTCACCGCGGCGACCAATGGTGAGTTCAACCACCGCATCGACGAGGTCGGCAAGGAGGGCTTCTTCGGTCGCCTCGCCGGGGGCCTCAACCAGGTGATGGGCACCACCGAGACCAGCTTGAACGATGTGCTACGGGTGCTGCAAAGCCTCGCCGGTGGCGACCTGACTAAGAGCATCGAGGCCGACTACAAGGGCCTGTTTGGCGACCTTAAAACCGATCTTAATATCACTATTAGTAAGCTCAGCGATGTGCTGGGCAACGTCAACGGCAGTGTCACCAATATTGCCAACTCGGCCGAAGAGGTTAGCGCCACTGCACAATCTCTGGCTCAGGGCGCCAGTCAACAGGCCGCCAGCGTCGAGGAGACCAGCGCCTCGATCGAGCAAATGGGCGCCTCCATCGACCAGAACAATGAGAACGCCAAGGTCACCAATGACATCGCCTCCAAGTCGGCGCGCTCCGCCGAAGAGGGCGGTTCGGCGGTGAACCAAACCGTCGGGGCCATGAACGACATTGCCAGCAAGATTGGCATCATTGAAGACATTGCCTACCAGACCAATATTCTCGCCCTCAACGCGGCGATTGAGGCGGCGCGGGCCGGTGAACACGGCAAGGGCTTTGCGGTGGTAGCGGTGGAGGTGAGGAAACTCGCCGAGCGCAGTCAGGTGGCGGCCTCGGAGATTTCGACCCTGGCCAGCAGCAGTGTCACCATTGCCGAGAAGGCGGGTAGTTTGCTCGATGAGATAGTCCCCGGTATTAACAATACCGCCGAGCTGGTACAGGAAATTTCCGCCGCCTCCGACGAACAGGCCACCGGGGCCTCACAAATTGGCGAGGCCATGGGTCAGCTCGACAAGGTGACCCAGCAAAATGCCAGTTCCTCCGAGGAGCTGACGGCGACAGCGGAGAGCATGCGCAATCAGAGCCAAAGTTTATTACAGCAGGTCGGTTTCTTTACGCTAAATGACGATGGCAGCGTCACGACTGCCACACCGATGCGGGCGGTTGCAGCCGGGGGCGCGGTCTCTGCTCTGGGCTCCTCTTCAAAGACGGATCATTTTAAGAAGTTTGACTAGGAGGCTGAGATGAGTGCTTTAAGTGAGTTGCAAGAGGGCACTGCTAGTGCCGCGGTGCAGCCGGAGGGTGGGGCGGTGCAAATCAACCAATTCCTGACCTTTGAGCTGGCCGCCGAAATCTACGCGATTAATATACTCTTCATTCGTGAGATTATTGAATACGGCAATTTAACCCAGGTACCCATGGTGCCCGACTTTATTGCCGGGGTGATTAATTTGCGCGGTAGCGTGGTGCCGGTGATCGACCTCTCGAGTCGCTTCGGCCGCAATGAAACGCTGATTACCAAGCGCACCAGCATCGTGATTATTGAAATGACCAGTAATAACGAGGTGCTGGAAATTGGCATCATGGTCGACATCGTCAACGAGGTGCTGGAAATCAGCTCCGATGCCATCGAGGATGCGCCCAGTTTTGGTGCCAGTATTCGCACCGATTTTATCTCCGGGATGGGCAAAATTGATGGTAAATTTTTGATTATTCTCGACGTCGAGCGAGTCTTGTCACTGGAGGAGTTGTCGGTGGTGAGCGAACTCACCATCGGCGGTGAGACCGAGGTGGAAAAGGGGCCGTAAGGCCCCGTTTTTATTGCCCATCTTTACGGCGCTAAAACGGGCCGCGTTTACGCATACCGGCCCAGCCCCTAGGTAATGCCAATGCTTTAAACCCTATTGATTGACAGGATGTTACATGCGGCCCTTAAGCACTCAGGAATTTAATTTATTTAAACAATTGATTTTTGATATCGCCGGCATCGATTTAAAAGAGAATAAAAAAACCCTGGTTTCCTCGCGTCTGCAAAAGCGCCTGGTACACCACTCTCTGAATACCTTTGGTGAATACTTCGCCCTCTTGAATGCCGATAAAAGTGGTGCTGAAAAACAGGTGATGGTGGACCTGTTGACCACCAATGAAACCTATTTTTTTCGCGAACCGGCCCACTTCGACTTTCTGGTCGATGTGTTACATCACCGTGCGGCGGGAGGCCATTTTCGTATCTGGAGTGCCGCCTCGTCGAGTGGTCAGGAGGCCTATAGCATGGCGATGATTCTGGCCGATAAGCTCGGCAAGGTGCCCTGGGAAGTGGTGGGTACGGATCTCAGTTCAAGGGTCTTGGAAACGGCGCGCACGGGTTTGTACAGCATGATGCGCACGGAGGGCATTACCCAGGATTATCTACGACGCTTTTGCCTGAAGGGCGGTGGCCCACACGAGGGGGAATTGTTGATTATTCCCGAATTGCGTTCGCGAGTGACCTTTACGCACGCCAACCTGAATACTATGTTGCCGGATATCGGTCTATTTGATGTCATTTTTTTACGCAATGTCATGATTTACTTTAATGACGATACTAAAAGGACCATTATCAAACGCATACTCGAACGTTTAAAACCCGGCGGTTACTTGATCGTCGGCCACTCCGAGTCCCTTAAGGGTTTAAGTGATTGTGTGACGGCAGTTAAGCCAACGGTCTATCAGCAGCAGGCTGCTTAAGGGAATAATGATGAACAGTAGTGCCATGGCGCAAAACAAGCGAGAGATCTTTCTTCATCCCGGTGAATATTTTTTTTCCAGTGGTGGCGAGCGCATTGGTACCCTCCTGGGTTCATGCATCGCCATTTGCCTTTGGCACCCCATTTTACACATTGGCGGCATGTGTCACTTTGTCCTGCCCTCGCAACACAAGAAGTCCATGACTGGTCTTAATGGTCGCTATGCCGATGAGGCCATGGCGATGTTTGTTACCAGTGTTGCGAAACATAATACCGAGCTGAAACAATACCGAGCCTCCATCTATGGCGGTGCCAATGTTGTCGCTTCATTGGTTAAAGAGGATGAAGATACCATCGGTGAGCGCAATGCGGCTGCCGCCATGGAGTTGTTGATGGCGAAGCGGGTCAGTATTGGCATCGTCGATGTCGGTGAGAGCTGGCCGCGGCGCATTGCATTTGATGTCGCCAGCGGTGAGGTCACTGTGAATGCGCAGAAATAGGGTGCGAGTCCATAGTGGGGTGGATACTTAATGATTCGCGTGTTTATTGTTGATGATTCGGCAACCGTCAGAAAGGTTGTCGCCGAGATATTGAACAGTGCTGCCGATATCGACGTTATTGGCAGTGCGCAGAACCCCATTTTCGCAGACAAACGCATGGCACTGGACTGGCCCGATGTCATCGTGCTCGATGTGGAGATGCCGCAAATGGACGGCATCACCTATTTGAAAAAATTGATGGTAGAGCACCCCACACCGGTGGTGATGTGTTCGACCCTGACCCATGATGGCTCGGCAACGAGTATTAAAGCCCTCGGGCTGGGGGCTGTTGAAGTCGTGGGTAAACCCACGGTCAACCTTGCCGCAGGGCTCAATGATTCCGCTCGTGATTTGATTGAGGCGGTGCGAGCCGCTGCCCTGGTCAATATCAAACGCGTGGTGAGCGGTGTCAGTGCCAGCGCCAGGCTAAGCTCGAAAAAACCATCGCCAGCCAGGCCAGCTCCGCCCAGGGGCAAGGCCACAAGGACTAAGGCCAGTGACACCGCTGGGGGCAGGGCAAGTTCGGCCATTGCCGGCGTGGCCTCCAAGGCCGATAAATTGATCGTTATTGGCACATCGACCGGGGGCACCCAGGCCCTGGAGCTCGTGCTCTCACAATTGCCGGTGACGACCCCGGGCATCGCGGTGGTGCAGCATATGCCCGAGGGCTTCACCAAGCCCTTTGCGGAGCGCCTCAATAGCATCTGTGAGGTGGAGGTGAGAGAGGCGGGACAGGGCGATGCCCTGCGCCCGGGCCTGGTATTGATCGCCCCGGGGGGGCGGCACCTGCAAATTCAGCGGCGTGGCTTCCAGTTCTATGCGCGCATTGTCGATGCCCCGCCGGTGAGTCGACACCGACCCTCGGTGGATGTCTTATTTCGCTCGGTGGCGAAATTTGCCAGCGCCAAGGTGCTGGGCGTGATTATGACCGGCATGGGTGAAGACGGGGCCAGTGGCATGAAGGAGATGCATGACCACAAGGCCAAAACGCTGGCGCAAAACGAGGCCAGCTGTGTCGTCTTTGGTATGCCTGCCATGGCGATCAAGGCCGGTGCCGTCGATGACATCGTGCCACTGGAGGGTATTGCCAAGTGTTTGGCGGATTTTGCCTAATACCAGCACGACCTTGTAGGAATAAGGAAATCACCTTGCAGAGTAGGAGAGAGACGTGGACGAACAACGTAAATTTACTCGTGTAAAATTTGATGCCAATGCGTTTCTTAGCGCCAATGAGGAGCGTTGGCAGGTTGAATTACTCGATATATCGATACGCGGTGCCCTACTGCACAGTACATATCGAGACAGCCTCAAAGAAGGCGGGGCGGTGTCCCTGCTGATCAATCTGGCGGGGGATGGCGGCAGCATTGAGCTCTTCGGTAAAGTGGCACACATAGACGCCGATCATATTGGTGTTGCCAGTGAACACATGGACGTTGACAGTATTTCTCTATTGCGGCGTATCGTCGAACTCAACCTGGGTGACAGCGACCTTTTGGAGAGGGAGATGACGGCGCTGGTAGAGAGTGCGAGCCGGGCGGCAGAGCAAGCGGAGGACGCGCCCAATAGCGGCACAGATTAATGACGCGCTGTTAAATAACGACGCTAGCCCTCGCAATGTTGTGCCCAGGTGCCCTCGGCTATCGTTTGACTCGCTGACCATTGGTGAGAACTTGGTCTTCGTGAGAGTTTGATCTTAGTGAGAGTTTGATCTTAGTGAGAGTTTGGTCTTAGTGAGAATTTGCTCTTAGTGTCAGTTTGCGCTTGGCGCCGCTGTGATCCTAGCCGCCAGTTTGCTCTTTTTCGTCCCCATCACCTTGCTCACCCTCTTCCCCTGGCTTTTTCGCCGGCTTGTGAATCAAGCGTCCGAACAAAATACCGATTTCAAACAGTAGCCACATGGGTATTGCCAGTAGCGACTGTGAAATGACGTCGGGTGGGGTCAGTAGCATGCCGAGTACAAAGCAGCACACCAGCACATAGGGGCGCTTGCCGGCCAGGGCTGAGGGCGTGACCATGCCGGTCCAAATTAAAATAAAGGTGGCGATGGGGATTTCAAAGGCGATGCCGAAGGCGAAAAATAGCTTTAGGACGAAGTCCAGATAGCTGGAAATATCCGTCATCACGGTGACATTTTCGGGGCCAACGCTGGTGAAAAAACCGAAGATGAGTGGGAACACCACAAAGTAGGCGAAGGCCATACCGGCGTAAAACAGCATGACGCTGGAGGCAAACAGGGGCAGGACAATAAAGCGCTCTTTGCGGTAGAGGCCGGGGGCAATAAAGGCCCAGGTTTGGTACAAAATAAAGGGCATGGCGGCAAATACGGAGAGCACCATGGTCAGCTTGAAGGGGGTCAGGAAGGGGGAGGCCACCTGGGTGGCAATCATGGTGGAGTTTTCCGGCAGGTAGACGCGTAGCGGTTCGGAAACAAAGCCGTAAATTTCATTGGCAAAGGGAAACATCCCGACAAAAAGCAGCAGCACAATGACCAGGGTGCGCAAGAGCCGGTCGCGCAGTTCGACCAGGTGGCTGACCATGGGTTGGATTTTACTGAGGGGCTGGCCCTCGTTATCGTCGGGTGCTGGTGTCGATTCGTTTGGCATAATTTATCTTGTTGTGCCGCCCTAGATAGTTTTGTTGGCAGCGGGTTCTGTCGTTGCAGCTGCCTCGCTATGTGTCGGCGGATCTAGGTCTGCGGATGCCTCTGCGGGCGTGTCGCCCACTTGCTGCTCACTGGCCTGGCCATTATTGGCTGCTTCATCGAGGCCTGGAGCCTCATCGGGCCCGTCGTCAATAAAGTCTTCCTCGGCCGGAATTTGCAAATTGGCCGGAACGGGCGCGTCAACGGGGGTGGTGGGGGAGCCCAAACGACGCTCTATCTGTTGGCGCTCGTCTTCCATGCGCGACAATAGCTCTTCGTTGTAGAGCTCTCGACGTATTTCATCGAGGCCGAATTCGCGCTCCATTTCCTGCCGTGCGCCCTGCACCGATCGCTTCAGTTTACCGACCCAGTAACCCAGGAAACGCACCGTTTCGGGCAGCCTTTTCGGTCCAATGACCACCAGGCTCACCACGGCGATCAGCATTATTTCGGTAAAACCAATGTCGAACATGGCGTCTGATCCAGGTTTAAGCGAGGCTATTTAAGACAAAACGAAGTGTCAGGCGCTTTTGTCGGCTTTTTCTTCCTTGGCGCTAACGTCGGCTTGTTCTTTGTTGAGGGTGCCATTGCCGGCGTCTGCCTTGTCGTCAGCCTCGAGGTTTTGCTCTTTTTTCGCGTCATCCTCCGTGGCAACGGCATCTTTGAAGCCTTTTAAGGCACCGCCGAGATCGGAGCCCATACCCTTCAGGCGCTTGGTGCCGAAAATCAATACCACGATGGCCAGTACGATCAACAATTGCCAAATACTAATTCCACCTAATCCCATATCTACCTCTGTCTCTGTCGTTGCTTCTCTCCTAGCGGGCCGCCGTTGTGTCGGGGCTAGCTAGGTGTTTTTGCGGCTGGCCTTTTCGTCCAGACCGGATATTCCAAAGCGGCGCGCAAGCTCCGCCAAAACTGAATCGGCATTTTCGCCCAAGTGAGAGAGCATTACCAGTGAGTGAAACCACAGGTCGGCGGTTTCTGCTATCAAGTCTGTGTTGTCGCCACTTTGCTCGGCATCCTTGGCGGCAATGATGGTTTCGGTGCACTCCTCGCCGACCTTCTCGAGTATTTTGTTTAAGCCCTTGAGATGTAGGCTGGCGATATAGGAGCTGTCGGCGGCAGCGTCTTTTCGCGCCGCCAGAATGGTGTCGAGTTGGCTCAGTGTATCGTTCATAGTAGTTTCTTCAGTCGTCCTATGTCGATGGGCTGTAAATTGTTGCTGGATCTTTAAGGACGGGCTCGACTGCCTGCCATTGCCCGTCGTGGAGGACCTTGAAGAAACAGCTGCGCCGGCCGGTGTGACAGGCGATGCCGCCCACTTGCTCGATTTTCAGCACGATCACATCGTCATCGCAGTCGAGACGAATCTCGCTAATGGTTTGCACATGGCCCGATTCCTCGCCCTTGCGCCACAGCTTTTGGCGCGAGCGGGACCAGTAAACGGCACGACCTTCGGCAAGCGTTAAACTGAGGGCCTCGCGATTCATCCAGGCCACCATCAGGATTTCATTGCTGTCTTTATCTTGGGCGATGGCGGGTACTAAACCCTGGTCGTTCCAGGTGATTTGCTCGAGCCAGCTACTCGCGGCGGATTCGTTCATGGTTGCCGGGGCGTCCTTAAGTGGGTGGACTGTAGGTGTCTACAGGCGCGGGATTATGCCAGCCTTAGGTCAGCAGTAACAGCAAGGCACCGAGGGCGATCAGCAATAAGCCCGGTGAGCTTGCCTGTTGCGCCGCGTCGCTCAAAGCGCCGTAAGTGCTGCCGAGCCCGAGCCCCACTAATAGAGTGCCCACCAGCGCCTTGTTACGTTGGCGCGGTGGCTGCAGCTGACCTTGAGGCTGGCGCGCATTGAGTGTCTTGTCGATGCGCTTGACCTGTTCCATGGAGTCGACGACCAGTTGTGGCAGGTGGGGCAGTTGTTCGAGCCAGTCCGGGGCGTGGCGTTTGACCTGCTTCAGAACCTGGCCGGGTTCGAAGCGCTGTACTATCCAGCGCTCGAGAAAGGGGTGGGCGGTGGCCCAGAGATCGAGGTCGGGGTAGAGCTGGCGACCGAGGCCCTCGATATTGAGTAGGGTTTTCTGCAATAAGATGAGCGAGGGCTGTACTTCTGCGTCAAAGCGCTGGGCCATTTGAAATAGGCTGACCAATAACTGACCGCAAGAGATGTCTTTGAGGGGGCGCTGAAAGATGGGTTCGCAGACGGTGCGTACGGCCGATTCGACCTCGTTGAGGGGCGCGTCGGGTTTCACCCAGCCGGCGAGGATATGTAGCTCGGCGACCTGGCGGTAGTCGCGACGGAAGATGGCGAGCAGGTTGCGGGCCAGGTAGAACTGGTCGTCGGCGGAAAGGCTGCCGACAATCGCGCAATCGATGGCGACATATTTCGGTTGCTGGGGTTTCGCTGTGTCGACAAAAATATTGCCGGGGTGCATGTCGGCATGGAAAAAATTGTGGTCAAACACCTGGGTGAAAAAAATCTCCACACCGCGCTCGGCGAGTATCTTAAAGTCGGTGCCAGCGGCTGCCAGGGTGTCGATGTCGGTGACGGGGGCAGCGTAAATGCGCTCCATCACCAGTACATCTTCATTGGTGTAGGGCCAATAAATTTCGGGGATGTAAAGCAGGGCCGAGTCTGTAAAGTTGCGGCGCAGCAGTGCCGTATTGCCGGCTTCTCGCTGTAGGTTTAACTCGTCGAGAATGGTAGTGCGGTAGTCGCGTGCGACCTCAACCGGGCGCAGGCGCTTGCCGTCGGCGAGGTATTTTTCAATCCAGCGCGCGAGGGTGTGCATCAACGAGCAGTCTTGCTCAATCGTGGCCTTAATAGCGGGGCGCACGGCCTTGACGATCACTTCGCGGCCGTCTTGTAAGACCGCTGCATGTACCTGGGCGATGGATGCCGAGGCCAGGGGGCTGGTATCGAAACTCTGGAATAGCTGCTCGACCGGTTGCCCCAGTGAGTGTTCAACAATGGCTTTAAATTGCGCCGATGCAAAGGGCGGTACGTTATCCTGCAGGTGGTCCAGTTCCCGGCAGATGTCGGCGGGAATCAAGTCGGGGCGCGTTGACAGGAGTTGGCCAAATTTAATAAAAACCGGGCCCAGTTCTTCCAGCGCCTGGCGTAGGCGTTTACCGCGAGATTCCTCGGGTTCGGGCAGACGGGCGGTGAACCAGAATATAGCGCGTAGCAGTAGAGGCGTGGACTGAGGGCTGATATCGCCAAGTGTAGAGCGACTGGCAAAGGTGTCGAGGCGATAGCGCAGACTGATACGCGCTATTTTTAGAACCCGTGTCAGGCGCGACATTAGGCTTCACTCACGGCAAGAGGGCTTTGAGCTGAGCGCCAACAAAATCCAGCGGAGATTGAGCTTTGCTGTGGCCGTCTTGATCGGTGCCAGGTTGGCCTGTATCACAGTCAGTTTTATAGGTGGCCCAGCCATTTTTGCCGCGCGTGACAATATCTTGCTGAAATTGCTGTGCCTTGCGCAGTGATTCACCGAACAGGTGGGCTGCTACGTCACCGGTATGTTCGGCGAGCAGGGCTTCCCAGTCGATGTCGATGTCACGGCTAAGGGCTAGCAGGATGGCGATAAGCCCGTCTTCATCGTCGATGTCGACCTGGCATTTCTCGGCGGCCTCGATATCGCCGGCCAATAAAAAGCGCATTAGCGCAAGCGCGGTACCGCTCACCATGGCGGCCGCCAGGCATTCATCGCTGGGTGTAATGATGAGCTGATTTTCGGTGAAGACGATGGCAATGCTGACGCGTGGCAGGGTGGCTTCGATTAACAGACTTTTACCGGCGACCTTGCTGAGCTTCTGGGGCGTCTGTGGGTCGTACTCAAGGGCGTGATTGAGTGCACTGGCGATGCTCTCGCAGGCCAGCGCGATGGCTGTGTCGTTCATCCCTTGATTCCTCGGTGCAGGGCGACAATGCCGCCGGTCATGTTGTAGTACTGGCAGTGACGGAAGCCGGCATCACTCATCATGCCTTTCAGTGTTTGCTGGTCGGGGTGCATGCGTATCGACTCGGCCAGATAGCGATAGCTCTCGGCGTCGTCGGCAACCAACTTGCCGACGCGGGGCAAGATTTGAAAGGAATAGGTGTCGTAAATTTTCGCCAGCAGGGGGTTTTTCGGTTTCGAGAATTCGAGTACCAGCAAGCGCCCACCGGGTTTCAGGACCCGGAGCATCGAGCGCAGGGCGAGATCTTTGTCGGTGACGTTGCGCAGGCCAAAGGCGATGGTAATGCAGTCGACGCTGTTGTCGGCAAGGGGTAGAAATTGGGCGTCGGCCTGCACGAAGCTGATATTGTTGAGCACGCCGCTGTCTATTAGGCGGTCGCGACCGACACCGAGCATGGAGTCATTGATATCGGCGAGAATGACCCGCCCCTGTGCACCAACCAGACGCGAAAACTTGAGACTGAGGTCGCCGGTGCCGCCGGCGATATCGAGTACACAGTGGCCGGGGCGCACGCCGGATAATTCAATCGTGGTGCGCTTCCAGAGACGATGAATACCGCCGGACATCAGGTCGTTCATGATGTCGTATTTGGCGGCGACCGAGTGGAAAACGTCGGCAACGCGCTCGGCTTTTTTTTCGACGGCCACTTCGCTAAAGCCGAAGTGGGTGGTTTTTTCGGAGTCCTGTTCTGAGTTCATGGCGCCCTCTCAATAACAGCGGATATTGTACACCGCCCAAGAGGCATCTTGAACGGTGAGTCGGGTTGTCGGTGGGGTTTATTGCTCACTGGCTGCCGAGGACCTGGGGTAGCTCTCTAGCGCAAGTGGCCGAGGTGTTTGCCGACAGTTTTTAGGGTGGGCTTTAATAGGCGCGGTGTGCAGGCGACGATGTGGCCCTTATTCAGGTAGTCGTCGCCACCCTGGAAGTCGGCAACTCGGCCGCCGGCTTCTTTCACCAGCAGTACGCCTGCGGCGATATCCCAGGGTTGTAGATACATTTCCCAGAAGGCATCGATGCGCCCGGCGGCGACATAGGCGAGGTCGAGAGAGGCTGCGCCCATACGGCGTATGCCGGATGATTGGTCGGCGAGGGCGGCCATGCAATCCAGGTAGGCCTGCATATTGTCAAAGGGCTTGCCGCTAAAGGGAATGCCGGTGGCATATAGTGCACTGCGGGGCTGCTCGAGGCCCGAAACGCGAATTCGCGAACCATTCAGTTGCGCGCCGCGGCCACGACTGGCGGTGAATTCCTCTTGTTTGATGGGGTCGTAAACGACGGCGTGTTCGATGCGCCCCTTGTGCCGGAAGGCAATGGAGATGGCGTAGTGGGGGATGCCGTGAATAAAATTGGTGGTGCCATCGATGGGGTCGATGATCCACTGGGAATCGCCGTCTTTGCCTTTGATGGTGCCGGATTCCTCGCCGATAAAGCAGTGATCGGGGTAGGCGCTGCGCAGTTGATCGATGATTTCCTGTTCTGCCATGTGATCGATGTCGGTGACGAAATCGTTCTGGCTTTTTTCGTTAATCTGCAGGCGATCGATGCGCTGAGAGGCCTTAACTACCAAATCTCCGGCGCTGCGTGCCGCACGAAGTGCGATGTTGACCATTGGTTCCATAGGGTATTCCGCGCCTGGATTTTGAAAGGCGCGCATTGTAGCAAAAGCCGGGGCCTGTGACAGTGCGGGCTCCTCATATATATGACTGTTTTGGCTAAACCTCTCTGTTATACTACGCGCCGAAAATTGGGCCCAATGTGAGCCAGTGTTATGAAGCAACGTTTTAATAAAATCCGTGTCGTTTTGGTCAACACCAGCCACCCCGGCAATATCGGCGCGGCAGCTCGCGCGTTGAAAAACATGGGCTTGAGTCGGCTCTATTTGGTAGCGCCGAAAGACTTTCCGGCGGATCGTGCGGTTTGGCGGGCGGCCAATGCGGTCGATGTGCTCGATCAGGCGGTGGTGGTTGAGAGTCTCGATGAGGCGATCGCTGGTTGCGGACTGGTGGTTGGCACTAGTGCGCGGGATCGTCGCATCCCCTGGCCCCTGCTCAATCCCCGTGAATGTGGCGAAAAATTGTGGCATGAGGCCGAAGTGCACGACGTGGCGATAGTCTTTGGTCGTGAAGACCGGGGCTTGAAAAACGAAGAACTGCACAAGTGCACCTATCACGTGCATATTCCCTCCAATCCCGATTACAGCTCCCTCAATTTAGCGGCTGCGGTGCAGGTTTTGACCTATGAGGTGAGAATGGCGGCTCTGGCCGATAGCGAGAAGCCGCGCGATCAGCTCCTGGGTGGTGACTGGGATGTGCCGCCGGCGCGGGTAGAAGAGCTGGAACTTTATTACGCCCATCTCGAGCAAACACTGGTTGATTTGGGTTTTCACGACCGTGATAACCCGCGCCAAACCATGCCGCGTCTGCGCCGTCTGTTTGGTCGCATTCGTCTCGATGCCATGGAGCTATCGATTATGCGCGGTGTGCTCACGGGTATTCAGAATGCGGCCCGCCGTCTGGCGGTGTTCTCTGCCAGTGAAAAGTCTGGCGGTGAAGAGTCTGCCAGTGAAAAATCTTCTGCTAAAAAACCTGCTGGTGTGGAGGCGCCCAAAGATTCGGAGTCTTAGCTCCCCCGGTGTCATTTACCCGACTAAAAGACTCGGGTATTTACTTGACTAAAAGACTCGGGTATTTGATAATTACCCCATTGTTTATTGAGACGCTGTTTGCCTGGAGGCGGATAAATGAAGCTGACAACCCGAGGTCGATATGCCGTAACGGCCATGCTCGATCTGGCATTGAACGGTGAGCAGGGCCCGGTGAGTTTGGCGGCAATATCCCAGCGCCAGGACATATCGCTATCGTATTTGGAACAGTTGTTTGCCAAGTTGCGCAAGAACGAGTTAGTGGCTAGTGTGCGTGGCCCCGGTGGCGGCTATCGCCTTAGTCGTGATCGTGAGCACATTAATGTTGCCGATATTATCAGTGCGGTTAATGAATCGACCGACTCAACGAGCTGCCAGGGTAAGGGTGATTGTCAAAATGGTGAGGCCTGTTTAACCCATCAGCTTTGGGATGATCTAAGCCAACAGATACACACCTTTTTGAGCGGTATTTCTCTCGGTGCCTTGACGGCCCGACGCGAGGTCAAGGTGGTGAGCGAACGCCAAGCTCGAGCTGGCGCCAAAGATAGCGACATTTATACGGAAACCCTGGTTAACGCGAAAGCGCTTAATCTGTAAAGACAATCAACAGTATTACCCTCTGGCTAGATTCGCGATTTGGCGAAGATCTAGATTTTACCGGGGGGCTTGTGGAGTGCTAGAAATGAAGTTGCCCATTTACCTCGATTATTCAGCGACAACGCCGGTCGACCCGCGCGTGGCGGCGCGCATGTCTGATTGCCTAACCATGGATGGCGTGTATGGCAATGCGGCATCGCGCTCCCACTCCTTTGGTTGGCAGGCCGAGGCGGCGATTGAAGATGCCCGTCAGCAGGTTGCCAATTTGATCAATGCCGACCCGCGTGAAATTGTTTGGACATCGGGAGCCACCGAGTCGGATAACCTGGCGATTAAGGGCTGTGCTCACTTTAATGAGCGCAAGGGCAAGCACGTCATTACCTCCAAGATTGAGCATAAAGCGGTGCTCGATAGTTGCCGGCAGCTGGAGCGGGAGGGCTATGAAATTACCTATCTCGACCCCTGTGCCAGTGGCCTGGTGGCCCCCGAGGCCGTTGCCGATGCCATTCGCGACGACACCACCCTAGTATCGCTGATGCACGTCAATAACGAAATTGGCACCATTACCGATATTGCCGCAATTGGCGAGATTTGTCGTCAGCGCGGTGTTTTCTTTCATGTCGATGCCGCGCAAAGTGCCGGCAAGGTCAAAATTGACATGGCTGAAATGAAGGTCGATCTAATGTCTTTTTCAGCCCATAAAATTTACGGCCCCAAGGGCATGGGTGCTCTTTATGTTCGCCGCAAGCCCCGGGTGCGCATTGAGGCGCAAACACACGGTGGTGGCCATGAACGCGGTATGCGCTCGGGTACCCTGCCGACCCATCAAATCGTTGGCATGGGTGAGGCCTTTCGCATTGCCAGTGAGGAGATGGACGAGGAAAACGCACGTATTCTCGCCCTGCGCACGCGCTTGTGGGAGGGCTTTAAGGATATGGAAGAGGTCCATCTCAACGGTACTCTCGAGCAGCATGTGGCGGGCAATCTCAATGTCAGCTTTGCCTTTGTCGAGGGCGAATCGCTGATCATGGCCTTGAAAGATCTGGCCGTGTCCTCGGGATCCGCCTGTACCTCGGCCAGCCTTGAGCCCTCTTATGTACTGCGGGCCCTGGGTTTGGAAGACGAGCTGGCCCACAGTTCTATTCGCTTTAGTATCGGCCGCTTTACCACGGCACAAGAAGTGGATTACACCATTGAAAAAGTCCTTGTCGCGGTTACCAAGCTCAGAGAGCTGTCACCGCTGTGGGATATGTTCAAAGCCGGCGTCGATTTAAGTACGGTGCAATGGGCTGCGCATTAAGACTCTTGAGTCGGTATGAGTTGAGCAAGAGTCTATTGAAGCAGTGTCAGTAAGATGTATTGATGAGCCCCGTTTGTGGGGGCTCTAACGGAGGAAGTGAATTATGGCCTACAGTGATAAAGTTCTCGATCATTATGACAATCCCCGCAATGTCGGTGTGTTGGACGATAAAGCGCTCAATGTCGGTACCGGCATGGTGGGTGCCCCGGCCTGTGGCGACGTAATGCGCCTGCAAATTCAGATTAACGATGATGGCGTAATTGAAGATGCCAAGTTTAAAACCTACGGTTGTGGCTCGGCGATCGCTTCAAGCTCGCTGCTCACCGAGTGGGTAAAGGGTAAGACCCTGGAAGATGCGGCCAAGATTAAAAACTCTGACATCGCCGAAGAGTTGGCCCTGCCGCCGGTGAAAATTCACTGTTCGGTACTCGCTGAAGATGCCATTCAAGCGGCCATTCAGGACATACGCAAAAAGCGCGGTGAAGGCTGAGCAGCCTGGTGAGGCAGTGAGGAGAGAGTAGATGGCTATATCAATGAGTGAAGCGGCTCAGCAGCACGTTGCGAACCATTTGAATAACCGCGGTAAGGGTCAGGGCATCCGTCTCGGTGTGCGCACCAATGGCTGCTCGGGTATGTCCTATGTACTGGAGTTTGTCGACGCGGCGGATCCCGGCGACGAGGTTTTCCCGGCTGGTGATGTGAAACTTTTTGTCGACCCTAAAAGCCTGATTTACCTTGATGGCACCGAGCTCGATTTCGTCAAAGAGGGGCTCAATGAAGGCTTTCAGTTCAACAATCCCAACGTTAAAGATGAGTGTGGTTGTGGCGAGAGCTTTAATATTTAATGCCCCTGGATTGACCTCGGCCAAAGTTGTAGTACTGTGAACTTAAGCGACGATTACTTTCAAATCATGGGGTTGCCAGAAGCTTATGATGTTGAAGGCAAGGTGCTGAGTGATAACTACCTCGATTTACAGCGCCGCTTTCACCCCGATCGCTTTGCCGATAAGTCCGCCCAGGAGCAGCGACTGGCCGTACAGATGGCCTCTGCGGTTAACCAGGCCTACGACACCCTGCGTTCACCGCTGCTGCGCGCGGCATATTTACTAAAATTGCGCGGCCTGGATAGCTCCGGTGAAAACACCACTATTCACGATGTGGCTTTTTTAATGGCGCAAATGCAACTGCGCGAACAACTGTCTGCAGTTACTTCGGCAGTTGAGCCCTTTGCTGATCTTGAGCTTATAGCCAGCGAGGTGGCGAGCGAGCTGGCGAGTCTCTATGGGCAGTTTGCCGAGCACTATGGGCAGCAAGCTTACCAGGCCGGCGCTGAAGTTCTGACCAAAATGCAGTTTTACCACAAGTTGCAAATAGAAGTTGTTGGTCTGGAAGAGTCTCTGGAAGATGCTTGATGACTGGTCTGAGCTGAGCTGCAATGTTTTAACTACGTATTTAGACAAACTCCCAACCCCAAAGACACTCGCTGGATAGGTAACCCCATTGGCACTATTGCAAATTTCTGAACCTGGTCAGTCGCCCGAACCCCACCAACAAAGGCGGGGAGTTGGCATCGACCTGGGTACCACTAATACCCTGGTGGCGACGGTACGCAGTGGTAGTGCCGAGGCTCTGCCCGATTCTCAGGGTGCTGTTTTACTGCCCTCCGTGGTGCGCTATGAAGCCGAGGGCATCGTCGTTGGTGGCGCGGCAAAAGCGCAGGCCAGTAGTGACCCCAAAAACACCATCGTTTCTGCCAAGCGTTTTATGGGGCGGGGACGGGAGAGTATTGACGATAGCGTGTATGACTTTGCCGAGGGCGAGGGCATGGTGCGTTTTGTCACCCGTGCCGGCAATATCAGCCCGGTGGAAGCCTCTGCCGAGATATTAAAAATCGTTAATCGCCGGGCCGAAGAGGCGCTGGACGGCCCCCTGGATGGCGCCGTATTAACCGTGCCCGCCTATTTCGATGAAGCCCAGCGCCAGGCCACTAAAGATGCGGCGACGCTGGCGGGCATCAAAGTATTGCGTCTGCTCAGCGAACCGACGGCGGCGGCCATTGCCTACGGCCTGGATAAGAATGATTCCGGACTGATTGCCGTTTACGACCTCGGTGGTGGCACCTTTGATATTTCCATTTTGCGCTTGTCGCGGGGGGTGTTCGAGGTGCTGGCAACGGGGGGCGACTCTGCTCTTGGCGGGGATGATTTTGACGCGGCCATTGTTAGCTGGATACAGCAGCAGGCGGGCCTGGCAGACACTTTAAGTGCTTCTCAACAGCGCGCTTTACTGGATCTTGCCCGCGATGCGAAGGAAAGCCTGTCTCAACAGGATGAGGTCAGCGTGGCTTTTGAAGGTTGGCGGGGAGAACTCGACAGGGGACAACTACACGGTGGGGTTGATGCTCTGATCGATAAAACGTTGCGTGCCTGCAAGCGGGCCCTGCGCGATGCCGGTGTCGGCGCCGAGGACATCATCGATGTGGTGATGGTGGGTGGTTCGACCAGAATGCCGCGGGTGCGTGACAAGGTTGAGCACTTATTTGGCCGACCACCGCTGGTCAGTATTGACCCCGATACCGTGGTGGCCGTTGGCGCCGCCCTACAGGCCGATGTCTTGGTGGGCAATAAGCCCGGCGATGAAATGTTGCTGCTCGATGTGATTCCTCTGTCCCTGGGTTTGGAAACCATGGGCGGTCTGGTGGAAAAGGTGATCCACCGCAACACCACGATTCCCGTGGCGAAAGCCCAGGAATTTACCACCTTCAAGGATGGTCAGACCGCTTTGGCGGTGCATATCGTGCAGGGCGAGCGCGAGTTGGTTAGTGATTGTCGTTCTCTGGCGCGTTTTGAACTCCACGACATCCCCCCGATGGCGGCCGGTGCCGCGAAAATCCGCATTACCTTCCAGGTCGATGCCGATGGTCTGCTCAATGTCGCGGCCGAGGAAATTAACAGCGGGGTGCAGGCTAGAATTGAGGTGAAGCCCTCCTATGGCCTGGCCGATGATGAAATCAGTCAGATGCTGCTCGATTCTTTTGCCCACGCCAAAGAGGATATGCAGGCCCGCGCCCTACGCGAGCAACAGGTGGAAGCCGATCGTTTAATTGAAGATATTAGTGCGGCACTGGCACAAGACGGCGAACGCTTGCTGGATGATGCGCAGCAGGGCTGCCTGGGCCAGGCTGTTCACGACCTGGCTCGGGTGCGGCAGGCGAGCAGTGATCACCGCGAGTTACAGCGCCAAATTGAAAGTGTCGCCAAACTCAGTGAAGATTTCGCGGCGCGACGCATGGACCTGGCGATCAAAGGCGCCTTGTCGGGCCATCGTTTAGAAGAATTTGAGGCGGATCAATAACATGGCAAAAGTTGTATTTTTACCCCATCCGGAAATTTGCCCCGAGGGCGCGGTGATAGAGGCCGTCAGCGGTGAATCGATCTGCTCGGCGGCCTTGCGCAATGGTCTTGAAATTGAGCATGCCTGTGAAATGGCAGCGGCCTGTACCACCTGCCATGTCTATGTCCGCGAGGGCTTTGAACATCTCGAGCCGGCCGATGATTTGGAAGAAGACTTGCTGGACAAGGCCTGGGGCGTCGACCCGGATTCGCGCCTGAGTTGCCAGGTAATTGTTGCGGAGGAAGATGTGGTGGTGGAAATTCCAAAGTACACACTCAATATGGTATCGGAGCGGCATTAAGAGCTTGCGATAGCGCAACAGGGGAGTAGTGACATGCAATTGAAATGGGTAGATGTACAGGATATCGCCATCGAGCTGAGTGAAGCCTGGGCCGATACGGATCCGGCGACCATTAATTTTGTCGACCTGAGGGCCAAGGTAATGGCCCTCCCGGGTTTCGATGATGACCCCGATCGCTGTGGTGAAAAAATACTCGAAGCCATACAAATGGCATGGATGGACGAGCTGGGATAGACTGTTGATGTGGCCAGGATGGCTCGCCAACACGGTTTTGTACTTACGGTAGCTACCTATGAGTTTTGAGTCGAGTCCTCCAGCCAATAATTATAAAACAGCGCTCTACCAGTCTCTTCTCGAGCACTCACCCTTTGGCACCCTGGTGTTTGTCTACGGTGTTTGTGTTGAATGTAACCCCCGCGCCGAAAAAATTCTGGCCTGTGAGCGCCGTGCTCTGCTCGGTTCCTCCCTGCTGGAAAGCCCCCTCGATGAATCCCTGGCTTTAATTACCCTCAAGCAAGAGCTTAATACTGCGCTTGAGCAGGGTGTTGAGAGCTTCGAGTGGCACCCCGGATTCGGCCATAGCGAGGAAAGTCTCGATATACGTGTCACCGGCAATGGTGTCAGCGAAATCATCGTTACCCTGCTGGAGCGCCAACTTGCGGTCTTACCTGAGACAGAGTTGTCTGAGCCCCCAGTTAAAGCGCCAGGCCAGGCTAGTGGCGTTGCTGGGAATGTTGCCGAGCCCGAAGGTACAGAAACTGTATGCGATGCCACTGTCGAGCCCGATACCCTTGATGTAGATACTGTCGAGGCATCGAGTAGCGCCGACCCTGTTAGTCGCGATGATGCTGTTGTCGAAGAGCAGACCTCACTTCATCGCCAGGACCTGGCTGTCCAGTCTGTCATTAAAAAGGCCTTTGCCCCGGATGAACTCGATAGCCGCTCGGCGGTATTGGAAAAACTCGCCGGCCGGGAAATATATTCGCCCCACCACCCCCTCAACCCCGACCTGGATAGGGATATTTATTTCGATACTCTGACCCAGTTGCCGAATCGACAATTGTTGATAGAAAACCTACGTGACTGTTTGGCCGCTGGCCTTGGTGAGTCGCAGTTATCGGCGCTATTGCTGGTCGATCTCGATCAATTTAAGGATATCAACGACTCCTGGGGTCACGATGTCGGTGACCGGGTGCTGTTTAAGCTGGGTCGAGTTGTCTCCGCTCTCGTCGATGAGAATATGCTACTGGCGCGCATCAGTGGCGATGAATTCGTGCTCTTGGTCAAGCATATTGGCGCTAACCCCGAGCAGGCGATGGCCGATGGGCGCAGCCTGGCTGAAAAAATACAGCTCGCTATTGCCCAGCCGGTTAGCGATGGCGAAAACGAATTTAGCCTCACTGCCAGTGTTGGCATCGCCCTGCTGGACGAGGCTGATCTCGCCCCCGATCGGGCCCTGCAATATGCTGAAACGGCGATGTATGAGGCCAAGCGCATGGGTCGCAATGGCATTGCTTTTTACGATCGCAGCATCGGTGAGAAAGCTCAGCAGCAAATCGTCATGAATACGCGACTGCGCAAGGCCCTCGATAATCAGGAATTCGCCCTCTATGTACAGCCCAAGATCGCCATTGACGACGGTCGCGTGGTTGGTGGCGAGGCCTTGCTGCGCTGGATTAATACCGACCGCGTGACTAATATGCCGGCGGAGTTTATTCCCCTGCTCGAGGCCTCTGGCCTGATTGTCGATGTCGGTCACTGGGTGATTCGCACCGCCTGCGAATACGTGCGCAGCTTTCTCGACGGGGGGCTGTGGGGCGACAACATGCAAATGAGTGTCAATATCAGCCCTCGCCAGTTCAATGACCCGGAGTTGTTCGAGGTCATTGAACACAGTTTACGCAGCTATGAAATTGATCCCAAATATCTTAATTTTGAGGTGACCGAAAACCTCATCATCGAAGATATCGATGCGGTGATCAAAAAAATGCTGCAAATTAAGGCCCTGGGTTCGAAGTTCTCCATTGATGATTTTGGCATTGGTTATTCTTCGATGGTTCACCTCAAGCGCCTGCCCTTTGACCTGCTGAAAATCGACCGCGAATTTATCCGCAATATTCACAACGACCCCGATAGCCGCGGGGTGGTGGAAGCCATTCTTGCGGTGTCGCGACAATACGGCCTGCACGTGACAGCGGAGGGGGTCGAAGACCTGGACTCCCTTGAGGTGCTGCGCACGGTCGGTTGCGATACCTACCAGGGTGCCTATTTCAGTATGCCGGTACCGGTTGAGCAGTTCCGCTCACTACTGGCGGCTTGACGCGGATCGCTTTCTTGTAAGCCCGCTGCTCTAAGAGTAAAATACGACCCCCTTTATTTCTGCCGCTGGTGGTGGAAGTTATATTCTGGAGTTCAGTATTCATGGCAATAGAGCGCACGCTTTCAATTATCAAACCCGATGCAGTTGCAAAAAACGTTATTGGCGAAATTATCGCTCGCTTTGAGAAGGCCGGGCTGCAGGTAGTTGGCGCCAAGCTTCTTCAGCTCTCCGAAGAAAAAGCCGGTGGTTTCTATGCCGAGCACAAAGAGCGCCCCTTCTTCGCCGACCTGGTGGGTTTTATGACCTCTGGCCCAGTTGTAGTGCAAATACTCGAAGGTGAAAATGCCATTGCCACCAACCGTGACCTGATGGGTGCCACCAACCCAGCCGAGGCCGAGGCCGGTACCATTCGCGCAGATTTCGCCGAGACTATTGATGCCAATGCGGTACACGGTTCCGACTCAGCGGCCTCTGCAGGGAGAGAAATTGCCTATTTCTTCGCTGCCGAAGAAATCTGCCCCCGTTAATACCTGTACCTGGCGCCAGCCTGCATTTAGCGGCTGGCTCAGGGCAACGATGATGAGCGCGGTGAGGATTGACGATGGTGACAACAAACGTGGGGTTTGACGATTCTGGCATGACTACTGGATCGAGTGACAAGACGAGTGTGGACAAAGTGAATCTGCTCGGTATGAGTGAGGACAAACTCGCCGCGTTTTTTGAAGAGCTGGGTGAGAAGCGTTTTCGCGTCAAGCAGGTGATGCAGTGGATGCATCAGCGTGGAGTGATCGATTTTGACGCCATGTCCGACTTGTCGAAAGCCCTGCGGGCCAAGCTTTCCGGCCTGGCTGAAATTAATTTACCCGAGCTGGTTAGCGAACAGGTCTCTGAAGACGGTACGCGCAAGTGGTTGGTGCGTGTTGCCGGCGGTAGCTGCATCGAAACGGTGTTCATCCCCGAGGGCAAGCGCGGTACTCTGTGTGTGTCCTCGCAAATTGGCTGCTCCCTGGATTGCAGCTTTTGTGCAACCGGCAAGCAGGGCTTTAATCGCGACCTCAGTGCCGCCGAAATTATTGGCCAGTTGTGGATCGCGGCAAAATCTCTCGATTCCCTCGACCCCACGAAAGATCGAGTCATCAGCAATGTGGTATTGATGGGCATGGGCGAGCCCCTGCTCAATTTCGATAATGTGGTCGATGCCATGAACCTGATGATGCACGACTGCGCCTACGGCCTGTCGAAGCGCCGCGTCACCCTGAGCACCGCGGGCGTAGTACCGGCTCTCGATAAACTAGGCGATGTCACCGATGTCTCGTTGGCGATCTCACTCCATGCGCCCAATGATGAGCTGCGCAATCAGCTGGTACCCTTGAACCGCAAATACCCGATCGCCGAACTGTTGCGTTCGGCGCAGGGCTATCTGGCTAAATTGCCGGATAAACGCCGCAAAATCACCGTTGAATACACTTTGATGCGCGAGATCAACGACCGCCCCGAGCACGCCCGAGAATTGGCGGCGCTGTTAGTGGATACACCCTGTAAAATCAATTTGATTCCCTTTAATCCCTTTGACCAGTCGGACTATCAGCGGGTGTCGAATAATGCCCTCTATCGCTTTCGCGATATCCTTATTGAAGCGGGTTACACTGTGACGCTGAGAACCACGCGCGGCGAGGACATTGCCGCCGCCTGCGGGCAATTAGCGGGGCAGGTCAATGACAGAACCAAGCGCAGTCAGCGCTATCGCCAGCAACAGGAGCAAGGCCTGGAAGCCGTGCGTATTATGCCCGCTTGAGCGAGCCTGGCGAGTGCGACGATGACGACATTGGTGCGATTAAAAGGGAGATGAGATGAAGCGGCAGCTGGCGACAAGCTTGAGTTTGGCCTTGGTTATGATATTGAGTAGTGCCTGCACGACGACTGATGTGACTTATAATAAATCCATTGCTAACAGTGCCGGTAGCGCTGCCGCTGCCAGTCGCCATGAGGCCAGCAGGGACAAAGTCAAAGAGGCTGCGGAAACCTATGTGCAGTTGGGCCTTGGCTATCTCCGCGAGGGCGAACGACAGCGGGCGCGCTTTAACTTTCTCAAGGCTCTCGATAGGGACAAGCGCTCCGGTGCGGCTCATAATGGCATGGCCCTGCTGTTTCAAATGGAGGGTGAGAATACCCTGGCAGAGCAACATTTTAAAAAAGCCATTGCAATACAGCCCGACCTGACAAGTGTGCGTTATAACTACGGGGTTTTTCTGTTGCGCCATAGGCGTTATGAGGATGCTGAAAAACAGTTTCTTGTTGCCTCAGAAGATATTAATTACCACCGTCGCGGTCAGGTGTTTTTGAGTCTTGGCCTTATCGCCAGGCAAATGTCGAAGCCCGAAGAGGCGCAACAAGCCTGGATGAAAGCCCTCCGGTTAAGCCCTAAATTGGCGAGCCCCTACCTGGAGCTTGCCGAGGTTTATTTTGACACGGGGGATTACCCCAAGGCCAAGCGCTTTCTGGATCGCTACGAAGAGCTGTCACAGCCATCGCCACGGGGACTCTGGCTGGCGGTGCGCCTTGAGCACGCCTTTGGCAATAAAGATGCCGAGGCGAGCAAGGCCCTGGCCTTGAGAAATCTTTTCCCCTATGCCAAGGAAACCCTCGAGTATAAGGAGTGGTTGAAGCGGCGGGAAAAGACTGTTGGCAGTTTGTTTTCCGGTGCCAAAGATTCCCTGCAGTACAAGGATTTATTACCGACTCAGTGAGGCCGGTTTGACGCCTTCAGTCCTGGCGACAATGAATTCTCCTCGCGACCAACAAGGCGAGAGAGCGTTGTAAGTAGTATTAATTAACAGGTTTAAGATGTTTGCTGAAAACCCCATTAAACGCCGTGTCAGTCGCCAGCTAATGGTTGGCGATGTGGCCGTAGGCGGTGATGCGCCGATTGCCATCCAGAGCATGACCAATACCGACACCTGTGATGTGCCGGCAACGGTGGCGCAAATCCAGGGTATTGTCGATGCCGGGGCCGATATTGTCCGCGTCTCCGTGCCGACGATGGACGCCGCCGATGCCTTTGGCCGAATTCGCCAGCAGGTGACGGTACCGCTGGTTGCCGATATTCATTTTGATCACAAAATTGCTCTCAAAGTGGCCGATCTCGGTGTCGACTGCCTGCGTATTAACCCCGGTAATATTGGCCGCGACGATCGCGTGCGCGCGGTCGTCGAAAAAGCTCGAGACCTGAATATTCCCATTCGCATCGGTGTCAATGCGGGCTCCCTGGGCAAGGACCTAGAGCGTAAATACGGTGAGCCGAGCGCTGAGGCTATGGTCGAGTCGGCGCTGCGTCATATCGATATTCTCGATAAAATGAATTTTGATAATTTTAAGTTGAGCCTCAAGGCCTCCGATATTTTCATGACTCTGGCGGCCTATCGTCTGATTGCCGATCAGGTTGATTGCCCCCTGCATTTGGGTATTACCGAGGCCGGTGGCCTGCGCGCGGGCACGGTGAAGTCCGCGGTCGGCATTGGTGCGCTGCTGCTCGATGGTATTGGCGATACCCTGCGGGTCTCGCTGGCGGCAGACCCGATTGAAGAGATTAAAGTCGGCTGGGATCTGTTAAAAAGCCTGCGTTTGCGCAGCAAGGGCATTAATTTTATTGCCTGCCCCAGCTGTTCCCGGCAAAATTTTGATGTCATTAAAACCATGGAGGCCCTGGAGAGCAGGCTCGATGATATTCGCGAACCGATGGATGTGGCGGTCATTGGCTGCATCGTCAATGGCCCGGGTGAGGCCAAGGTGGCGGATATGGGTTTGACCGGGGGCTCGCCCAAAAGCCTGCTGTATATCGATGGTAAACCCTTTACCAAGATTGCCCCGGACAACCTGGTCGACGATCTGGAGCACGCCATTCGCACTAAAGCCGCAGAAAAAGCCGCTGCGCGGGAACAACTGATTGGCAGCGATCACGCTGTTACTGATTAAAGAGAGAGTTAGCAACTTGAGTAAAATACAGTCCCTGCGGGGCATGAGCGACTTGCTGCCGGAGCAATCGGCCCTTTGGCAATACCTCGAAGACAAAATCCTTAGCGTGTTACAAAGCTACGGCTACCGGGAAATTCGCTTCCCCATCCTTGAGAGCACCGAATTGTTTAAGCGCTCCATCGGCGAGGTCACCGACATCGTCGAAAAGGAAATGTATACCTTTGCCGACCGCAATGACGAGAGTATCACCCTGCGTCCGGAGGGCACCGCCGGTTGCGTGCGCGCTAGTGAACAAAACGGCCTGCTCTATAATCAAATACAACGCCTTTGGTATCGCGGCCCGATGTTTCGCTACGAGCGTCCGCAAAAGGGTCGCCTGCGCCAGTTTCACCAGTTCGGTGCCGAGGTCTTTGGTCTACAAGGGCCGGATATCGATGCCGAGCTCCTGACCATGACAGCCCGCTTGTGGCGTGAGCTGGGCATTAGCGAACACCTCACCCTACAATTGAATTCACTGGGTACGGCGGCGTGTCGGGCGACATTTCGCGAGGCTCTGGTGGTTTATTTGAGCGTTCATAAAGATCAGCTCGATGCCGATAGCCAACGTCGACTCGAGACCAATCCGCTGCGCATTCTCGACAGTAAAAGTCCGCAGACCCAGGAGATCCTCAGCGGGGCTCCAAAGCTCGATGATTTTCTCGATGAGGAATCCCAGGCCCATTTCGCGCAACTCTGTGCTTTGCTTGATGCGGCGGGGGTGGCCTACGAAATCAACCATAAACTGGTGCGTGGCCTCGACTATTACGGTAAAACCGTTTTTGAATGGGTTACCGATGCGCTGGGTGCTCAGGGCACGGTATGTGCCGGTGGCCGTTACGATGGCCTGGTCGAGCAGCTCGGCGGCAAGCCGACACCGGCAATTGGCTTCGGTCTCGGGGAGGAGCGTTTGGCCCTGTTACTTGACGCCGTGGGGGCTGTGCCTGATAGTGTCGGCCGGCACCTGGATGCCTACCTGGTTGCGGTCGGCGACGTGTCGACGGCAGTACTGTTGATGAGTGAAGAGTTGCGGACTCAATGCCCACAGCTGCGTTTACAGAACCATTGCGGAGGTGGCAGTTTCAAGAATCAGTTGAAAAAAGCCGATCGCAGCGGTGCCGATATCGCGTTGATTGTCGGTGAAGATGAGGCGCAGTCGGGCAGGCTAACAATAAAATATTTGCGCCAAAATAAAGATCAGGTAACAGTTTCCATCGACGAGGCCGTTGCCCTTTTAAATGAGGGGTAGCGTAACTCTACGGTGAGAGCCGGCGCTTTGAAACTGAGTAGTGTTGACTAAATTGAGGAGTTGCAGTTTTCATTGTAAGACTGCCGTCCCTAACTAATATAATGTAATGGAATTAAAACGTGGCTGAACATCTTACCGACGAACAACAACTCGAATCCCTGAAGCAGTGGTGGAAGGAAAACGGCCTGCAGTGGGTGCTGATTATTGCCCTCAGTGTGGCGGGCTGGTATGCCTGGCAACAGTGGCAGGGCAATAAAAAAGCGCGTACTGAAATGGGTTCGCTAATATATATCGAGATGATGGATATCGCCTCCCAGGCACCCCTCAGCGCACTGCTCGATGAGCAGCGTGAGGCCATGGTCGAGAAGTCGGAATCATTGAAAAAGGACTACGCCGGTAGCCAGTACGCCAATTATGCGGGTCTGTTATTGGCCAAACTGGCGGTGGCCGAAAAGCGCCTCGATGATGCGGCGCTAGAACTACAGGCCGTCATCGACAATACCCAGGGCGAGGAGCTGTCCCACATTGCACGTATGCGTCTGGCACGTCTGGAAATGGGCCGGAAGAACTACCCCGAAGCTTTAAGCCTACTCGAGGCTGAAACGCCGCCGGCCATCCTGGCCAATGTGGCGGAGTTACGCGGTGACATTCATTTGTTTGCCGGCAATCAGCTGGCGGCTCGGGCGGCCTATCAGGCGGCACTCGCAGCCATTGGCAGCGATGATCAGCGCCTCAAGGCCCTGATCGAGCTGAAGCTCAACCAGGTTTTGCCGGCCGCGATTGTCGTGCCCGGAGCGAGCGCAGGCGAGGCGAGTGCGACGATGGAAGGCGGCAATGGTGACGAATCATGATTCGCCTGTTGGCAGTACTCTGTTGCGTCACCTTGTTAAGTAGCTGTAGCTGGCTGGGTAGTGATGATAAGGGCGAGGCGAGTAGTCAGCCCGAAGCTGACGCGCAGGCAAGCTTTGATGATTCAGTTTTTGATGACGAAAAAGATGAGGCCGATAGCGAGCCAAAGGATCTTGGCGACATCGACGCCACGGTAAAAATCAAAAAAATCTGGCGTGAATCCATCGGCTCTAGCGACGATGTCTATCAGCAAACACTGCGCCCGTCAGTGGCGGATGGCAATGTTTATGCGGCCAGCAATAAGGGTCGGGTCAGCGCCTGGTCCGTGGCCAGTGGTGAGCTTCTGTGGCGCAGTGACCTCGATCTTCCCCTCTCGGGCGGTGTTGGTGTGGGTGGCGGTTTGGCCGCCGTTGGCACGCCAAAGGGTGAGCTGATTGCCCTCGATGCGGCCTCGGGTGAAGAGCGCTGGCGCGTTAACCTGAGTAGTGAAATTCTCTCCGCTCCCGTAGCACAGGGCGAACTCCTGGTGACGCAGACTCAGGACGGCAAGGTCTATGGTCTCTCTGTCGCCACTGGTGAAGAGCTTTGGCGTTATACCGTTGAGGTCCCGGTTTTGACCCTCAGGGGCACGGCGACAGCTCTGGTGACAGAGCGCATGGTGATTACCGGATTCGCCAATGGCAAACTGGTTGCACTGAATACGGCCACGGGTGCCCTGCTCTGGGAGGCGAAGCTGGCCACTGCCGAGGGTAAAACCGAACTCGAAAAAATGATCGATGTGAATAGCCCGGTGATGGGTGGTGGCGTGATCTATGCCACCAGCTATCAGGGGCGCGCAGGGGCCTTTAGTCTCGGCACGGGCCGAGAACTGTGGGCGCAAGCAAGCTCCAGCTACCACCCACCGGCCTTTGGCTCGGGTCGTCTCTTTGTTGCCGACACCGATGATAAGGTGCTGCGTTTAAGATCTTCGGGTGGACGGGCGGAGTGGAGCAACACCGATTTTCTGCGCCGTAAGCTGACGCCGCCCCTGGTGGTGGGTAGCTATGTGCTAGTGGCGGATGGTGAGGGCTTTTTACACGCACTGTCCCAGACCGATGGCTCCGTCGCGGGTCGCGTAAAAGTCGATGGCGATGGCGTATCGGTGGCGATGGCGACCGATGGGGAGCTGATCTTTGTTCAGGACAATGACGGCGACCTCACCGCTTATCAAATCATTGCCGAATAAGCCTCAAGTAGAGCACGGCAATTTTAGCTTGCCGTAATGTGCGTGCATTTCGTGTAAAATACACCCTGTTAAGTCAGAATCAGAGCCCGGATTAGACAGTTCGGGCTTCTTCTATTGTTTCTGATCCCTTTGATCCCTTTTGATTTCTCTGATATCCACGGCCTATGTTACCTGTAATTGCTCTTGTCGGACGTCCCAATGTGGGCAAGTCCACCCTGTTTAATCGACTCACCCGCAGCCGGGATGCCCTGGTGGCCAACTACTCCGGTCTGACACGCGATCGCAAGTTCGGCGAGGGGGTGATCGACGAGCAGCGCTATATGGTGGTCGATACCGGCGGTATTACCGGCGAAGAAGAGGGCATCGATTCGGCCATGGCGCGTCAGTCAGAGTTGGCGATGGAAGAGGCCGACCTGATCTTCTTCATCGTCGACGCCCGCGCCGGATTAACCCCGGTGGATGAGGCGATTGCCCGCCGCCTGCGGCAAAAAGAACTGCCGGTGTTGCTGGTGGTGAATAAAATTGACGGTGTCGATCCCGATGTCGCCCTGGCGGATTTCTATCGTTTGGGCATTGGCGAGGTACACCCGACCACGGCGACCCACGGTCGCGGTGTGAAAACCCTAATGGCCAAAGCCCTCGACCGCTTTCCCAAAAATGCCGAGGGCAATAATAAATTAGCCTCCGGCATTAAGATGGCCGTGGTGGGTCGCCCCAATGTCGGTAAATCGACACTGGTGAATCGCCTGCTCGGCGAGCAACGCGTCGTGGTCTACGACGAGCCGGGTACCACCCGCGACAGTATTTATATCGAGTACGAACGCAATGGCAAGCAATACACGCTGATCGACACGGCCGGTGTACGGCGTCGTAAAAACGTTTCATTAACGGTGGAAAAATTCTCCATCGTTAAAACCCTGCAGGCGATTGACGACGCCAATGTGGTGATTTTACTCATCGACGCCCACGAAGGCCTGGTTG